>JAPPKG010000553.1:0-2723 GCA_026914085.1 Caldilineaceae bacterium | reverse complement strand
CAGCCAGTGTGTGGCAATATGACCTTGGCGACCCGCTGCGACCAGGCTTCCCCCCCCACCCCGCGTCGTGCCAGATTCCGACTATGTGCCAGCGCAGCCAAGACGGGCGAGGCAACGCCCATACATACCCAACGTCCACCGCTATGACCATCGCGAGCCCACTACAGAAATTCTGACGGTACATTCCCCCCAGACAGACCGCACACAGTACATACACACAGAACATGGCTTGTAGTAGCCAATTCTCACATTCTTTCCTCGATCGCCCTGCGCCGGCAACCGGTCATGAACTCTTCTGCCGCCCTCGCAGAAAGGCGGCAAACTCCTCCTGGTCCAAGGCCCCGGATCGTGGCTTCATCTCCTCACGGTCCTGGGCAGTCGGCGCGTCCTCTGCGGTAGGCTGTTCATCTTCCACGCCAATCCGTGACACGACCAAAGGGACCGCGTCAAGGATACTCTCCAGAAACGCCTCTGTCCGCCCCCGCCCGCCAGGAAGGTTGATGATCAACGTCCGCCCGCGGATGCCGGCAACGCCCCTATCTAACAGCGCCATCCGATCTGTCTCCGCTGCCTTGGCACGCATCATCTCCGGCAGTGAAGGCATCAACCGCTCTAGTACGGCGGCTGTGGCTTCCGGTACGATCTCCTCGGCCGAAGGTCCCGGCGCCGGGAACGTACCGCCCACCGTCAAAATCAGGTCCAGCTCCTCTTCATCGCACCACCGCCGCAGGGTCTCCTCCAACTGGTATCGGGGAGGCTCCCTATATACGCGGCTGAGGAGATGAAGGTATCCATCCGCAACGCCGGGCAGCAAGCTCTGCACGTCGCCCAGCAACTCCTCCGCGTCCACGGAACTGGTCGAACCGGCAATGACCAGGAACCCGCACCGGATCACCATTGATGTCGGACTCTCCTTCCCCAATCACCCGAACCCCGTACCGTCGCCAATGTCAGAAATACAAACGAACAAAAAGCGATGGCTTGGCCACCGCTTTTGTCCTGCGTCGATTTCTGACGGGCCTCTCTCACCGTTTGGTGTACTGCGGAGCCTTGCGCGCCCGCTTGAGACCTGGCTTCATCCGTTCCTTAACGCGCGCATCGCGCGTGAGAAACCCCGCAGCCTTCAAAGTCGGCCGCAGATTCGGGTCCGCCGCCACCAGCGCCCGCGACAAACCGTGACGCGCGGCATGGGCCTGGCCGCCTTCACCGCCGCCATGCACCTTAATGCTGATATTAAAGCTGTTCTCCGTCCCGGTCAGGGCCAGCGGCTGCCGAATCACCATCTGGTCCAAAGCGCGTCCGAAATAGCCATTCATCGGCAGGCTGTTTACGATTATCTCTCCGTCTCCCTCATATAACCGCACTCGGGCCGTCGCGCTCTTGCGTCGCCCAACAGCCTCGATATACTCACTCATATCTGCTCTCCTGCAGCTTCAGCACCTTTGGCTTCTGCGCCTTGTGCGGGTGATCCGGACCAGCGTAGACTCTCAACTTTTTCATCTGGGCGCGGCCGAGGCGAGTCTTGGGAACCATACCTTTCACCGCCTCAAAAATAATCTTCTCCGGTTGTCTTTCCAACTGCTCCCTCATCGTTCGGCTCTTCAAGCCGCCGGGATAACGGGAATGCCTGTAATAGCGCTTATCATCCAGCCTGTTGCCTGTCACGTGAAATTTGTCGCAGTTGACGACGATGACGAAGTCACCACAGTCCACGTTGGGCGTGAAACTCGGCTTGTGCTTACCCCGCAGAACTTGCGCAATCTCCGACGCCAACCGGCCAAGCGTCTTGTCAGTTGCATCAACTACCCACCACTCACGTCCGCTCTTGGCCTCTTCATAACTAAGGCTCAGTGTCTTCACCCTGTAATCTCCTCATTCGCACCTGCAAACAACCCATCTGCTGACTGCACCAACACGTCTATTGCGCAGAAAACAGATCAGGATACTCTGCATATTGTACCCGCTCCAGAACAAGCCCGTTGGGCGGGAGTGGCGGCGCAGAGCGGCTGCGGTCTTTCGCATCCAACGCCTCAGCCAGTTCATCGACCCGCCACGTTCCCAGACCTACCGCCAGCAGCGAGCCGGCCAGATTACGCACCATCCGTCGCAAGAATGCGTTGGCAGTAACTGTCAGCACCAGCCGCTCCAACGGATACGGGTCCAGCACCGGCAGCGACTCCTCCACCCGTTCCCAGAAGAGCGACACGATTCGGCGAACCGTATTCTCCCCCTGAGGCGCCTGCCCAAATGTGGCAAAGTCGTGTGTCCCAGTCAACAGCTTGGCAGCACCGTTCATCGCTTCCAGGTCTGGGCGTTTCGGTAACACCAACGCAAACCGGTCAACAAGAGGAAAACGTCTTTCACCATCTCCCTCGCACACCGGCACCCACATCGTGTAGCGGTAGGTTCGCTCCGCAGCGCTGAACCGGGGGTGGAACCCCTGCGGTGCCTCCGTCAGGAAGCGGACCTGTATCGACGTGGGCAACCGCTGGTTCCAGGCCTGTCGCAGGGCTTCCCCTGAATGCCGCCAGGGCGCCTCAACCGCAATTACCTGCCCTCTGGCGTGTACTCCTGTGTCAGTCCTGCCTGCGCCGCTTACCCGGCATTTCGCGCCGGTCAGCTCCGCCAGCGCCTCTTCCAACGCACCTTGGACTGTCGGCGCCTCCCGCTGCACCTGAAATCCACAGAACTCTGTGCCGTCGTAAGCGATCAGACCGGCGACC
>JAPPKG010000625.1:0-2736 GCA_026914085.1 Caldilineaceae bacterium | reverse complement strand
GAACTCGACCCAGAGTACGAAAAACTCTTGGTATCAAATTGAACTTACATTAGTATTTGGCTCAAGAAAGGGGAAGAATGACCAAGAAGCAACTCGCTTGCTGCCCACCCTGATACTTTGGAACGAAGTCTAACGGCACGAAAGCCGTTGGCCTGGTGCCATTGCCTCGCGTATTTCAAATAAATATTATTATATTTTATTCTCGGCCGGTCACCTGAGCCTATAACGTGCGTAAGCAAACATTCGCCGGATTTCATAAGACATCCCGACGCTCTGACTCTCCATTACCGGCCCGAATCCTTTCCCCAGCACCGGCGGGGGCACTATCGATTGCGCCTGCGCGCGGTTTCCTGAACGCTGGTCGTACGAGACCTGTAGAATTGGCAGTTCGGCCGGGCGAGCCACGGAGGAGGCAGCTAGGTCTTGTTCTCTATCTCGTAGCCACCGCCATTCCCCCAATTTATGGCCCATCTCAGATGAGTCTGCCGTAGTCCTCGCTGCAGCCAAAGTCGGCCGCGCCGGAAAGCCCCAGAGACTTGTCAACTCAACCGCCTTTCCGGCCCTCAAGAGGAAAGCGCTTCGCGGCACCATGGCCCTACCAAAACCTATGCACAACATGAACAAATAGTCTGGATCCGCCCCAAGACGCCCAAAAACATGCCTTTGAGCGGACAAAGCGGACATATTTATATGAATAAATTCATAATAATACACCGTCGTCATCGACATTCTTCGCCTTTTCCCAAAGGAAGTTCTATTTGAAACCACGAATTTTCCCGCCGGCAATAAAGCAGGAATGCTGAGGCACAGCCTGCGTCTGCAATACATGCAATCTCCGATTCTCATTTGGGATCCACCCTAAGTTTCCGTCCTCGCTCATTTTCGCGAAAGGATGGGTTGCGCGGACTTCCTCAATCAATTTCCGCATCTCTTCAGCAATCTCGTCACCTCTAAACTTTCTCTTCGCCCAAATTCGTCCGTTCCAGCAGATCCATCCTCGACATGGCCTACATTCTTTCACAGTAAACAGGTAGCTCATTTCTCCAGATGGTAGGAAATGGAGTAAAATTCCTTCCGTTGCGCTTGCCATCCCTCTCGATCCGCATTCTCATGCCGAACGCCCTATGTAATCCACCTGCCGGGGCGCGTCGATTTTTTCCCTAACGGCTTACCAATCATTGCATCAGTCTCAAAATGCAACTGTCCGATGTACGCCGCCTTACGCCTATAACGCAGGAATACGCATACTTTCAGAGCAGCGGGTTTTCGCCGAAGATGGAGCCGGTGATCGAGGAGACTAACCGCTGGGCGCAGTTTCAGAACGCCGGTGGGGCCGCGCCCGGGATTCACGAAAAGATGCTGGAGGGGTTTGAGGCGACTCGGGAGAAGGTCGCGCAGTCGATGAACGCTGATGCCGACGAGATTGTGCTGGGCGAGAACACGACTATCGGCATCAACATTGTGGCCAATGGGATCAACTGGCGGGCGGGCGACAACGTCATACTGAGCGACAAGGAGCACCCGGGAAATCGCATCACGTGGTACAGCCATGTCCACAGGTATGGCATAGAGCTGCGTTTTCTGGAGGTGGTGCACGACGAGGAGCAGATGCTGGAACAGTTTGAGCGGCTGCTGGACGAGCGAACCCGGGTCGTTTCGATCAGCCATGTCTGCCGCCGTACGGGCCAGCGGCTGCCGGCGCGGGCACTGGTTGACGTCGCACACGATCGGGGGGTTCCGGTGCTGCTGGACGGTGCCCAGGCTTATGGTGCCGTTCCGGTTGATATGCGCGAGCTGGACTGCGACTTCTACGCTTTCAGCGGGCACAAGTACATCATGGCGCCTCAGGGCACGGGTGGCTTCTACGTGCGGCGGGACATGATTCCATGGGTCCAGCCGAGCTGGATTGGCTCCCATTCGCAGAAGGACTTCGACCTGGTGGGCGGTCCCACACTGCTGGACGAGGCAAAGCGTTTCGAGTTTGGGACGCGGAACCTGGCGGACCAGATCGGATTTGGCAAGGCGCTCGACTTTTGGACGGAGATCGGGTGGGAGAACGTGTTCTCCAATATCGCCAGCTACACGGACCGTCTCAAGGCGGCCCTACAGGAGGTCCCGAGCCTTACGCTGCATACACCGCCGGCCTACGGGAAGTCGTCGGGCATCGTCACTTTCAGTCTTGGAAGTTATACGTCTGCGGAGATCCAGGAACATTTGAAGGAGAGAAAGGTACTGGTGGCGCCGCTTGAGTTGGACGGCAGGATGATTCGCGTGTCCACGCACGTCTTCAACAACGAGGAAGATTCAGAAAGGCTGGTCAGTGGTCTGCGGGCCATGAATTGACCTGGCCGCCCAATCCAAGGAGCGACTCTCCCCCCCGAATACCGGCGTTGAGGGCGTTACATGTGGTTGGAATACGCCTTACAGAAGAAACTCTGCGCCAGGGCCGTGTGCATCCCAGATTTGGGGTGGGAACAGTCTGGCGGGGAATCCGTGCCAGCGGCGGCCGGGGTTGTTTACCGTCTTTGGGCGAGACGCAGTGCGGGCGCCAGGCCTGGCCGTACGGCGGCGTTCTTCAGTTGGGGCGGGTGCGAGGGAAGGCACAAGACCGGCACCTACGGGGATCTGATGGGACTGGCGGGACCCGGTCGGGCTGGACACCTTCGATAAGGCACCTGTTTCGAATATCGACACCCGGTCGGGTAGGCAGTAGGGGGGGCGTTGGGGGGGGGGGGG
>JAPPKG010000688.1:0-2751 GCA_026914085.1 Caldilineaceae bacterium | reverse complement strand
GCCCTCCCAGTAACTCGTACACCGGAAGCCCCAGCAGCTTCCCCTTCAGGTCCCACAGGGCCACGTCGAGCGCGCTGATCGCGTAGCTTGTCATGCCTGTGGGGCTGAATGCGGTCGAGAGCCGCACCATCATATCCCACAGTTTCTCAGTCGCCATCGCGTTCTCGCCGACCAGATTGGGACCGAAATGCTCGTTGATCATGGGCGCTACGACGGACCCGTAAAGAGAAATGCCGAATCCCTGCGTGCCGTCCTCCGCTGTTACCAGCACGGCCGGCCGTTTCCAAGGGGCCATCGACACGTGCCCCTCACCGTTGGGAAAACGGGGGTAGCGGGCCATGGGACGGTTCATGTGAATGGTGTCTGCCCGGCTTGGCGTACGCGGCTTCGTCTGCGGCTGTGCCTCGGCCGCAATCTCAAATGCACGGATTTCTTTGATTTTCATTGGTGCCTCAGTATCTGTGAAGGAAAGTTGTGCAGAGTGGTCCGTGAAGTGGGCGGCTTACCTCAACCCTTCAGGTCGGTAACCGTTATCCCCTTCAGAAATGCGTTCTGAGAAAAGAAAAACAGGATCAGACAGGGAAGTATGATGATGAGCGCAGCGGCCATATAAAGATGCCACGGCGTCCCCCGGTAGGCTACATTGAAGTTCGCCAGGAAAAGCGTCAGCGTAAAGTTCTCCGGCGTCGACAGAATGATCAACGGGCCCAGAAAGTCATTCCAGAAGAAAACGAAGGCAAACACGGCGACAGCCGCTAGGGCCGGCTTGGAAAGTGGCAGAATAATCCGGATGAAAATGTTCCACCGCGACGCGCCGTCTAGATAGGCCGCCTCGTCATACTCTCTCGGTATCGTCATGAAAAACTGGCGCAGCAGAAAAATGTTCCACGCCGACCCGAACCAGTGCGGAATCATCAGCGGCCACAACGTGTCCAGCCAGTTCAAATACCGCCAAATGATGAACTGAGGCACCATCACGACCGCAAAGGGGATCATGAGTGTACTCAGGATGCCCATAAAAATGACGTTCTTACCCGGGAATTCCAGGCGGGCAAAAGCATACGCCACCAGCGCACTCGAGAATATCGTCGAGACCACCCCGTTGACTGTAACGATTGCCGTATTGAGCGCATAATTGTAAACAGGTGGGTCCGTCTCGTACTGGATCGTGAAGGCCGTCAGGAAGTTCGACCACATTACCGGCTTCGGAATCCAGGTGGGCGGCAGTGTGAAGACCTGGTTAGGCGGCTTAAGCGCCGTGTTCACCATCCAGTAAAACGGCAAGAGAAACAAGAACGCCGAGAATACCAGAAGGGCATAGATTACAATTAGCCGGACCAGCCCGGTCTGAAATCGGTTGCCAAGCAGGAGAGTGCGCAGTCTGCTGGGCCGGGAATAGGCCTCGCCATGCAGCCCTTCACCTGTAGGAACAGCTTCGTTTCCAACAACCACTCTCGAAACTCCCGCGGGCTACCGCGCCCCGCCCTCATAGTAGACCCAGCGCCCGGCAAGCCCGAACTGAAATACCGTCAGCCCAAAGATAAGCAGAAACATGATCCATGCCATTGCCGAAGCATAGCCCATTTTGAGGTAATGGAATGCATTCTGATAGAGGTGGAGGCCCAAAAATAGCGTTGCATTGTCCGGCCCGCCTCCCGTCATCACATAAGGTTCTGCAAAGGTCTGCACCGCCGCGATGATCCCCATGACTACGTTGAAAAAGATGGCAGGCGACAGCATGGGCAGCGTGATCGAAAGGAACTTCGGGCCTTCCCCGGCGCCGTCTATGTCTGCCGCTTCATACAGCTGCTGCGGCATCCCTTGCAGCGCAGCCAGATAAATGACCATCGGGATGCCTATGTTCCAGAGGCTCTTGACGATCAACGAACCCAGGACCAACTCCTTGTCGAAGAGCCAGTTTCGCCCCTCTACTCCGATCAGCGCCAGGCCATTGTTTACAATTCCCAGCTCAACGTGATACATCCACACCCATATAACCGAACCGGCCACCCCGCTGACTACAGCAGGCAAATAGAATGCCGAGCGCCAATATCCCAGAAACCTTATCCGCTGATTGAGCAGCAAAGCCAAAATCAAGGCCAATACTTGGCCGATAGGAACTGAAATCAGTACAAACTTGAAGGTCACCCAGATCGAAGTACGGAACAGTTCATCCGTGGTGATCATGTTGATGTAATGGGTCAGCCCGTAAAATCTGGGCGGCGCGATCATCTTCCACCGGAAGAAGCTAAGTACGAATGATGCCACGATGGGGCCGCCAACGAACAGGATGAAACCAATCACCCACGGCAAGATGAAAGCGTATGCAACCATCGCATCGCGAAATCGTCTGCTCTTCCAAAAACTGCCGCTAGGTGTAATGACTGCTGAAGCCACGGATTACTGCCCCATTTGCATGCTCAGATCTGGCCTGCCATCCGCTCGTGGCAGATCTGTCTTAGAGCGATCTGATAACCCACGAAGGCCACGAAAGCGCTGACAAAAGACTTTGCATTCGTGAGCCTTCGAGGATCAATGGATTACACACTTCCGTCCTAAATATCCGAAATTACGGCCGTTACCTTTGGCGAAACTTCGGGGAAGAGATCAGCGGCCTTCGCATCGCCCGAGTAAACCCTTTCCAGGGCGTCGCCGATCAGTTTCAGTGCCTCACCTTCATTTGCCGGTCCAGGCAGAATGTGCCCGTACGTTAACGCGTCAGGGATCACGTCCCAGTCCACGTCGAAATCT
>JAPPKG010000628.1:0-24778 GCA_026914085.1 Caldilineaceae bacterium | reverse complement strand
GTGTGTTGGACAACCTGGCTCACGACTTGTATGACGCGGGGGAGACCACTTCTCTATACGAGGAACTTCCCTTTGCTGAGCGGCTGATTGCCATCTACCAGGAAAGCGGCAAGGTCCATGCGCAGTACTTCGACTTTTCGCTGCCACAGGGCAATGTTAAGCCGGACACGCCCTTCTGGGCAGGGCCGGCAGTTTTCGGCATGTTGACGAACGAGAGTCTGCTCGATTCAGTCGAGTCCATCCTCGGCGGCGAGATTTACTCCAACCCCGTACAGCATGTTCGCCTCAAGCCGCCGGAACATCTGACGCCGATCAACCAGGAGACGGGGCGCGTCATGCTGGGCAAGACGGTCGTCCACCAGGACCATGGCGTCGTCAGGACGGAGGCGGACGAGACGCAGATGCTGACGGTCTGGTTTCCGCTGATGGATGTGAACGTGGAGAACGGTTGCCTCTGCGTCTGGCCGGGTAGCCAGAAGCGCGGCTTGATCGACCACTGCCCGACCAATCTCGGTCTGGCGGTTCCGGGCAAGCTGTTGGAAGGCAAGGCCCGGCCAATGATCATGAATAAGGGCGATGCGTTGCTGATGCACAAGCAGACGCTGCATGCCTCCTACTCGAATAACAGCGATACGATCCGCTGGAGCTTCGACATACGGTACAACCCGACGGGACAACCGACGGGGAGGCCGGCATTCCCCGGTTTTGTGGCGCGCAGCCGCAAGTATCCGGACACGGTACTACGCGAACCGGCGGCGTGGGAGAAGCTGTGGCGCGATACGCGCGATCACATGGCAAAGGTAGAGGACAAGACGAGCTTCAACCGCTGGACCGACGATAATCCGGTTTGCGCTTGACTGCAGTGGTCAGTGGTCAGTGACTGCGGTGTTGGACATAGGATAGTAGAGGCGAGGCGTGCGGAGACTTTGCTCGCCTCGTTTGGTGTCAGGGACTGGCTGTGGGTGGGTGGTCAGTTGAATGCAGGTTTTAGAGAGGTCTTGGAATGACTGTTGGAAACGGTGCGGAGCCGCTCAGGATGGCGCAGTACGGGACGAAGCACGGGCACGCTGCGGGTAAGATGCAGGCGATGCTGGACTCGCCCGACGTCGAGGTGGTTGGTCTCTTTGAACCGGATTCGGAACGACGGGCCGAGATGGAGGGCAGTAGCGGACCGTTTGGTCAAGTGCACTGGTTTGATTCGGAAGAGGAGATGCTTTCGGATTCCTCTGTCGTTGCCGTGGCCTCGGAGGGTAGGAACGCAGAGAGCCTGCCCCAGACCGAGGCAATCGTTGACGCAGGCAAGCACGTCTGGTACGACAAGCCGGCCGGTGAAGACTGGGCGGGCTGGCAGAGGGTGATGGGCAAGGCGCAGGACCAGGGTCTGCTCATCCAGATGGGCTATATGTTTCGCTATCAGAAGGGATTCTGCCAGATCGCGGAGTGGGTGCACGGCGGTCTACTGGGCGACATTTATTGCACGCGTGCGCACATGTCAACAAGCGTGGATCCCAACAGCCGCCGTGCGCTTGCGGTACACCAGGGAGGTATTTTCTTCGACCTTGGCGGGCACATGCTGGACCAGGTGGTGTTTCTGATGGGCAGGCCGACGCGTACAACCAGTTTTTTGCGTACGGACGGGGCGGGGCCTGCGTGTACCGACAACACGCTTGGCGTGCTTGAGTTCGAGCGAGGCCTGGCGTTTGTGGACATCGCGGCGATGGAGCCGAAGCCGATGGCGCGGCGCTTTGAGGTGTACGGCACGAAAGGCAGTGCGATCCTGCTGGATCCATTCGAGCCGCCGTATGCTATCAGACTGTGCCTGGAGGAGGATGACGGGGGATTCAGTGCCGGAGAGCAGATCGTTCCGGTGCCGACGCAGAGCCGGCAGCAGACGTACGAGGAGGAACTGGTTGCCTTTGTGGCGACGCTGCGGGGCGAGCAGCCGCCGGACCGTTCACCGGAGCATGAGCTTCTGGTGCAGGAGACGCTTTTGCGGTTGACTGGGAGAATCGCGGAGAGGTAGATAGTTCACTCCTCTCCGACTTCGGGATGCGGTGTCCCGAAGTTGAGCATACGCGTTGACTTGGGGCTGGGAAGTGTGGCCCGGGCTGCTGAATCGCTTGCGCCCAGTCTCCAAAATGAAGATCGCATACGGCCACTCGTTGAGCGGAATGTGCGACCGCTGAAACACGGTCCCGGTGCGCACCTTGAACCGCTCCTTGCACCATCTGCAATCGTAGCAGACCTTGCGCTTGAGCTTCTTCACCCGCCTGCGCCTTGGCACCCGTTTGAGCTTCTTCAAATCCTCACAGTGGCAGTGCGGACAGCACACGCCTTCCTCTCACCTGATCATCTCGACATATTCACTGGCGCTGTCCTCGTCCGGAAACATCAGAAAGAAGTCGAGAACAGTGTTGACGCCTTCAGGTTCAATCTTCGCTGGCATGTCGTTCCTGCCCTGTACGAAAAGCCACCGTACAATGCGGTGGCCCCAAAAGAATCTGCGTCGATTCAGATTTTCGCCAGTGCAGCGCAGATGATCGAATTTGGCAAATAGTGCCGTGCTGTCCCCTCGCCCCTAGTGAATTTGTCGAGTCTTAAAGTGGCAATCACGCATGCGAAAAAATTTCGCCCCCCAAGAATCAAAAAGCCCGCCTTCACGACGGGCTTGGCCACACGCGCACGCTCTGGCCAGTTTGCGCCACACCTGCTACAATACACCCCTAACATTAAGGGGATTCAGAAATGATAGAAGAAAACCCGCAAGAATTCGCACGCAAATTAAGAGAACAAACTGAAGAAGTCAAGAACAGAATGGATGCCATCATCGATTTTGTCCTGACTTCGACACCGGAGGCAGCTTGGCCTGACGACCAAGCCCCGGTAGTGGGCGACCCTGGGTTCACATCTGCATTCCTGAATAACAGGAACGAAGGACTCCAAAAACTGAGAGAAGCACATGACCTCATAGAAAGAGCCTTGACTTACTATCACCCTCCAAATTTGACATCGAAAAAGGTGATGCCCGACCAAGATACTCTCCGGTCGCAGCGGAATTAGGCAGCAAGTGTACGAAGAACACCCCGAATTCGATCCACCCCCACCAGACGCAACCCTCTGGCGATACATTGACTTCACCAAGTTCGTTTCACTCTTAGACAGAGAAGCACTTTTCTTCTCCAGGCTAGATAAACTTGGAGACCCTTTCGAAGGCTCCATCCCTAAAGCCACTCAAGACATGCGCCAAGTAATGTTCGAAGGAATGGAGATACCCTCAGAACTGGTTCGTGATATGATTGAATCTTTTTCCGAAAGTAAAGGAAAGAGAGTTCGTAGAGCACTTGTGAACTGCTGGCACGAGAACGAAAATGAATCCGAAGCTATGTGGAAACTGTACGGAGGTGCATCAGGGATTGCGATAAAGACCACGTTTAAGAAACTATCTGAATGCCTAAGAGATGACACACCGATGTTCATTGGTAGAATAAAATATATTGATTACGACACCACCATCATTGGTGAAGGCAACATACTTGCCTCCCTTTTGGTGAAACGCAAGAGCTTTGAACATGAACAGGAAGTCAGGATAGTATCAGGAGATTTCGATCGCGAGATTGAAGGGGGAGATTACTACAAAGTAGATACCCATACCCTCATTCACGAAGTCGTAGTTGCCCCTTACTCTCCAAGTTGGTTTGTGAACCTCGTGGAATCCGTAGCCTCCCGATACGATCTAAGAGCACCAATCTCAAAGTCAGGCATGGACGCTATCCCACTTTGGTGACCCGTGCTGGACTACACCTCCTCCAACGTGCTTCTCTGCTGTTTTTTTCGTAGTCACCTCAGACGGGGAGCTGAACAGTGAGTAGGGTATTCGTTTTCATAGAAAGTAGATATGGTACGAATGCACATCAAGAGCAATCTAGTCAACCAAAATACTTTAGTATTCGCACGAGCCCCGATTCGTATTTTTTCGGGCACTCAAGTATGTAGATCCCCTTCCTTTCCTATGCCCGGGCGTGGCGCAGTCGAATAGACAGATAGACCGGCTGCGAGCGACGCCACAGCCACAGATTGCGCGTGACCGAACCAGCGGCGTAGGCGACAACAGCGATATAGACCCCCGAAACGCCGCAGAGTACGGCCGCGCTGCCTTCGCCCTCTCCCAGACAGGGGCGGCCCCCCCAAAGAGTACCCAAAGTCAACAAGATGGCGACCGTGGCAAGGGATATTGCATCAGCCTCGGTGACACCCCGCGTACGCTGGCCGTTTATGAGAGTGCCTTGGAGCGTGCTTGAAATTGTCGTCAAGGCCGGGATGGGTATCACCAGCCACAGAGCCGCCTTTGCCTGCTGCAACAGGTCGGCGGGAAGGGCCGCGAACCGAATCAGCCACAGGTCGCCAAGAGGCGTAACAGAGAGTGCAAGAGGGACCAGCGCCAGTAAGACTGCGAGGCGGAGCGCGAAACGCCTCAACGCTTCAATGGAGCCAGGTTGGTCCAGATGCACGATCACCACTTCGACGAAACCGATCGCGGCGCTGTTAATCACGAGCAGGACGCCAAACAGTACCGGCCACAGTGCGAGCGAACCAATCGAATCCGGCATACGGCTGAGGCTAGCGCTAACCAGAGGCTGGAGCAGCATCTGCATCAAAGTCGTCAGTGCCAGGGGAAGATAGAAGCGCAGGAATCTTCCCCACGACAGCGGGGCATGGCCGGGCGTAATGGAGAGGAGATTTTTCTGAACGACAGGCCGAACGCGAATCGTGGCATAGATTGCTTCATAGACCACGCCCGTCGCAATGGCTGTGCTGGCGACGACGACCCCGTCCAGGCCTGTAAACTGAAAAAGCCCAATTGCGAGCACAACCTCAATCAGCAGGCGCGTCACCGTGCCAAGCGACACTGCGCGCGTCTTTCCGCAACGAATCAGGACACCGTACTGATAACGTCTTAAGGCAAGGCTGGGTACTAAGGGAAGCAGAATGCGAAAGCCTGTACGGACGGGCTCTGCAAGTTCCAGCGGGGCAGAGATGAGTCCCAGTACAACGAGTTCAAATGCAGGGGTGAATGCCAGAATGAAGTGAACGAAGGTAAGACCGAGGCTGAGCCACAGCATGTAGCCGCGCCCGCGCCTGTAGGACATCCTGTCTCTGCTGAGAGAGGTTGACACTGCCAGCATGGAGATTGAGGGAGCTGCCAGAGCGATTGCCAGGGAGAATGCCAGACCCCAGGCTGCGAGCTGAATCTTTGGATTGCCGCTGCGAGCCACTGCTGCCGCCAGAATTGGCTGTTCCACGGTTATCATGAGCCAGCTCAGGGCCAGAGGCCACCAAGTCTCGAAGATCTCTCTGGACGAGATTGGGGTCGAAGGATTCATCGCTGTGTTGGTCGGCGCCTCTATGAATCCTGCCAGTCAAGGAGGGTCCCCATCATACCCGGTTCCCAGCGGGCAAGCATAGCGTAGGCCGCCGCGGCGTTGTGCCAGGCGAAACGATGGGTGGTAATCGGATCTACGATCAGACGGCCGCCGGCAAGGAGCCTGAGGGCGGTGTTTTCGTCGGCCTGGTGTGTCCACCAGCCTGGCGCCGAGTCCAGACGCGGTCTGGTGCTTTCGTGGGCTCCGATAACGGTGAGTCCTTTAATGTGGACGTCGCGATAGAAGTTGACGGCCTCGGTATCGCCTCGGGTGCTGGCCAGGAGTAGCACGCGTCCGCCGGAGCGGGCGAGGTCAAAGGCGGCGGGAATGGCTTCGGGATGGCCAGTGGCGTCGATGACCAGCGCGGGGTCGTCGCCGTTGCAGTGCACTCGCAAGGCTTCCTTGAGGTCATCGTCGGCCGGCAAGGCGGCGTCGAGGTCAAAATCCTGTGCAAACGCGAGGCGGCGCGCATCTTTGTCTATGGAGACGACGGGAAGCCCGCCATTGAGACGGGCCAGCTGTGCCGCCAGCAGGCCGACCGGTCCGCACCCTATGACGGCGACCGGCTCGCCCAGTTCGATGCGCGTTTTGCGCACGCCCTGCATTGCGATGGAGGTGAGCCGGAAAAAGGCGGCGCGTTCGTTGGTCAGGCCTGAGGGGATGCGGTTGCAGTTGGAGACCGGCATGGACGCAAACAGTTTGTGGTTGGCGCGTGAGGCGACGCGGTCACCGACCGCCCAGCCTTCGACCCCGGCTCCGACCTCGACCACTTCGCCGATGTGGCTGTAGCCTGTCTTTTGGGGGTAGCGGTCGGGGGTATTGGCAAGACCGAGAAGGAAGGCTCTTTCAGTGCCAGGACTGATCAGGGAGACAAGGGCCCGAATGACCAGCTCACCTGGCCCCGCGGACGGCATTTCGCACTTCCTCACGTCGGCGACGCCCCTTTCCAGAAACAGGACTTCATAGTTTTGGGTTGACATGGTTGTTCTCCGCGTCTCAAGTCATGTGTTTGAAGGGAGATTGGATTGGAGATAGTTAGGCAGGCCTGCGTCAAGGAACGAGGGCGACGAAGAACACCTTTCTTTTGTCCGCGAAGTCACGCGAAGGGTCGCGAAGAACACCTTTTTGTCCACGAAGGGCCTCGAAGAACACCGTCGTGAAACTGGATTCTTCCTTGCGCGAGTGCGCAGGTCAGCCGCATTTTGCTGCCGCAGATCGTGTTCAGACAAGCGTCAATGAGTCCTACTCACCTTGATTGCGACTGTCGCGGTTGCAATGCAGGAGATGAAGTGATGGCAAGGATCTTGCGGCCGCCAAAGAGCCAGTATATCACAGAAACCGGGGCGGTATCGTATTGTTGAGCTTCGATGGGAGCAGTCGTTTCTGGGGACGAGGATGGTCAGGTGTGGCAATAGTGGATGCGGCGAGGAAGGGAGGAGGAGGGCAGGCACAAGGCCTGCCCCTACCGGGGGTTGAGGGGGGAATGGAGGAGACGGGTTGTAAGGGAATAGTTGCGCCACATTGCGGGTTGGACCCCGTCCAGCTATGGGCGTTCATCGGGGTTCGACGCGGCGAGAAAGGGGCAGGTTGCGGGTGACAGTAGGGGCCCGCGAATTTGGCGATCGGGGCATTTTTGTGCGATTATCTATGCGCTCCAAGAAGTGCAATATTCTCGGACTTCTTTCCAAACCCAAACCTACTGGAGGTACCAATGTTCAGAAGCAAGTTTCTGGTTCTTGTGACAGTACTGTCACTGGCGTTGCTGGTTGCCTGTGCGGCGCCGGCTGCGGCGCCGGCTGAGGAAGCGGCGCCGGCCGCGTCTGCAGACGAGATGGCGCCGGAAGACGTCGAAGTCGAACAGGTTCTGATAGGCGGCTTTGACGTGGGGCCGGGCGGCGACCCGCAGGGCGTACTCTATAACAACGGCGCGGGCAATGTCTGGTTCGTGAAGATGTTCACGCCGTTGATCATTATGGACTCCACCTTCTCGAATCACACCAGCGAAGCTGCGCTGGCGGTGAGCTGGGAGCCGAACGAGGACGCAACTGTTTGGACTTTTAACCTGAGAGAAGGCGTAAAGTGGCATGATGGTGAGGATTTCACCGCTTCCGACCTGAAGTGGACGGCCGAGTTCGTCTCAGCGCCGATGGCAGCCGTGACCCATTTCGGCATCAGCCAGCCCGACCAGATAGTCGGCTGGACCGAATACAACGACGGTGAAGCTGACGAGATTACAGGCATTCGCGTGGTTGACGATCTGACTCTCGAGATCGAGCTCAACATCCCCAATCCGCGTTTCTATGACTCGGTGCGCGGCTACTACGCGCTCCCTGAGCACGCCATCGATTTCGAGCCGACTGAGATTTTCAGCGCCGACTGGTGGTTCACCAACCCGGTCGGGACAGGCCCGTTCAAGTTTGACTCTTACGAGAAGGACCAGTTCATGGCGCTGGCGCCCAATGAATATTACTGGGACGGCGTGCCTGAACTGGACCAGCTGATCAACCGCTACTTCGTTGACGAGACGGCTGCGGTACTGGCGCTGGAGAGCGGGGACATCGACTTCACGTACGTGAGCGCGGATGTGGCAAGCCGTTTTGCCGACAATCCCGACTATCAGATCTTCTCGGGCCCGTCGTTTGTGACGAATATGTTCAATTACAACTACCTGAACGAGCCGTGGTCGGACAAGCGCGTTCGCCAGGCCTTCATGTACGGAATCGACCGGGCATCGATCATCAGCGACGTCTTCAACGGAACGGCGCAGGCGACTCCCTGCCAGGACCCCTATCCGACTTTCTGGCCTGAAGACGCCAACTACTACGAATACGATCCGGCCAAGGCGCGTGAACTGCTGGCTGAAGCGGCGGCCGATGGTGTTACGCTTGACGGTGTCAACCTCGACATCCCCACCTACTACACTTCGCAGCTGGCGAAGGACATTCTGACGGTTATGCAGGCCAACATGATCGACGTTGGCGTCAACGTCAATCCGACGTTCCTCGACGTGCCGACCTGGCGTACGGTTGTGGATGACAACGCTGCCGAATGGAACATCGCTTATCGCGGCGCGGGCGGCGGTCCGGCATCCTACAGCCCAATCTGGTACGTGGAAGACAATCAGTGGGGGATCGATGATCCCAACTACGTCGACCTGTTCGCGGCCATGGATGCGGCGCAGAACGCAGACGAGTACAGGGCTGCGCGTACGGCCCTGTGCAAGTACCAGAATGAAGAGGCGACCTTCGCTTACTGGTGGGTTTCGACCCGCTACGGCATCGCTACGGTGGATATTGAAGACTTCCACTACTTCCCGGCTCCCGGCGGCGGCCCCTACGTGGACCGTTCTCAGGACTGGAACATGAAGTAAGTACCTGCTGCGGTGAAGCTGGCGGCTCCTGGTTCAGGGCCGTCAGCGTTGCCGCCCGGCATTCCTTCGTTTCCTGCCTCATCGCCTCCCACACCAATGCGATACTTTCTGCGCCGCGTTCTCGTCAATATACCGGTCCTGTTCCTGGTCACTCTAGTCATCTATCTGTTGATCAACCTGGCACCCGGTGATCCGGTCGATTTCTTTGTCAACGAGGAGATCGGAATCACGAAGGAGGACCTGGACTTCGTGCGCGAGCGATATGGGCTCGACGACCCGCTGCCGGTGCGATACGTGAATTGGCTGGGGCAGGTTGTTCAGGGCGATCTGGGATTCCGTTTCAAGAATGGAGACGACGTAGGCGAGGTGCTGGCCGTGCGGATGCGGCGCACCTTCCTGCTGATGGGTACGGCCCTGGCAATCGGCATCGTGGTAGGCATTACGCTTGGCATATTCATTGGGCTGCGGCAGTACTCGATTTGGGACTTTACATTTACGGGGCTTTCCTTTGTGGGCATTTCGATGCCGGCATTTATCGCCGGCATTTTTGGCTTATACGTTTTTTCGGTGAAGTTGGGCTGGTTCCCTTCGGGCGGGATGCGCACGATTGGCAAGCCGGAATCGCTCTTTGATCTCTTGTATCACCTGGTGCTTCCGGCGGGCACGCTTGCAATCTTCAATTTGGCGACATTTCTGCGTTATACGCGTTTCAGCATTTTGGAGGTGCGCGGGGAAGACTACGTGCGGACTGCCAATGCAAAGGGGTTGAAGCCGCCTGCGGTCACATGGCGGCATGTTTTCCGCAATGCCCTGCTGCCCGTGGTCACGGTTGTGGGATTGAGTCTGCCTTCCCTGGTGGCGGGGGCCCTGTTTACGGAGACCATTTACAGCTGGCCTGGGATGGGCGCGCTGCTGGTCGATGCGGTAGCGGCCAGGGATTATCCCATGGTGATGGGGATCATGTTGGTTACGGCGCTGGTGGTGCTTACGGCGAATCTGATTACGGACCTGGCGTACGCGGTGGCCGATCCAAGAATTCGCTATGCTTGATTCTGGTTCGGTGTTGGGGCGAGAGCAGCATTGCTTATTGTTGGAATGTCAGGATGGCAGCTACTCAGACAGCAGGCTGAAATGCAGATAGAGGTTGGAGCGAGAAGAGTCAATTCGCAGTCGCCTACTGCCCAGGCATGGCGGCGGTTTCGACGCCATCCGCTGGCGCTGGCAGGTCTGGTCCTGTTCGGGGTCGTACTTTTGGCGACGGTCGCGGCCCCTCTGATCGCGCGCTATGATTATGCGGCGCTCAACTTGCCGGACAAGTTTCAGTCGCCGAGCTTTGCGCATTTTCTGGGCACGGACCGGGTTGGGCGGGACATCTGGAGTCGTACACTCTACGGCGGCCGTGTTTCGCTGGCGGTGGGGTTTGCTGCCGCTTCCATATCGACGGTGATCGGGGTTATTTTGGGTTCGATTTCCGGCTATTATCGGGGCATGGCCGACCAGATTATCATGCGCTTTACGGACGTGGTGATGACTTTCCCGCGCGTGGTGATCATCCTGACGGCTGCCATCTACCTGGGGCAGAGCATTGCCAGCGTTATCTTCCTGATCGGGATATTCAGCTGGCCCGGCATCACACGGCTGGTGCGGGGGCAGGTGCTGTCCCTGAGGGAACAGCAGTTTGTGCTGGCGTCGCGTTCGCTGGGGTCAGGCAACCGGCGCATAATCGTTTCACATGTACTCCCCAACGTGGTTGCGCCATTGCTGGCGTCGGTAACCTTTGACGTGAACGGCGCCATTCTTCTTGAGGCGGGGTTGAGCTTTCTGGGCGTGGGGATTCCGCTGCCGACGCCGAGCTGGGGCAATATGCTGGAGTCGGCGCGCAGTCTGGACGTGCTACAGGACGGGCCGTGGATCTGGGTTCCGCCGGCGGTGATGATATTGCTGACGGTTCTGAGCATCAATTTTATTGGCGACGGTCTGCGGGATGCCATCGACCCCAGGCATCAGCAAGATTGATTGGCCAGCCCAGGAGCCGCATTTCGGCCTGATAGGCTGGCTCCACTGCATGCTTCTTATCTCCGACTCTTCTGTATCCGTTTCCCTGACTACTCAAAGAGATTGAAGCGCGCTTCGCCTCCTGATTGCGGCTGGTTTTCTCCGCCACGTGCGTGCGCGCTGTTTCAGGGCACCACGTCAACGGATCCAATCTCCAGATAGGGGCTGCTGCCGTTCACCGGAACAATCGGTTCATTTACCCGATCAGGGTGATACAGACCAGCGACGAGCCGGTAACTCCCTGGCGGCAAGGAATCTGGAATCTTGACTTCGTGTTTAGAGTGCAGGATCCGGCCTGCCAACCAGCTCTGATGGGGCGTATTCACTCCACCCGGGGGGATATCGTCCTGGCTCAGTACGAAACCTGCCTCGTCGACCAGGTGTACGAACGCTTTTTCCTGCTCGCCCGGGCCCGTAACCAGCCAGGTCAGGTGAACCGGAGCCACTTCTCCTGCACGCCGTTGCGGGATCGAGCGTATGCCTTCCAGTCGAATGTTTCCATAGTCGGCCCCGATCGCAGAAAAGTCCCAGGTGCGCACGGTGATGCCGGAGGCCGCGAGTAACATCAGAGCCCCTACGGACAGCCAGATGATGGGAAGCCAGAGTTGCCATACATGCAACGGTCCCGCTTCCTTCCTCCTGATCAGAATATCCAATCCATTTCCTGTCTGAAGCAGTAGCATGAGAACAGCCAACCAACCTGTAGCCGTCACAAGCCGACCCAACCAAACCGCCGAAGTTGTACCCCAGGCGATCTCAACAGTATGAGTTCCCGGAGTGACGGTTACACTTGCAAGGCCAAGTCCGGTCACCGGCTCGGCACCTACCTCAATGCCGTCGATGGAGACGCGCCATGGTGGGTAGTAGAATTTATGAAAAAGCAGGCGAAATGACCGGTCGGTCGTAACCAGGTAATATTGCCGGAGCAGGCTTGTGTGAACCGGCGTTACGGCAGCAGAGTCGATCGGATCCGTCACGGGAGAATCTTCCCACGGTTTGCGTCCAGCGTTGAGGGCATCAACCATTGGGTTCGCAGACCAGATGGGCAGGAGGTGTTGGGCCCAGATGCTTATGGACGATTTCCAGAACAGGTGATCAATTGAGTCGGACCAGTGGGCCACGTTGTGTACGTCTTCGCTAGTCGTGTATTTGAGACCAATCGAAGCGTAAGCGAACAGGTAGACCGAAATGATAAGGCTGGAGAGAGGCACCAACTTCGCCCACTGGCGCCATTTACCGCGCAGTGCCTCGATTGACGCCGCCAGCAGGAGTGCGACACCAAGGGCTATAAAGATCTGCAAACGCCAAGGGAACTGGACCTGATTGAAGAAGAGCTCTATGCGAGTCCACAACCACTTGCTTGCATCGGTCATGGCCCAACCGAGGACAAGAGTCAGTGGGACCGTCAGCTGGGTAAGCGAACGTAAAGCAGAGGGCTTCAGCGTCAAGGCCGCCACCAGTGCAGCCAAGGCTACCGGAACAACGTATACAGGCAGACTGGGCCGAGCACCGGGAATGTTGTAGGCGTAGAGTGCTGTGAAATCGAAAAGCTCTCCCAACGCCAAGAAGTGGCTCATGCCAACTCCCCTGAACAGTCGATTTCCATTCATGACCCAGCCCAGTTCCAGCAAGGCGGGTAGTACGTACCAGGCGGTCAGGACGATGCCGACTGCAACGGGAGCAATGCCAATCAGAAAGACGCGGAGAACGCCTGAACGCTTCTTGTATTGGTAGACTGCATACAGCATGAGAACGACCCCAAGTGGGAGGACTGCCATAAGCGCGGTCAGATTGTGGGTGACAATCAGACCTGCCCAAGCCAAGCCGGCCATTGCCAGCCTCAGGGGAAGTGAGGAGCCATCGGAAGCAGATCTGTCCGGCTTCGCGGCCTGCAGAGTGCAGACAGCGATCAGGGGCAGCCAGACAAAGGCGCAGAATTCCGGAAATGCACCCCTAATGAAGAGGTCATAGATTCGATAGGGAAAGAATTGGAAGCAGATGACGCCGACCATTGCCGGCCAGACGGAAACAAAGTGGCGGGAAAGCCGGTACATCCACCACGCCGAAAGCCCGAATGCCAGAGACAGGGCGACGCGGATACTCAGAATCAAGTCGAGCCCGGCCAGGTGCAGCAGGGCGGGCGGATAGTAGAAGCCGGGCGAATAGTAGTTGAGTACCGGCTTGCCAAAGCCCAACATGTGGTCAGGGAACCAGCGGGGAAAGATCACGCCTTCACGCAGCGCGGCCGTCAGTGCCTCGACGCGTCGAATATGGGTAGTTCCATCATGGGTGTCGACCGGCCAGACGGCCGACATTTCAAAGAGGGCCAGAGTGCAGAAAACTGCCAGCAACAGCGGGGCAATCCGGTCCTGAATTCTGGTCTCTTGCTTGACTCGGATGACGAATGTGCGGCCGGCTAGAAGCATCGGGACTGTAGTGCTTTGTGTCTCAATTGCCTTTGCATACGGCAGTCGGAATCGGGCGCCGCGGCCCTATCAGGAGGCGGGCGCGGCGAACCAAGGATTCTCAGGAATGGGACCGGGACCGTGATAAGGAACCGAGGTGGTTACTACGGCCTTCGGTTGTGGGACGGGGTCTTTGCAACGCGACGCGTCCTCTGACCGGTTGGAAGGAGTCGGGTCTTCGGCACCGGCCGCGACATGTCAAGTGTCCGCTCTTGAGAGGCGCCTCGAATACCTGGGACCTAGAGACGCGATGTGTCACTGGATTCCTAGGCGACCGGCGAGATCGTTGAAGTCGGCGGCAACCACGTCAACAGAGTGATGAGCAGTCAGGTCGGACCTCTGGTCGGGACCGAATTCGCACGGTCTGTGGACGAATGCAGTCCTGAATCCTACCTCCTTGGAAGCTATCAGATCTCCATTGTGGGCCGCCACCATCATGACCTCGCGGGGCGCCAATCCGAGGAGCGAGGCTGCAGTCTGATAGACCTCCGGATCGGGCTTGTAGTGGCCTGCCAACTCTGCCGAAAGGACGCAGTCCCAGCAGTAACCACCGTGGCGGGCCATGTTGACGAGCAGGGCGACATTGCCGTTGGACAGTGAAGCCACGATGAACCGCTTGCGCAGGCGTGCGAGTCCGGAGGTAACGTCGGGCCAGGGATTCAGGCGGTGCCAAACTTTGTTCAGCTGAACTTTGTCGGCCTCAGACAGTCCTGAGACCTGGCGCCGCTCGAGAAGGTCATCCAGGATCAGGCGATGCAGCGCGTCGATGTTCATCCAGGGAAGCTCGCCGCTGCGAACGCGTTGCATGGAAGGCCCGTAGCCGCCGCGCCAGCTGTCGGCAAAGTCGGGCCAGTCGACGTCCACTCCTTTTGCGGTCCAGACGTCTTCGCCTTCGCGAATGATGGAGCCGCGCCAGTCGACGACGGTACCGAAGACGTCGAAGGTCATTGCCTTTACCTCTGAGAAGTCCATAGTTTCTCCAGTTTCTGTGAGTTGCTGTCGATCCTCGAGGGCACCCACGAGGGGTGCCCCTACGGGGGGATTAGGTACGGTAGGGCGTTTCTGAGTTGCCTTTGGTGGGCGGTGTAGTGAATCAGGATGGCGACATGGCTTCGATGATGGCATCGCAGAATTCAGGCAGGTCGTCGGGTACGCGGCCTGTGACCACGTTTCCGTCGATCAGGGCGGGCACGTCGTGGTAGACGGCCCCGGCGTTGAGTAGATCGTCTGTGACCGCGCAGTAGGCGGTGACGTTGCGGCCGGCGACGCTGTCGGTCCCCTTCTGGCGGTCGAGCGAGATGAGGACCTGGGGGCCGTGACAGATGGCGGCCAAGACTTTACGGGAACGGTGGATGGCGGCGGCGAATTCCAGAGTTTTGTCGTCTATGCGAAGGAAATCAGGGGCGAGTCCGCCGGGAAAGACGGCGGCGTCGAACTCTTCGGGGTCCATTTCCCAGATGTTTTGGACGGAATAGCGGTTGCCAACGGCAAGGACGTCAAAAGGGATCGTATGCCCGAACCTGCCGGTGATTGGCTTTTCCGGCCAAGCGGGTCGCCCGTGGAAGTGGCCGAGGGCTGATTGGGGCAGGGTGCCGACTACGACGTCGGCGCCGGCCTGGCTGAGTTGCAGGACGGTGTACATTACTTCGATGTCCTCGAACTCGTGAGCGGTAAGGACGGCTACTGTCTTTCCCTTCAGTGACTTTTCCATCTAATCGGTTTCTCCGTTCAGGCTTTGTGCTCTTCGAGCGCGGCCCAGTCGAATTCGACGCCATGCCCGGGTCTCTCGGGAGCGATAGCGGCCCCGTCTTCAATGTGCAGTGGATGTCGGATGAACTGGTCCAACCCGAAGCCATGCGCCTCCAGGTAGGAGCTGTTGGGAATCGCTGCCAGGAGATGGACCTGAAGGTCATGGACGCCGTGGGTGGTGATTGGCAGGTTGCAGGTCTCGGCAAGGTGGGCGACCTTCAGCCAAGGCGTCACTCCGCCCAAAGTGGCGACGTCCGGCTCGGGAAAGGCGATGGCGCCGTGGGCGATCATCTGCTGGAATTCGTAGACGGTGTGGAAGTTCTCGCCGGTGGCGATGGGAAGACCGCCTTCGCGAGCAATGCGGGCATGTCCGGCGACGTCGTCGGGGATTGTGGGTTCCTCCAGCCAGAAGAGATTATATTCTGCCATGCCGCGGGCGGCGCGAATGGCCTCATCGACGCGCCAGCGCATGTTGGCGTCGGCCATCAGGGGGAAGTCGGCTCCCAGGTGGCTGCGCATGGCGGCGACGCGCTCGATGTCTTCGGAGAGCTGATCGCGGCCGACTTTCATCTTGATGGCGCGGAAGCCTTGGGCTTGAAAGCCGTCGGCCTGTTCGAGCAGGGCGTCCAGCGAGAATTGCAGATCGATGCCGCCGGCGTAGACCGGAACGCGGGGATCGTGTCCTCCAAATAGACGCCACCAGGGTTCGCCGTTGGCTTTGCCGCGCAGATCCCACAGGGCGATGTCGAGGGCGGCTAAGGCAAATGAGGCCGCTCCTCCCCTGCCTACAAAGTGAATGTGCCACCACATCTTTTCCCACAGGCGTTCAATTCGGTCTGCCTCTTCACCGATCAGGATGGGCGCCAGATCGTCGCGGATCATGGCGAGTATGGCGGAGCCTCCGATGTCGCCCACGCAGTAGGTATAGCCCATGCCTTCCTGGCCGTCTGCGGTCTCGATACGGCTCACGATCAGCCCGAAGTGTGAGATGTCTCCGTGGGTAGAGTCGGACAGGACTACCGGTAAAGGGATGCGGTAGTGCTGGGTGTGAATCTGCGAAATCTTCATAGCGTTTCAGTTTCCAAGTATTGGCATTTGGGGCACAAATCCGAGCTCTTCCCGAATTCTGGTTATGTCGTAGACAGGATCCCTTTCGCGACCAGGCTGCTCATAGTGGGAGAAGTCGATCGCGTCGGCGTCGTCACCGAACCAGGAGCGCAGCAGTTCCGGGACGGGAACCGCGGTGCAGGCCTGGGCGCCGACGGCATTGAGGATACGGACGCCAGGCTTGTGCGGGGCCTCGATGGCAGCGATCAGACAGCGGACGGTATCGCTGAGAAACATGACAGAGAGTCTACCCATCGCCCAGAGGGGTATCTCACCGGGTTCAGCCGGCGACAGTTGACGATCATCGGGGGCGATGCTGGCCAACCGGAGGTTGATAAAGTCCAGGGACTCATTTTGCCGGGACAGGTAGCGCGTTACTTCCTCCATCATGTACTTGGAGAAGCCGTAGCCGTCGCGGTCGAGACAGGGGTGTTCGTCAGGCATGGGAAGCTGCAGCGGGCGGAATTTCACCGACTGCATGCCGACGGCGGCGATAGAACTGGCGAGGACGAACTTTTTGCAGCCTCTGCGGATGAGATAGCGCAGCAGGTGATGGGTGCCGGCGACATTGACGCGCAGGCCGTCCTCCTCGGCGCAGCCTCCGACCACGGCGGCGAGGTGAACCAGGACTTCGATTCCTTCGTGGGGGTCCAGCTTTCTCAGCTGGTCCGGGTCCGAGAAATCTGCCTGAATGGTGGTGGCGGCGGGCACGTCGGTGGGACTGCGGGAAAGGCAGATCGCCTGATGGTTTGAACTGGCTGCAATCTCATTTGCCAGTGCATTGCCGATGAAGCCGCTGGTACCTGTAATCAGAATCTTGCTCATCGTACCCAGTTTGTCTCCTCAACTTGTGCGATGGCCGTAACGGACATTGGCCTTCTTCGTTTTCAGGTGCGAACTCAGCTCCAACGGATCACTGCACCGAAGAGGTCCGGCAGCTCTTCGCGGTTAATCTTTGTGTACAGGTCCGGCGACTCTGACGCGGCCACTCGATGGGTGATCGTCTTCTCCCAGGGGATGGCGCCGGTGGCAATATTGCGGAGCACGGCGGCGCGGCAGGTGGCCAGGCCGTCGTTACAGGGAAAGAAGGCAGTCAGTTGTTTGCCGTGAGGCACGAGATAGTTGAAGGAAACGGGCTCCTTGCCATAGTGGCCCAGGAATACAAACTTCCCGCGCAGGCGGGCGAGAGGAAAGGCCAGGTCGAGACAGGCGGGGACGCCGCTGCCTTCAAAGACGACGTCAGCGCCGCCGGGCTGGATTGCCTGAACGCGTTCTACCAGTTCGTCCGGGGTCAGGCCGCTTGGGTTGATGGTGTACTCGGCGCCCATCTCTACGGCCATTTCCAGCCGTTTGGGGTTGAGATCGATGGCGATGGTGACGGCACCGCGCAATCGCGCCGCGGCCAGGGCCCCGAGGCCGATGAGTCCGACGGCATGGAAGGCGACTACGTCGCCCATCTGGACTCCGGCCATGTCGACGGCGTTGTAGCCGACCGAAGGCATGACAAAGAGGGCGGCGGTTGCGTCATCCACGTCTGCGGGGAGATGTTCGACTTCGGCATCTTCGGGCATGAGTGCGTAGGACGCGTGGGTGCCTGAGCAGACGGTAAGCGGCTGACCGTTGCGGGTCATTGGAATGTAGTTGCGGCGGTAGTAAACCTTGTCGCCTGGTGCGAATTTCTCTATGTCTGAGCCGGTGTCCTCCACGTAGCCCACGGCCTGGTAACCTGTACAGATCGGGTAGGGCCCGTAGTTTATTTTGTTGCGAACTACGGCGAATTCGGTTCCTACGCTGACACCGGACCACGCACAGCGTACCAGAAGGTCTTTTGACCCAAGGCTGGGGATGTTGAACTCCTGTAAAGAGAACTCTTGTTGGGCGGTGCAAATGAGTGCGCTACTCTTCATATTGGGCTGCTCCTCGAGCAGTTGCAAGGTGTGTTGTCTCTGGTGCGTGAAGTGGGCACGACTGAGATACCGTGTGATGGGAGACGAAGGATTCTTCTTGGTAGTGTCGAGTTATGGCAGGGTACTAAAGCAGTGAAGAACTGTCAATGGTGGGTAGGGGTGTCTCTTGGGGGAGGGCAGGCACAAGGCCTGCCCCTACGGGGGCGGTTTGGGGGATTGGGAGAGAAGGCGTGGGTGGCGGGGCGTGGGCAGGCACAAGGCCTGCCCCTACAGGGGCGGTGAGGGGGGAAGGGGGAGGTGGCGCGGCTGGCGCCAGGGCAGGCACAAGGCCTGCCCCTACGGGGGCGGGGAGGGGGGAAGGGGGAGGTGGCGCGGGTGGCGCCAGGGCAGGCACGAGGCCTGCCCCTACAGGGGCTTTGGGGGGAAGGGGGAGGTGGCGCAGGTGGCGCCAGGGCAGGCACAAGGCCTGCCCCTACGGGGGCGGTGAGGGGGGAAGGGGGAGGTGGCGCGGGTGGCGCCAGGGCAGGCACAAGGCCTGCCCCTACAGGAGCTTTGGGGGGAAGGGGGAGGTGGCGCGGGTGTTTTTGCTGGCGGGCCAGGAGAGGTCGACTGTGAGGGTGTTGCCGCCGCAGAGGCGGTTTTCGTAGATCATGGATGGTGCGAGCAGGTTGTTGACGACGACGTCGAGGTCGCCGTCGCGGTCGAGGTCGTTGACGGCGAGGCCGGCGCCGTTGCTGTCGTAGGTGCGGACGACTTCGCCCTCGATGGTGGTGACGTGGTCGAGCGTGTGGGCGACGAAGCGATTCTGGCAGGGATGCGGCGGGCTACGATGGGGCTGAACGGAGACATTGACTGCGGGTGCTACGGGTCCGCCGACGGGCACACAGGCTGCCGTCAGAGTGAAGGAGATGAGCAACGAGAGGAGGCTGGGCGCCCTTGTACTCACTTTGGCTAGCCGGTTCACTAAACTGCTCTACATCGTGGGCGGGCTTTGACTGGGTCTGCAGCCAGGTATGTGACGACAGCAAGGGTCTGATGACGGAAAGGTGTTGTTATCGGGAAGGTTGGCGGGGCCATGATCAGAGCTCCTGATCTTCCTCAAGCCAGGCGAGGTTGAAGCGGGCCAGGGTAAGGCGTTCGTAGGGTTGGCTTTCGCCGCTTTCGTAGAGGCAGCAGAGGTCGCCGTTGGGCAGGGCGGCGAGGTCGGAGTAGGCGGAGGGGCCGGGGTGGAGGGCTCGGGCGGCGGGCCAGGTGCGGCCGCCGTCGGGGCTGAGGCGGACGGTCATGTTCTGACGGCGGGTGCTGGCGGGGTTGGCGAAGAGAAGGCGGCCGTCGGGGAGGGCTTCGAGGCTGGCCTGGCAGACGGGCTCGATGAGGGTCTGGTCCCACTGGAAGTCGGTGAAGGTGCTGCCCTCGTCGTAGCTGCGGGCGATGCCGCGATGCGTGCCGCGGACGAAGTTGCGGCAGTTGATGTAGAGGCTGCCGTCCCGGAGCTGGGCTATGGCGCACTCGTTGGTGCCGACTTCAACGTCGCCGCCGAGCAGCCATGTTTCGCCTAGATCGTCGCTGTAGATGACGTGGGAGTGGTAGGGGTCGCGGCCGCGGTCGAAGTGGATGCCGACGATGTGATCGCAGGGGACGACGAGGCGGCCTGAGGTGAGCTGGATGCCGTGGCAGGGACCTGTGGCGTACCAGGTCCACTGCGGGTCTTTGACGGAGGCGGTGATTTCGCGCGGTTCGCTCCATGACTGGCCGTCATCGAGGCTGTGGGTGATCCAGACGGTGCGGGGGGCCTTGCCTTCGCAGATCATGGTCTCATCGCCGTCGGCGAGGTTTTTGCAGAAGGGCAGGAAGATGGCGCCGGTCTGGCGTTCGACGACGGGGCAGGGGTTGCCGCAGGTCATGCCGGACTGGGTGACGACGACCTGGATGGGCGTCCAGGTGCGGCCGTTGTCGAAGCTGCGGCGGAGGATGAGGTCGATTTCGCCGGCGTCGCCGCGACCATGTTTGCGGCCTTCGGCGAAGGCGAGGAGCGTGCCGCGGGTGGACAGGGCCAGGGCCGGAATTCGATAGGTGTGGTAGCGGCCATCACCGCTGGTGAAAAGGTCCTCCTGCACGCACGTGGGTTGACCCGAGTTTTGGCTTGTGCCCATGCTGAGTCAGTCCTTTCAGTCGATATCTTCCGGGTTGATGAAGACACCCACGAGGTGGGCGGACCCGGCGGGATCGCCGTAGTTTGTATAGTCGACCCACATAATGGTGCCGTTTTCGAGCATGAGCCAGGAGGAGTAGCCGTGATCGGGGGCGGGCGGTTGATCAGGGTGGTTGCCATGGATTTGGATCATGCGGTTCCGCTGGTACTCATCGGGGAAGGTGTCCGACTCCGCTCCCCATTCCCATTCGAAATCATCAAGGGTCGGGTTCAGGACGCGATAGGAGACGTAGCGCCAGAAGCTTCGTCCGCCTGCGGCGGGTTGGCCGAACTGAGTGTAGAGGTTGAGAGGACCGGCACGGCGAGAATCGCCGATTGGCCTCTCCTCGCGGAATATGCACTGGTTGATGACGGTTTCGCCGTCAACCTGAATGCGCAAGAGGCCGCGGTGGTGGCGGATGGTGATGGTACGGTAGGTGGTCATATCGACGGGATGGCGGAAGTCAGCGCCCTGGCGGCTCCAGATGCCGTCGGAGGCGACGTTGACGACGACGCCCAGCTTGGCAATCGACATGAAGGCGGCGGGCTGACCGGGCCGGCCTTCGACCTTGACCACCGCTTCCATGTGGATATCGCTGAGGGCGGATTCAGGGGGCAGGAGGCAGTAGCGGGCCTCGTGGCCGGGCAGGTTGTCGATGATGAGGGCGACGCCGTCCAGAGATGCCTGGTACTTGCGGCGGGGGCCGCCTATCTGGTAGTCGCCGGCTTCGGCCTTGATGTCGCCGCACCAGCCGTAGGTCCCGAGGGGTCCGTTTACATGGCGGCCGCTGACGAAGATGCGGCCGTCGGGCAGCTGCTTGGCGTAGGGGCGGTCGAGGGCGAAGGGGCACATCTGGAGCGGGGACCAAGTGCTGCCGCTGTCGGTGGAGAAGGTCACGAAGGAGGGGATGCCGGCGTGGTGATTCTCGCGCATGATACAGGCGAGCTCCTGGCCGCCGACTGCGTCGGGGTTGTCGAGGAGGACGATGGCGCCTTCGCAGACGCGATGGTAGCCGTCATAGGCGATGGTGGACGCTTCGTACCAGGTCTCGCCGCGGTCGTCGGAGCAGGAGAGGATGACGGCGAACTCCTGGGTATCGCCGCGCATGATGTGGGAGGCGACGCCGAGTCTGCCGTCGGGGAGGTCGAGGATGCGGTCGGGTTCGAAGCCCATGATGTTGGGCTTCTGGGCTTCGGTCCAGGTGTCGCCGTTGTCTTCGCTCCAGTAGAGCCAGTTGCCGGGGGGCTGGTCTTCGTGGAAGTGGCTGTGGTCGTCGTGGTCGATGATGACGACGAGGCGGCCGTCGTTGAGGCGGCTGAGACGCGGGGTGACGAGACGTTCGTCGCCTTCCTGGAGGTTGGCCTGATCGATTTCGCGGTGCTTGAACCAGGTGTGGCCGCCATCGTCGCTGGCGAGCAGGGTCAGAATCTGGTTTACCTGGGACCAGTGGGAGTCGGTGTCGGAGTAGATGAGCATGAGGCGGCCTGAGGGCAGCTCTATTATGTCGGGGTTCTTGGTGAAGCGTCCGGGGCTGCGCCAGACGTCGAAGACTTTACTGGCGACTGAGCGTGGATGGATATGCACAGTTGCTCCTTTGCATTATGTCAGGAGATGGATGAAGTCGTATAGGCGGCGAGCATTGGGTGTGTTGGCGGGCGGCCCGACGCGAGACGGTCAGTTCAGAAGGGCCTTGAAGGCGGCCTGCCAGTCTGCGTAGGTTGAGCCGGCGCCCTGGCCGCGCACGACAAAGGGGGGCCGCTTGGTCCTTTCCAGCTTGGCGCGCATGAATTCTTCGCCATCGAGGACCTCCTGGGGCGCGGTGTAGGTACCCGGTGTGCGGCAGTAGCGGATGTCGATGCTCCATCGCACTTCGTCGGTGTGGTTGATTTTGCTGCCGTGGAAGGTCATGTTGGAGAAGAGGAAAATATCGCCCTTCTTCATGGGCATTGGAATTGGGGCGCCGCGTTCTTCGGGATCCTCGAAGGAGCGCATGTTCATGTTCTTGTCGCGCTTGCTTTCGATGAGCTCCCAGGCGTTGCTGCCGGGGATGACATAGAGGCAGCCGTTGATTTCGTCGACGTCGACGAGGGGGATCCAGACGGTGATGATGTGGGCGTGGCGGGACTGTTTGCCGTAGTACTGGCTGTCCTGGTGGAGGGGGAAGGCGGTCAGTTCGCTGTCGGGCATTTTGGGGCGGAGGTGGTAGTCGCCGTTGAAGCTGATGTTGGGGCCGAGGAGTGGTTCGAGGGCGTCGACGATGCCGGGATGTTGGATGAGTTCGTGGAGCTCGGGGCCGAGAGCGGGCTGGTTCCAGGAGCGGAGGCGGATTTCGTTTTCGCGGTGGAGGGCGGCGAGGCGCTGGCCGAAGGGCAGTTTGGGAAAGGGGTCCTTGATTTTGCCGTCGTTGAACATTTCGTTGGCGTAGATGCCGACCTGGCGGTGGATGCAGGCGCGCAGGGGTTCGAGGTCGGCAGGGGGTAATGCCTGGCGGACAAGGAGGAAGCCGTCACGTTGGTAGTTGTCGTACATCGCTTTGCTCTCCTTGTGGAGTCCATTTGGATTTGGGAGCCTTGATCTATTTTCGCGTTTTCTGTTGTGTCTTGCAACTTTAACTGCAGTGGTCAGTGGTCAGTGGTCAGTGGTCAGTAGTCGGTGGTCAGTAGTCAGTAGTCAGTAGTCAGTAGTCGGTGGTCAGTGGTCAGTAGTCAGTAGTCGGTGGTCAGTGGTCAGTAGTCAGTAGTCGGTGGTCGGTGGTCGGGCGAATGTGAGTTGGGGGCAGTTTGGCTGGGCTAGTTTTTACCAGCGTTTACAAGCGTTTGCAAGCGTTTGCAAGCGTTTGCGAGAGTTTGGGGGTAAATTGAACTTTTTACAGGGAGATGGGCTCTGAATGGTGCAGGATGGGTCGTGAGGGGAGGATTGGGGGGAAAGGCGAAGGGTTGGGCGGTGAATGGCGGTGGTTTTGGGGGGATTGGGCGTGCGCGGCGGGTGAATGGGGAGCATTTGGGCGGTTGCATGGGGGGCGGCGGGTAGGGGAACCGGCCGCTGTCCGGGAGGGCAGTGGAGGCGAGTTATATTTTATTTTATTGTTACGACCCGGGTTACTTTATGGGGTCGAGTGCGGGGGCGGCCCGCTGGTGGTATCGCCGGCGATGAATTGGGTCTCAGTCGAGCTGAGGCCCTTGCCGGCGCGAACTATCTGCCGATAATTTCGAGTTGTTCCTTCTCCTCCACTGTTCTCTGCGCTGCCAGGAACTCATCCATTTTGCGACGTTTTTCGATGTCTTGTTCAAGTGGGTAGTCCGCGGCAATGCTGCCTAAGGGCCGGACTTTCATGAAATGCGGATCTCTTTCGGCGTCCCCGGGTTCGCGATGGAAGTGGTTTTCTCGCCGTGCGGCCAGTTTGTTCAGCTCAAGGAGAAAGCTGTCACACTGGCGGATTTGGGCGGTCAAGGTTTCCGGGCAGAACTCGACGTCTTCGGGGTCGGGGTCGGGTCCATAGCCTGTGCTGACCCCGGCAGGGATCTGGGTCATGTAGCGGCCGGTGACGGGGTCAAGAGGCGGGGGTTCGGGATCGGGGCCGTGTTCGAGATCCTCCAAGGCCTCTTCGAGTTCATCGCGCAACTCTTCCACCTCTTTCTCAATGTCTAGCCGTCGTTGTATCGAGTGCTTATAGGCTTCTTCCATTTCAGTCCATTCGTCAATGTCCTCCTGGGAGTAGCCTGATCTGGTGCGGTGGTCGAAGCGAGACAGGCCTTCGGAGGTGAGTACCACCTGCTCGGGCTTGTCCCATGCCTCTTGCTTGCGTTCGGCCAGACCCTGCTGGATGAGCGAATCGACGCGGTGCTGGTTGTGTTGGGCGGCGATCTCTTCGGCTTTTTTGAGGATGTCAAGGTTGCCGCGGTCGCCGACGACTTGGGCGGCGGCTGTATGGAGTTCTTCGGCGCGGATATCCTCCATTTCTTCGTCGGCGAGGCGGTGGAGGTCGATGCGTGTTTTGGCGCCACGACAGATTGCGGAGAGGGCTGAGGGGTTGAGTGTCCCTTGCAGCACGCGTTGCATGGCGTCTCCGACCAAATCGAGATCGTATTTCAGTCGTTCAGGGATTCGTTTGTCGAGGCGGGCGGCGGTGGCGGAGTTTTTGCCGCCCTGGGAGCGCCATTCATGGACCTGGTCGGGGGCGGGACCGTGGGCGATGCAGTAGCCGTCGTACTGGTCGAGGGCGTTGCCCTGGCAGGGGCTGCCGTCTTTTCTGATTCCTTTGCAGAGTTTTTTGGACACTGGTCATTCTTCCTTGAATGCGTGTTGCTCACTTCGTCCGGCTACGGTGCCGGCGATGGCAGCGGATTGGTTAAACGCACCGGGATAGTGTGCCGGAGCGAAGAATGTATTATAACACGGGAAAGGGGTGATTCTGGACGAGGATTTGCGGGATTTTAGTGGATTTTCAGGATGGATGGGACAAGGCCGGCACCTGCGGGGAACTGATGGACAGGGGGGACGTGGTTGGGCTGGA
>JAPPKG010000680.1:0-2761 GCA_026914085.1 Caldilineaceae bacterium | reverse complement strand
CCTTGAAGTGGCGGATATAGCCCAGTGCGAAGACCGGTTCACAGCCGTAGCCCTCGCAGCCGCTGACGGTAGCGATGGTGCCGGTGGGCGCTACGGTCGTCTGCGCGGCATTGCGGATCCCATGGCGGCGAATGCCTTCGATGATCTTTTCCCAGTTGAGCGCAGGCCGGCCCCAATTGCGGCGATAGGAGACGAGCGGACGCGGCGGCGTCCAGCGCATCCCGCCGAGCTGGTCGGCGTCGTAAATGCTGCCGGCGTAGGCGAGGAAAGGCTGGCGTTCTGCGGCCAGATCGATGCTCATCTGCATGCAATGGAAGCGCACGAACTCCATGACCTGGGCGGCGAATTCCTGGCCCTCTTCGCTGCCGTAGCGAATGTCCAACTTGAACATCAGATCGCCGAGGCCCATGATACCGAGCCCGATGCGACGCGCCTTGAGGGCAGCCTCTTTCACGACCGGCACGGCAGGAAGGTAGGTGTTGGCGCTGACCACGTTGTCAAGGAAGTGGGTGCTTTCGCGGACCGTCTTGCGCAGGCCGTCCCAGTCGACCGCGGCGGTGCCGGCGCTGTCGGTTGTGACGTGCGTGCTGAGGTTGATCGAACCCAGGCAGCAGTTCTCGTAGGGGCCGAGCCACTGTTCACCGCAGGGGTTAGTGGCTTCGAGATCGTAGAGGTGCGGGACGGGGTTACTGCGGTTGGCGGCGTCGATGAAGAGCGCGCCGGGTTCGCCGTTATGATGGGCGTACTTGATGATGGTGGCGAAGAGGTCGCGCGCCCTGACGGTCCTGGATACGGAGCCGTCGCGGGGGTTGCGCAGGTCGAAATCGCCGTCTTCCTTCACGGCCTGCATGAACTCGTCGGTGATGGCGACGGAGATGTTGAAGTTGGTGATCGTGCCCTCTTCGGCCTTGCAGCGGATGAACTCTTCGATGTCGGGGTGATCGACACGCAGGACACCCATATTGGCGCCGCGGCGGGTCCCGCCCTGGGCGATTTCGCCGAAGGCCTGATCATAGACGCGCAGGAAGCCGACCGGGCCGGTTGCGCGACCGGCCGATGTGTGGACGATATCCTTTTGCGGACGCAGGCGGCTGAAGCTGAAGCCGTTGCCGCCGCCGGTCTGCTGAATGAGCGCCGCGACGCGGAGCGTGCTGAAGATGCCGTCGCTGGCGCGGCCCATATCGTCTTCGATGGGCAGCACGAAGCAGGCGGCCAGCTGACCCAGAGGCGTGCCCGCGCCTGTGAAGGTGGGGCTGTTGGGGAAGAAGCGCAGATCGGTGAGGAGGTCGTAGAAGATCCTGGTGGTTGCTTCGACGTCGCCGCCGTGCTCCTCTTCCACCATGGCAATGTGTCTGGCGACGCGATAGAACATGCCGGCGGGCGTCTCCAGAAGCTTTCCATCGATGTCCCGACGCAGATAGCGGCGTTCCAGGACTTTCAAGCTGTTTTCGCTCAGCTGGATTGCGCCGTCGTCCACATACGCCGGCCCGGAAACTCTTTGCTTCTCGCCCTTTACGACTTCGAAGGTCGTGAAGGCCTCCTGTGTTCTGGCGCCATTACGGGTGACGGTGGATTCGAGGGCGGACATGGGGATACTCCTTAGAAAAAGATGATAAGCGGGAATGAATTCGTGCTAGTGAGCAGTAGGACGACAGGAAGCAGCAATAAGTTCAATAATAGAACAAAAGGTCTAAGAGGTCAATTTCGGTCTCTGCTGCCGGTCGGTTTTGCGCTTATGGCCGTCCGTCTGTGTCACCTTCCTGGTCGCTGCGTCCCATAAGCCGGTCAACTTCGGATCGGATTTCACTGAGATCGCCAAAGTCCAGGTAGACGCTTGCGAAACGTATATAGGCCACCTGATCTACGTCGGCCAGTTGGTCCAGCACAAGATTGCCGATCATTTCGCTCGTGACCTCCGCGCGGCCTAAGCGCTGGATTCGCTCTTCGACGTACTTGACAATACTCTGCATGCGCTCGCTGCTGACGGGCCGTTTGACCGAGGCGATACGGATGCCGGCAAGCAGCTTCTGGGAATCGAACGGTTCACGGTGGCCGTCCCGTTTGGAGACGAGCAGACTGGGGGCGACATGTTCATAGGTTGTGAAGCGCTGCTCGCAATCCAAGCACTTACGGCGGCGACGGACCGTCTCCCCTCTATCCCGCGTATCGATTACATGGTGTTTGCCATGTCCGCAATGAGGACACTGCATTGTCCGTCTCCCGAGCAGTCGGCGTGGCTGTTTTAGGGAGCGCGGTTCCCCCACTTGATTCCCGTTCAGACGGGTTCAGTTCGGTGCCCTTCGACAACTTTACTGGGCCGGTCTTCGTTCGGGGAACAGCCTACATACTGTATCATATAACCCTGATAGGTACAATATGTAGTATAAAGATGCCTGTTTGCTTATTTCGGGACGTCAGCAAAGATATAACACATCCGGGGCCAACGCGCAAAAGGAATTTTCGGTAGACAGTAGTTATTTCGCGTACTGATAAACGGGGGCCTGCTGCGGTGAATGGGGCCTGAAGAGGAAGTCAATGGGCGCAGTTCGACCGTGCATTTTTGCCCGCGCGCGAGACAAAATAAAGAGAGCCTCGGCATCGCCGGGCTCTCTGAATGTTCTTTTGTAAGTATTCTTTGCTATGGAGCGCTACTGGCCGTTGTTGTTCTTGGCGCGGCGTAGAAATGCCGGAATGTCGAGGTCTTCACGGTCGAAGGAGCGGACGGGGAAGTCGATTGGCTCCTTGGGCTTCGGCTGCTGCG
>JAPPKG010000678.1:0-2765 GCA_026914085.1 Caldilineaceae bacterium | reverse complement strand
CCAGATCATAGGCGCCTTGCCGCTGCAGCCAGAATTCGGCGTTCGACCATCCGGCTTTCTCCAGGCGAATGGCCATCTCCGGTGAAATGCCCGCGTGGCCGTTCAGGACGCGCGAAAGCGTGTGGCGGGCCACGCCCAACACCTTTGCCGCTTCAGTGACGTTCAGGTCAAGCGGGTCCAGACAGTTTTCCTTTATGCTGCTGCCAGGATGCGGTGGATTCTTCATAGCCATGATTGTCAGCTCGTGTTAATGGTAGTCGACCAAGTCGACATCGTAGGCGTCACCATCTTCGAATCGGAAGATAATTCGCCAATTGGCGGAAATTGAAATGCTCCAATATCCCCTCATATTCCCCTTCAGTGGATGAAGCCGATAGCCTGGTAGATCAAGGTCTGAAGGTTTGCTGGCGCTGTCAAGATCCGCCAAAGCAAGTGCTATCCGTTGCGCTTGGTCAGCACGCACCCTGCTGGAGTCTCCGCGCACATATAACAGCCGAAGCCCACGGTGCCTAAATGTCTGAATCATACGATAGTGTACCGTGCACCGATACATCTGCCAACATCGGCCTGCTGTGGGAAGCGTCCCAGAATGACAGCGTGTTATTTCCAGCCGGCGGGCCAGTTCCGCGTAAGTCAATTACGCTGAAAGGAGCCTGATTCTGTACTTGAAAACCGCCTACCTTTTACCTTACCTCCTCCTGACAGCTACACTGGATGATAGACAATCTGCATGTCTATTGTTATTCGCCCTTGATCCCGTGATATGATTTTCCGCACCGACAGGCGGTCTGGACCTGGAGAAGCGCCATGATCACCTCAGTACGACTTGTCAATTTCAAGAATTTCGCTGATGAAACACTGCGCGTCGGCCCGTTCACTGTTATCGTCGGTGCAAACGCCAGCGGCAAGAGCAACATTCGCGACGCGTTCCGCTTTCTGCACGGTATCGGCCGCGGCTACACGCTGGCCGACATCATCGGCGGGAAACACGGCGGCGGCGGCCAAATCGAGTGGTCCGGTGTACGCGGCGCGATGAATGAGATTATTCGCTTCGGTCAGCCCTCGTTTTCGCTTCAGGTCGAAGAGAAGGAAATTGCTTATACAATCGAGGTTGGCAGAAATGAAACCAAAGACGCCGCATTCCGGGTCAATAGGGAAAAATTCAAGACCCAACTGGGGACCATCTTTACGAGCACTTCGGTCGGCGGCAAACCTGTCCATACACAAGGCGACATCTTGTACCTGCTCTTACGCAAAGAGAGGGATTCTGAAGAGAAGGGTAACATATCTTGTGTCGAAGGAAGGCCCAACCAGCCTGGGCTGACCCAAATAAAGGGACAAAACATGTCGCCGTGGGTGCAAGAGTACTACGCTGAAAGACTTAAGAAAGTCCTGGCCAACATGCGTTTTCTGGATCTGGAGCCGCATCAGTTGCGGCAACCCGCCTTCCCCGGCCAAATCGTGCTGGGCGACAGCGGCGAAAACCTGCCAACGGTGTTGCGTGCAATCTGTGAAGACCCGCAAAAGAAGGAAACCCTGGTCGAATGGATACGTGAGTTGACGCCAATGGATGTGCGGGACTTCGAATTTCCGACCGACCCATCCGGCAGGGTGCATCTCGTCTTCCTGGAGGCGAACGACAGAAGAGTGTCTGCCTACGCCGCGTCGGACGGCACGCTTCGATTCCTGGCCATGCTGGCTGTGCTGCTGGGACCGGATCCCAATGGTCTTTACTTTTTTGAGGAGATCGACAACGGTATCCACCCAGCGCGGCAGTGGCTACTGTTGGAACTGATCGAAAAGCAGATCGCCAAGCAGGGGATTCAGGTCATCACCACCACCCATTCGCCGGACCTGTTGACGATGATGAACGACGAGACGTTCAAAAACACCTCCGTAGTCTGCCGCCTTGAAGATGCGGACGACGCCATCATTCGCCCTGTCGCCGAACTGCCGCGCGCAGGGGAGTTGCGTAAGTCCCAAGGGCTGAGCAATCTCCTTAGCGGCGGGTGGATGGAGGACGCTCTCGCCTTTACCGAGGGGTATGACGAAAAGGTGGAGAATTGAGGGTCCTCATCATCCCGGAAGATTTCGAAAAGGACCAGCACATTCTGAAACCGATTTTCGAGCGGCTCCTCCAAGCCATCGGTAAGCCCAGAGCACGCGTTCGAGTGTGCCAGAACCCGCGTCTGCGCGGCATCGCTCAAGCACTGAATGCGGAACGTATGTTGGAAATCGTAGAACGATACAGAGGAATGACGGATATTCTCATACTTTGCGTCGATCGCGACGGCGAAGTAGGCAGGCGTGACAGACTCGATCAGCTGGAACTGCTATGCAGTACCGCAACCGTATTCTTGGCCGCGAACGCATGGAAAGAGATCGAAACGTGGATCCTGGCGGGCGTCGAGTTGCCCAGTGAATGGCGCTGGGCGGATGTCCGCGCCGGGATCCACGTCAAGGAACTGTATTTTGAGCCGCTTGCCGCCCAGCGCGGCCTATCCGACAGTCCAGACGGAGGGCGTAAGCCGTTGGCCGCAGAAGCAGCGCGCCGCATTGATGCCATCCGGCAGAAATGCCCTGAGGATTTTGCTCACCTTGCCCTGCGTCTCTCAGAAGTGAGTGGATAGCGATTACCAACCATTTCCCAATTCAGCACATCTTACCTATACAACACATCCCGCACCAGGAGCACCCAATGCCCGAACCTTCCATCAAAACAACCGTCGTCGGCAGCTATCCGCTACCGGCCTGGCTGGCCGCCT
>JAPPKG010000283.1:0-24829 GCA_026914085.1 Caldilineaceae bacterium | reverse complement strand
CGCCATGTTTCCAGCAGAGATAGACTTCGCGCCCGTTGCGAATTGACAGGAAATCAATGAGGCCCATGTCGATATCCTTCACCAATATACCCATTTTCAGGATCCCCTTTACGCCCGTCTCCAGTTTGTCGAACTGGGAGTAGACGGATCCTGCTGCGGCGTTGCCACCGTTTTGGGCAGCCTTCTGCAGAACCGGCCAGATTTCCGGTCGCAGACGGAGAATCTCACTGCGCGCCTCCTGAACCTGCGACATCAGGGCCTTAACGACCGGAAGCGCGGCTTTCGCTTCATTCAAAGTGTAATAGCGGGCCTGCATAGTGCTCCAACCCGGTCAGGGCAAAGTGGAAAGATCAGGTTGCTCGCCCAGGCACTGAGACGAACAACCTGTTGGTTTCCGAACTCTACTTTGCCTCTGCCGACTCACATCGTCAGGTCAACGACTAGTGTCCGCAGCCACTGCCGCAGCCCGCGCCGGCCGACGCGCCAGCCGGAGCGCCGTTGGTACGAAAGCTGCTTCCGCAACCGCAGGAACTGACGGCATTGGGATTCTCAATGTGGAATCCCCCGCCCATCAGGTTGTCGATGTAGTCGATGCTGGAGCCGCCAACATAGAAGAAGCTGGTCGGATCGACAACGACCCGCAGGCCAAACTGCTCAAAGACCTGATCGGCTTCCTGGATGTCGTCGTCAAAGGTCATGCCGTACTGCATGCCTCCGCAGCCGCCGCCCTTGACAAAGACTCGCAGCGCGTGCGACTCCCGCAGGCCCTTCTGATCGAGGATGCCGCCCAGCTTCTCGGCAGCCATCTCCGTAAGCGTAATCTCTTTCGTGGCAGTGTCGGTCAGAGTAATGTCCATCGGAATCTCCTCAAAGGTATGGATAAATGTGACAAGAGTTCGTGGTCTGAAATTCAGTGATTACACTGGTCCTTCGTCATGGACGCGGACCTAGAGCAAGACTGCTCTCACCCCTCTCCAGAGATGGGTCTAAGTCACTGACCCTCTCGCCGGTATTTTAGCCGCCAATCTGGTTCATGGCCCGGTTTTCGGCGAAGACGCCGGAATCCAATCCATGGCCCCACGGCTTATGGAACGCTCCTTCCTTCATCAACTCTCGTATCTTATCGAAATCAGCACCGCCGCGCAAAGGAGACAGCAGGTCTACTTCGTCATCACGCAGAAGGCAGAGCCGCAGCTTTCCGTCTGCAGTGAGACGTACGCGGCCGCATCCCTGACAGAATGGTTCTGTGACGCTGCTGATGAAGCCGAGCGTGCCTGCGGCGCCTGGGATGCGAAACGGACGGCTGGGATCGACGAAGTCGTAACTGGCCTCTTCCAGCTCGCCGAAGACCGACTCGACATTCTGCCGGATCTCTCTGAACGAGACGACATGGCTCAATTGAAAGTCGCTGACCTCTCCAAACGGCATCATTTCAATGAAGCGGACTTCCCAGTCTTTGTTCAGAGTCAGGGCGGCCAGATCGATGACGTCTTCCTCATTGAAGCCGCGGGTGACAACGCAGTTCAGTTTAACCGGACGCAAGCCAGCCCGCTCGGCCGCGTCGATTCCTCGCCATACGTCATCAATATCCCCCCAGCGGGTAATGCGGCGGAAGCGGTCCGGATCGATCGTGTCTATGCTGATGTTTACCCGGTTGAGACCGGCATCGGCCAGAGGTTGCGCCAATTCGTTCAGGAGCAGAGCATTCGTTGTCATGGCCACGTCGCGAATGCCAGGGACTGCTGCAATTCGGCTTACCAACTCCACTACGCCGGGACGAATCGTTGGTTCACCCCCAGTCAGGCGAATTTTGTCCACTCCCAGGCTGGCCCCAACGTTAACCAAAAAGATGATTTCGTCGTCCGACATCAGCTCGTGCCGCGGGCGAAACTGCATCATTTCCGGCATACAGTAGACGCAGCGCAGATTGCATGCGTCAGTCAGGCTAATGCGCAGATAGCGTACGCGTCGGCCATAGCTGTCGTGGGTCGGCTCTGTCATCGAAACCAGTTCTTCCGCGCCGGGCGGAGGCGACAGGGTTACGCTGCCGTATCTGGTTCGATGTTTGTGCCCGTTCTGTCCGGCCACCGCCGCTTCGGTCAGGGGCAGTTCCTGAAGATTCGGTTGGCGTAATGTCGTTGGCATACTTGCAGATTCCCCAAGGGGTCCCGTTCGTATTTTCAGACGATCAGTTCAACATTATGTGACTTGGGCGCACCGTCTTCGATATCTACCTGCACACGAAAACTGCAACAGCTCTGACCGTCAGCGATGGCCTGAACACGTTCACACCTCTGTCCGCTGAGAGATTCCATAAGCGCCAGATCCATGCAGCAGAGTTCCTTGTGCTCGGCGGCCACTCCCGTGTAGGGGCAGTTGTGCGTATGCAGTAGTCCGGTAGAAGGTTCCCACTGTGCCAGGTACCCTCTTTCGTTGAGAAAGGCGACGACTCTATCCATACGCTCATCGAGCCTCTCTCCTGCCGGGCAATCGAGTGCAACGGGCTGGGCCATCTCCTGCGCCAACTTTCGAAAGCAGCCGTCAATCTTGTCAGGAGGCAGCATCTGTTTCATCTGGCGAACGACACCAGCCGTAAGCAAGGCGAAATTGTCGGGAAAATGCGCATCGGCGTCAGCGGTCAATGCGTAGATCTTTTGTGGACGACCGACCTTTCGGCGTCCCTTGGCCTTGGTCACTGTGATCAGATTGTCCGAAAGCAAAATGTCAAGATGATACCTTACCGATATGGGAGCCATGTCCAGGCGTTCAGCCAGCGCACCGACCGATGCCTGGCCATCCTGTTTGAGTATTTCCAAGATGCGATTGCGAACAGTCTGCACAGATGTACTCCAAGAATTTAACCTAGCAGGTTGGTACCTATTTTAGCAGATTGATTGGGCAATGTCAAACATTTTTATGAATAAATTCATAAAAAACTATTACGGAGACTGCACGGTTATGTTAGGTGTGGCGTCGGGAGTGTCCAGTAGGTATCTCACGCGTGCGCACGGATACCATTTGGGGGAGATGATAGTTCTTTACTCTGGCTGAAGGGTCTGATAGAGGTGGATTACACGGAAAGGAACGTGACACGCCATCTTTCTGAACAATCCAAATGCGATGGACGTTTTTTGGATGCAGCCCAATTTGGGACGAGAGTGGGCAAGAACACGGCCTGCCCCTACGGGAGCGGGACTGGGAATGGGGCGAGTCACGGCCGCCGCGGGTGGACAGCGTCAAATTGCCCTCAATCTCACTGCGGCGCGAGCAGGACCGGGGGCGTTGCGGGGGCGGAGCCCCCGTACAAGGGAGGGCCGAATAGGCCCGACCGCCCGGAACTGCAGTAGTCAGTGGTCAGTGGTCAGAGACGGCGCATCATCTGCCGTAGATGGAAGCGCGGACAGGTCCTGGTCAGGGCTCTGCCAGAGGATTGCGAAAGTTCGCCCCCATTTTGGGATGCACCCCGTTTTATCCGCCTCTTGACTAGCCTGCTGCTTTGCGCTACCATGCCCCTTGGCCTCCGCAAAAACAGGTCTTCTTCATAACATGCCAATGACTCAGAGTCCAGCGCATATGGAGAGAAACTGCTTCGAAATTCCATTTTGCCCCACGCAATACAAGCCCAGATTGAATTGCTTCGCGCCGCCGCTGCCTCTGCCTTCAAAGCTGGCAGAAGGAGCGGATTAGTCCAAAACACGTTCGTGCGAAGAGGATTCAGCCAATTTGCCGTGGCCGTTCTTGCCTCGTTGAACCGAAACGGGGAACTTAAGTCTATTCCGATGCGTCAATCCATTTAGGCTGTCTAAACTCTGCAAAGTTTGCACAAACGAAGATAGCCCATTCCTATCCCTTTGGCGTCCAACTGAACTTGGTTCACTGACCGTCAGCCATCCAAGAAAGAACATTTCATGCCTACCTCAATCTGTCACGGTGTCGCCAGCAGACTGCATCCTCGTAACCGCCTCAATACACGTGTGTTTCGTACCATCGGAGCGGGGCTCATTGCAGCCTTGGCCATGCTAATTTTCGCCGAAACGCCCGCTTTCGCTCAGTCTCCGCCATCCCCGAATGTTCTGGTAGACGATTACGTATCCGTGCCCAAGAATGGCAGTGTGGATATTGAGGTCTTGGGCAATGACACACTGCCTGAATTTCGCAGCTTTGATTTCACGGGCCCGGAGTTCGGAAGGATTAGCTCCTTCACAAGCAACGCGCACAGTAAGGTTCTTTCATTCAGTTACAGACCAAACACGAACTATGTAGGCAAAGACAGCTTCTACTATCTGGTCTCTGACAATAGTGGACGGACTCAACACGCGGCTGTATACATCACGGTCTACGCAGCCCTCGACTGCGCCACCTGTCTGATCAGACACGAAGCCACGCCGATCAACATTACGATTGGCGGAGACGGCGCATTCAACTTGCACTTCATTGGAGACGTGGGCGTGGCAACAGGGCCGGTACTCCCGCCTGTGAAAGAACTGATTGAACTGCACGCACAGGATTCAGGCAATATCATGCTTTTCGAAGGCACGAATGCGATTTCGGGTGCGCAAGTCTTGATTAGCTATTTGTCCGTTGAGCAGGTCCTCCACGTGCACACATATTATCCAGACCGCCATGACGGATCGATGAAACCCTACATATTCATAGTTGACCAGGAAAACAAGGTTTCGCACTGGGAGTGGTAGGTAAGACAGCAGGCCAGGAAACGTTGCCTTCGGGCCGGGGATGGCGGCCGGCTTCAGACGCAACGCAGTGCACTTCAGCCTTGCGACATCGAACCCATCCTCGACGAGATTCCGAAGCGAGGGAAAGGAGGAGCACGAGGAACCAATAGGAGCCAAGTTGGTGCAATTGGCGCAGATCTGTTTGCCGCTAGAATGGAAGTATGGCCGTACGCACTGACAGGCAGTGAGCCGTCTTGCGACGCGGCCCAACCCAACCGCAAAGGGGGCAACATGTCAGACACGCGAAATTCTCACCAGAAGATGAGTCGGCGCGGCTTTTTGCACGCCATGGCCTTGGGCGCAGGCGGCGCCGCGCTAGCCGCTTGTGTAGTGCCAGAAGGAGCCATGCCGGCGGCTGAAGAGGCTGCCGCGCCGCCACAGGAAAACCTCCCGATAATCTATTGGTCGATGTTCGGTCTGCAGGAGGCCGCGCAAGCACAGAACCAGGTCGAGCGCTTTAACGAGCAGACCGGCGAAAACGCCATTTTCATGTCGATCGGCTGGGGCAACGTCACCCAGAAAGCGCAGGTCGCGATCCAGGGCGGCAACCCGCCCGACATGGTATCGCTCTGGTCCCAGGCGTATACGTGGGGGCCCCGCGGGCTTCTGCTCCCGCTTGAGGATTACGCTGAACGTGACGGCTTTGACGGCGAGGGCTGGTCCAAGCCGGCATGGGAGGCTCTGTGGTCCGACGGCCACCTCTGGGGCACCGGCCATACGCTCAACGTGTTTGCATTGCACAGCAACGACACGCTCATGGAAGAGGGCGGGTTCAGCGCCGACAGCCCACCGGAAACGTTCGCCGACCTGGACGTGATGGCTGAGGCGTTGACTACCTTTGATGACGATGGCAACATCACCCGGCTGGGCTTCCTCCCCTGGTTGCGATCGGGCAGCCTATGGCACTGGGGTTGGGCCAACGGCGCTCAGTTCTACGATGAGGACACCGACACCATCACCGCCGGCTCCGAAGAGGCGTTGCTTTACACTCTCGAATGGTTCAAGTCCTACGCAGACAAGTATGACATAGAGAAGATCGACCGCTATGTTTCCGGCTTTGGCAATCGTAGTTCGCTGACCGAGGATCCCTGGTACGTCGACCTGATCGTGCTGCAGATCGACGGCAGTTGGAAACGGAGCTGGATCCCGCGCTACGCGCCCGACCTTGACTACTCAGTGTTCAAGTCCCCCTATGGCCCGGGATACAACGAACCAACCAGTCTGGTAGAGATTGGCGCGATGTTCAACGTTCCCAACGGCGCCAAGAATCCGGAGGGCGGCTGGCAGCTGGCCCACTTCATGGCCGGCAAGCAGCAGCAGATCGAGTTCGGAAACCTGGTTGGCGACGTTCCTCCTCTGAACGAGGCTGCCCGCGATCCGGAGTTCCTCAATTCGCTGCCGTTCAATGAGCTATACGTCGAGCTGACTGAGTCGACGGGCGGCCGCGCGTGGCCGCGCATCCCGGTTCTGGAGCAGTACAAGACGGAGATCCGACGCCTCCAGGACGAGGTCATTCACGGCCAGATCGATCCCCAGCAAGGTCTGGACGATATGACGGCCAAGTTGCAGCAGGAGTTGAACGACTTCCGCCAGCAGGTTGGCTGATAGAGGCGTCCTCAGGTGCGAAATCCCGGCGGGTTGACCAGTCAGCCCGCCGGGAGATGGGAGAAGGCGGTCATGACACTTGGACTGACGCGACAGGAACGCCGCCGCTTGCGGATTGGCGTGCTGTTTGCGCTTCCCTGGATTGTCGGATTCTTGAGTTTCACGATTTTCCCCGTCGCCTACTCCTTCTACTACAGCCTCAACGTGTTTACGACCTTCGGGCAGCCACTGCACTGGGTCGGTTTGAGCAACTACGTCAAGCTAATAAATGACGATCTCTTCTGGGTTTCACTCTACAATACGATGTACATGGTCGTCTTCGGCGTCTCCTTTCACATCGTCCTGGCCATCATTCTGGGGCTCCTGCTCAACCAGAACCTGCGCGGCGTTTCCATTTACAGGACCGTTTACTATATTCCAACGATTGTCCCGATTGTCGCCACATCGGTACTCTGGATGTGGGTGTTCAATCCTGAGTTCGGTCTGATCAACTCGGCGCTAAGCGTAATCGATGTCCACGGGCCGGGATGGCTGACCGATCCCGTCCTGTCAAAGCCATCGTTGATCTTAATGGGGGTGTGGACGATTGGGGGCACTCTGGTGATCTTTCTGGCCGGGCTGCAGGACATTCCCCAGCATCTCTTCGATGCGGCGATGATCGATGGCGCGGGCGCCCTGCAGAGGATCAGAAATGTTACGCTTCCGATGCTGTCCCCGGTTATCTTCTTCAATGTGATTATAGGGGTCATCGCGGGGTTCCAGATTTTCGCCCAGGCATTTATCATGACCAGGGGGGGCCCGCTGGACACGACCCTGTTCTACGCCTACTACCTCTACCAAAACGCTTTCGAGTTTTTTCAGATGCCCTATGCTTCGGCCATGGCATGGATATTGTTCCTTGTCGTAATGGGGACGACGCTGATTATCTTCCGCAGTTCGGCCCGTTTAGTCTACTACGAAGGAGAGGAGAGGTAGTGCCGTGGGCAGGACAACGACGACTCTGAAGCGACAACAACAGGTGGGCGCCACCGGCTTTGGCAGCCTCTCGAGGTCGCAACGCGAGACGCTGAGCCATTCAGCCAGCCATGTTGGACTTTTCACAGTGGGGCTTCTTTTTTTTCTGCCCTTCTTCTGGCTGGTTACTACCTCATTGAAGGATCTAGACCAGATATTCACGCTACCTCCCATTTGGATTCCTGATCCTTTTCGATGGCAGAACTATCCCGAATCCCTAAGTTACTTTCCTTTCTTTCAGCAGTTGCGGAACACGCTGGTCATTGCAGTTTCGGCAGTATTTCTGACAGTAATTTCCAGTTCTCTGGTTGCATACAGTTTCTCCAGGTTGCGCTGGCATGGCCGCGACATTCTGTTCTTTGCCATGCTTTCGACGATGATGCTGCCGTACCAGGTTACGATGATTCCGCTATTCATCATGTTCCGGAGTCTCGGCTGGGTCAACACGCTTTTGCCGCTGATTGTGCCCCACGCCTTCGGCGTCCCTTTTTTCATTTTCCTGCTCCGCCAGTTTTTCCTCAGTTTGCCAAGAGACCTGGACGACGCCGCCATCATTGACGGCTGCTCAGAATTCGGCGTTCTGTGGCGGGTGATACTTCCTTTGGCAAAGCCGGCTCTGGCAACGGTAGCGCTTTTTCAATTCCTGGGAAGCTGGAACGATTTTATTGGTCCGCTGATATACCTGAATGACCCCAGTAAATACACACTCTCCCTTGGAATCCAGGTTTTTGTCAGTACCGTTGGCGTCCAATGGGGCTGGATGATGGCGGTAACGACCGTGCTGACAGTGCCGGTGATCATCCTTTTCTTCTTTACGCAGAGAACTTTCATTCAGGGAATCGCACTCACTGGAATCAAGGGGTGAACAGCGCGCAGGTCATTATGCAGGAATCAGATTTGGCCTCGTTTCAAACCCTGCCCCAAGGAGACTCTTTTGTCCAGTAAAGATGGCATTCTGATTGGCACGCACTACGAATATCCCTTTGGCGGCATGGCGACTCGCCCCGAGTGGCTGCCGCAGGGAGAGGATGACTGGCGCCGCGATCTGGAAATGATCAAGGATACAGGCTTCGACTCCATCCGCATCCGTATCGGCCTAGACAGCAGCCTTGACGAGGTCGCCCAGTTGTTGGACATTTGCCAAAAACTTGACATCGGCGTGCTGTTCGGATTCGCAACCTTTTATGTTCACAACAGTTTTATCGAAGCGCATCCCGACGCCAAAGTTATCGACCGGAACGGCGTAGCCTATCCGCAGCACGAGCATGATTTTCGCTGGCAGCGAGCCTGCATCAACCACCCCGAGTATCGCAGACAGCGGGACCAACTCCTGGCCGACTGTGCCACTCGTTTTGCTTCACATGCGGCGGTCATCGACTGGGACGTCCACAACGAGCCCAGCATCGGCACGGGGGATCACTCCTGCTACAACCCGCACACGCTAGACCGGTACCGTGAAGACTTGAGGACGCGATTCTCCACAGTCACACAGGTAAACGAACGATGGGGAACTGACTTCAAGGACTTCGGCGAAGTTGAGCCTCCGACGGAAGTAGAGAAGGAGGCAAATGGCTTCTGGCGTGACTGGCGGGAGTTCATTGCCCGCAATCTGAATGAGTTTCTGCTAGGAGGAATTGACATTATCAAACAGCACGCGCCGGGTGTGCGTGCAAGCTTCAATTACACGGACCCGTACCACATTCAGCGCAACGGCCAAGACTGGTGGATTCTCCCGGAGTTGGATTACGCCTCCTCAAGCCACTACTGGGGGTCCGGTCCACGCACGGGTGCGGAAGCGGGTTCGCGGATCGCTCTTCTCAAGGCGCTGGCCCCAGGCTCCCAGGCATGGTTGACCGAGTGCCAGGGCGGTCCCTTCCGGTCGGACATTTTGTGGCGGGGAATAAACATCGATGCTGAAGTCAACCAGGTCTTCAGTTACGCCAGTCACGCTCATTACTTCTACCGCTGGGACCCACTGATGTCGGGGCCGGAACCATGGATCAACCACATGGTCGACGCCGACGAGTACGACACGGAAAGAAGGCTGGCCACGAAGCGTGTCATTGCCGATCTGCGGCGGTACGAAGATTTGATTGCGGCCGGCGACACAGTTCCAGCCCGGGTCGGCATCTATTTGACACGGGAAATGGTATGGGCGGCCAACGCACGCGAAGCTCCCCTAAGTGATGCGGTGGTAGGTCTCTATGGGCTCTTCATGGACCTGGGTTACGAGGTAACCTTTATTCCCCACAGCTTCGATGCCGATTGCGAACTTGAAGTGGTGGCAGTGCCATTCTCGCTGGGAATCTCTGCAGAAGAAGGGAAGGCATTTGGAAGCTACATGGAGCGAGGCGGCAGGGTAATCGCCGAACTGCCGATGACAGATCTGGCAGAGTGCCAGCAGGTGGGCGAGCAACTTGGCCTGGCTTGCCGTGAGTGGATTCGCCCAATATACTTCATCGCCGGGTGGAGTGTGAACGATTCCGATGGGAAGTTCGGCGGCTTTGCTTTTCACGATCAGGTACTACTGGACGAGTACATGGGGCAACCGATCGCGACCTATCGCGACAGCGGCGAACCGGCCCTGATCAGTTCCGGCCCGGAAGGCCGTCTCCTGATCCCTACATTCGCACTTGGCCGTTCCTATTTTTCTTCGCTGCACCGGGGACTGCGCCGGCTGATCCAGGGCTGGCTTCCCGAAACTCTGCCCCCTGATGTTACAATTCAGGGCGTGCCCGACGAGTACCGGTCATTGGTGGAGGCCCGCCTGGTAGAGAGCGACCGGGGCAATCTGCTCTTTCTCATCAATCGGTCCGGTTACGACTGGGAGGTGGAGGTGCAGCCCAGAGGCTATCAGGCCGAGAAGGTACGGCTGCCGACACATGGCGCCGCCCACAGGCTGGTTCGTAGAACAGGTCATTAGGGTTGCCTCGCCAAGAGGGCTCCTTGACCCCATGCGATAGACGAGAAATCCTCTCGCGTAGGTCGTCAACCCATGAACGAGCATTGAAGCAAACGGTTTAGCCGAATCTTACAACTTACCATTCAGAGGGAGAGTGGAATGGAGACAAGAGCAGCCGTAGTGTACGAGCACGACGCTCCAGTCGTAGTTGAAAGACTGACACTGGACGATCCCAAAGAGAACGAGGTCCTGTTGCGCATGGGAGCCAGTGGCGTATGTCACTCCGATCTGTCGGTTGTAAACGGGACGATCTACTACCCCCCACCGGTTGCGCTAGGCCACGAGGGGGCCGGGGTCGTCGAGCGGATAGGCGCCAATGTCAGCTATGTCAAGCCGGGCGACCACGTCATTCTATCGTTCGTGACCTACTGTGAAGAGTGCGCGATGTGCGAGACAGGCCGGGTCTGTCTGTGTCGGGGCATTGACGCGCGCAAAGGCTACCTGCTGGACGATACCTGCCGATTGCACAACGCCGCAGGCAAGGACATACCGCAGATGTCCCGCATTGCCACCATGTCGGAATTGGCGGTGGTTCCTGAACAAGCTTTGATAAAGATCGACCCGGGCTATCCACTGGATCGGGCGGCTCTTGTCGGCTGCGGCGTAACGACCGGCGTGGGCGCCGTGTTGAGGACGGCGAAAGTTGAGGCTGGCAGTACAGTTGCAGTAATCGGAACGGGAGGAGTCGGCCTGAATGCCGTGCAAGGGGCAAAGATTGCCGACGCTGAGCGCATCATTGCAGTAGACCTGGTCGAAAAGAAACTAGATTTCGCTCGCCAGTTCGGCGCAACCGACACCGTAAACGGGTCCGAGGTAGATCCTGTCGAGGCTGTCAGAGAGATGACAGGGGGGCTAGGGGTGGACTACGCCTTTGAGGCCATCGGCAGTTCAGTGACGATCAGGCAGGCCTTCGATATGGTCAGGCCCGCCGGTACAGCCGTGGCGATTGGGCTGGCGCGCCACGATGACACCGTGCCGATTCCTCCTCAGGAGCTGATTTGGAGCGAGAAAAGCCTGCTTGGCTCATACTACGGAACGTCTCGCCCGCGGGTAGATATGCCCGAGTACCTTCGTCTCTATGATGAAGGGAAGCTGATGCTCGACGAGTTGATCACGCAAACCTACCAATTGGAGCAGATCAACGACGCGTTTGCCGACATGGAAGCAGGCAAGAATGCCCGCGGCATACTGGCTCTCGATCTATAGAACGACATCTTTGGCAGTCGAGTCTGAATGGCTACGGCGCATGTGCTTCATCCGTAGCCGGCAAGCCAATCACGTCTAACGACTTCCACGCAGCGGACTCTGCCAACCATCTGTTCTTCATAGCATCTGGCGGCGTACCGGTATTCAACCGGTGCGCTGTTTCCTCGCTGCAGCGCAGTTCCACACCGAAGCTGCCGGTGTTTCGGTCCGCTTTCGAGACGCGCTCACGCAGATTGGCCAGACCACTGGCAGCGGCATGGATCTCGGCTTCAGTGAGGTTCTCCGCGGCCAGGGTCCCAACCTCTTCGTCGGACAAACCGTCCTGCAAGCGAGTCAGTAGCCAGCGCCACTGCAAGACGCCGGCGCCCTCTTCTTCCCAAGCAAAGACGCTCAAGGAAAAGTCGGCCTGGCTGCAAAGTGCTTCCCGATAGAACTGGTAGACCACTCGAAAACTACGGCTGAACTGCGCAGAGGGCAGATCGCGGCGCGCTTGCCTGCCGTAGCCTCTGCTGGACAAACGCTCGTCGAGAATGGCGACTACGCCCTGGTCAGCGGTCCGCCTGATCAGGCGGCCGAACCCTTGCTTCAGCGCCAGCGTCATCAACGGGACCATGTATTTTCTGAAGCTACTGCCTTCTTCAATTTCCTCCAGTGCCTTGGTCCTGGCCTCATGAAGGGGGTCGCTCGGGGTGGGAAACGGCAGCTTGTCGAGAACGACAAGACTCAAGTCGTCGCCAGGCAGGTCGACACCTTCCCAGAAGGACTTTGTCGCCAGTAGAACGCTGTGCGGGGTCTCGCGAAACCAATCCAGAAGCACGTTGCGGGGGTACTGACCTTGGGCCCGCAAAGGCCAGGCGGCGTCATGCAAGCGCTCATGGACCTGTTGCAGGCCGGACCAGCTTGTAAAGAGACACAAAGCCCTTCCACGGCTCACATTCAGAAGCCGCTCGATCTCGGCCGCGACCGCATCAAAGAAGGGGGCTTTGTCTCGCCAGTCGAAAGCAGGCAGGGCGGGCTGATACAGCAGGGCCTGCTCGGCGTAATTGAAGACGGGATCAGCGATCAGTTCCAGCGGGTCGCCGGCCACTCCGCATCTTGCCTTGAAGTGTGCGAAGCTGCCATCAGTAGCCAGAGTGGCGCTTGTGCAGACTACAATTCGTCCCTCCTCATCAAAGAGGTGCCGCGCCAAGTCTTGGGCCGGATCGATCGGGGCGGCATGGAGACGAAGCCTTAGGTGGCGAGAGGCCCTCATCCGTTCGGCATAGCGAACGGTAAGCTCGTCATGCGAGCTACTTGCCACGGTCTTCATTTTACCTGCCAGAGACCCAAGCCCCTTGACGGCCAGTTCATAGTTGGCCTCTTCTTCGGCCTCCTCTGAAGTGAGAGGAGGTTGGCCCTCTTCGTTTTGACGACGGAAGGGGTTAGCCTGGCGCATATCGTCCTGCAGTGCGCTTAAACCGCCTGCCAGCTTCTTTAGCTCTTCCAAGTCGGAATCGATACGAAAGACACTTTTTTCCGACATCACTTCCACTGAGTCAAATGCCATCCTGTTCTGCATCAAGAGGTCGTCAAGGTGTTCACTGTCCACATACTCTCTGAAGACAGCGCCCGCAAGCAGCTGTTCCAAGGCGTAATTGGAGGTTTCTTCTTCAAAGACCGCAGTGGCCGTGTTTTCCAACTGGTGGGCCTCGTCTATGACATAGACTGCAGCTTCAGGAAGAATCGCTTGCCCCATTTCTCCCAACTCCAAGGCGTTGAGCAGGAGATGGTGATTGGTGATTATCACTTGCGCGCTTCGCGCCTTGGCACGCATCTGATTCACAAAGCAGTCGTCGTCGAAGTGGAGGCAGCTGCGACCGATGCAGTCATCGGGAAAACTGACAACTCGGGGCCTCAAGTCGCTCTTCAAGACAAAAGGCAAGTCGTCAACGTCCCCGCTATCGGTATCTACCAGCCATCTGCGCAGATGGGCGACCTGCTCGTCTTCCCGGTCAAGAAAGGCAAGACGCCGTCTCTCTACCGCTTCCTTTTCCCACTTGTAGTTGCAGATGTAGCTATTGCGACCCTTAACCACAATGGCCTCAATCGGTCGATTCAGGACCCGTCGCAGGAATGGGATATCCTTACGAAGGAGCTGGTCCTGAAGGGACTTATTTGCGGTCGCGACGACTACCTTGTACTGGCTGAGAATAGCCGGAAGCAAATAAGCTAGAGACTTTCCCGTTCCTGTTGGGGCCTCGACCAACGCCGGGCGCCGTTCCAGGATCGCTCTCTTGACGACCTCAGCCATTTCCAATTGGCCGGGGCGCAGTTCGTAGTCAGCCATCAGGGAGGAAAGCGTCCCTCCGGCGTCGAAGAAGGAGGCCAGATCTGCGATTTCCAAAGGAGAGGGATCTTTCTCCCCGCTGTCGCTGCCATAGCACTCCCCCTCCTCCTTTACCACGCTCTGGGGGAGTTCGCCTGGCAGTTCCGCAATATAGGTCTGATCGAAAGTTTCCATAGGCGGATCATAGCACGCATGTGCGAAGTATGCAAAAGGAAGAACGCCCTCATTGGGCGTAATGAGGGCGTTCCTGAGACTGGTTTAGGTGCGCAAGCCTAAGCTGATTTTACGGGCTATTGTGAGTTGTTGTCATCGGGATCGGGAAGCAGCTGGTGAATGAAGTGGATGACGCCGTTGGAGGCCTCCACGTCAGACGTGACGATGCTGATTCCTTCGACACTGAGAGATCCGTCATCGCCGGTACTGATGTCGATGGTCCCGCCATGGAGCGTGGTCAGTGAAGATTGCGAAGAGAGGTCGGACACCGTCAGTTTTCCGGACACAATATGGTACCTGAGCGTATCGGCCAGTAGTTCCGAGTCCGCCATCAGCATGTCCAGCCTCGCCTCGGGCAGCGAAGCAAACGCAGCGTTTGTCGGAGCAAAGATGGTATAGGGGCCGCCGTCGGCAACGGAGGTAGTCAGGCCGGCCAGATCGAGTGCCAGGAGCAGAATGTCCAACTGCTCATAGTCTTGGGCAACTTCGATAAGATCGTCGTCCATCATGCCGGCGTCACTGGTCGGCTCCGGCATCGCCGTGGCAGCGGGCGTCGCAGTTGCGGTTGCCTCGGGCATGGCATCGGCAGTCGCGGCAGGCGCGACGGTTGCAGTTGCTTCCGGCATGGGATCCGCAGTGGCTGTAGGTGTTACGACTGCTGTGGCGACTGCCGTTGCAACGGCCGTCGCGGCCGGTGCCGGGGTTCCTCCTGTGAGATAGGCATCGGCATCAGCCTGAGATGGAATCGTAAGAACGTCGCCCACTTCAATCAGGTCGCAGTTCGACAGCGAGTTGGCAGTGCAGATTGAAGACCAATATTCGGTTGAGCCGTAGGCTTGTGAGGAGATCGTGCCAAGTGTATCGCCCGCCTTCACCGTGTAAGAACTGCCCTGCGAAATCACAGTTCCGCCCGTCGTAGACGAGGCATCGGTTCCTGCAGCGGGCTGCTGGACAACGACTCTGTCCCCTTCAACCTGCTCGCCTGAGTCGTCGAGGAACAGGACATTTTCGCCTTGCAACGTGTAGGAGAAGGGCATCGTCGTGTCGTTGTAGGTTACCAGAGCCACGACTTCGCCTACGTCGTCAATACTGATTTCGGCCACTTTGCGTTTGATGCCGTCCATCGAATCCAGAGAGCCTGACACAAAGACACTTTCGGACGGCGGCGCGGCATTGATGTACCGGTCAAATCCTGACAGTTTGAAGACGTAGAAGCCGGTACTGTCGTCGATCTGACTGCTGTCCTGAGGATCGTATTCCATCTTAATGGTTACCGGCTGCCCCGTATCGACGACTGACAATCCAAGGTAGTGCTTGGCAAACTGTTCATTCAGTTCGCCTCTGACCCAGGTCGACCGCACCGCGCTGGTCGTCACGACGGCCCCAGGCGTTGCGGCAGAAGTGGCGGCAGCCTGGAGCCCCTGCGGAGCAAGCGTGGAGGTTTCCGGCACAGCTGGCGTGCTGCCGCTTACAACCTGTTCACCGGATTCGTCCACGAATCTGACGTTTTCTCCCGTCAGCGTATAAGAGAAGTCCATCGTGGTGTCATTGTAGACAACGATCGTAACGATTTCGGAGGCATCATCAGCGCCTATCTGGGTTGCCTTCCGCTTTATGCCATCCATCGATTCCTGAGTGCCAGTTCGGAAAGCACTATCCGATGGAGGCGCGGCGTTGATGTACCTGTCGAATCCAGACTGTTTGAAGACATAGAAGCCGGAGTTTTCATCCAGAATGTGGCTGTGCTGTGGCTGGTAATCCAACTTTATGGTGACGGGTTGCGATGTATCGATAACTTGCAGGCCAAGGTAGTGTTTGGCGAACTGCTCGTTTAGCTGCCCGCTTACAGTCGAAGATTCAACGGAGCCCTGTGCTGTCAGTGCGTACGGGCCTGCAACAAGAACCAGCGCCAGTAGTGCCACGAGGCCAATATAACGCCATGAAAAATCGAGATGCATCTATTCCCTCCAAATTCCCGCATAGGTGGAAAGCCGGCCTACTGACTGCAGTTGCAGCTGCGTCGTTGCGACTACGGGCACGGCCCCGGAACACGGATTCGTTGCGGAGACATCAAACTTATTCTATCCAGTCTAACCAAATCCCATGCCTAATCCTAACACTTCTGTACCTGATCCCGGTCTGTCTACCCCACGTTTTTGCAGGCCAGGACTACAATGTGGCGCGACCGTAGGTACAACGGATTGCAATCGTTGATTTGCCGCGGTTATGACCCGCGCCTAACAATCAGATGGTGGCAAGGCCTGTTGCTGGTTTCGTCAGTACGATGGGGAACGAGGATTGGGGAGCCATGCGGATTCCCGTTGGAGTCGAGGACCTGGAGTGTGAAACTTTGTGGGACGTCTCTGCCGTAGATGGGGAAATCGAATCGACCTGCGTCGTTGGCGCCGCTCTTGGATACAGTCTGATATGTGTTGTCCCAGGCGTCAGTCAAGCGAATTGTAACGCCCGGGAGGGCGACGCCTCTATTGTCGACAGCCTGTCCCATGACATACTCTCCCGGGCACTGGTCGTCATGCCAAATTCGGTCCAGGACAAAGCGATGGCTTCCGGGGAAGTCGGATCTACTCACCTCGGACAACTGACCACTCGAAAAGAGTTCAGGAGACAACAGAGTGCCGGCGTTGGCGAAATCGATACCGACCGACAATCCCGTATGGGCAGCCATCAGGTCCATTTCGTCACACTGACCCAGATAGACCGGAAAGAGCGGCCCAGCATTCCACAGCAGCGCGCCTCTCCTGTCCCGCAACAGCCTGCCCTCGTCAACGGGCTGAGTGTCCTCCTCATTCAACGACCAGCAGCTAGGGCAACTTGTGGGATCATCCTCAGGCAAACCAAACGGATCCGGCAGAGCCAAAAGAGCCCGCCGCGCGCCTCCCTGGTGTCCGCAGTAGCCAAGTAAGCGCGGTTCCGAACCACCACCGGTCCGCTGCGTCAGGTAGACGGGAGCAGAAGAGATGTTGAAGACACTGTCGACCAGTGGGAGTGTCCTCTCCTCTTGAAGTTCGTCGCCACTATCGATGCCATCATGTTCCGGGCCGCCTTCCCTGAGGCTGCCTACAGTATCCAGCCAGGTTGCGCTAAAGAATTCACCGCCGCCCTGCCGGCAAGTAAGGCCGGGCGGGCACAAATCCAGCAGTTGCACGCCATCGCTAACATGGAATTCCCAGTCAGCATCTGCTGTTGGAGACTGTAGAGAGGACAAAAGCGCGGGATCCGCGAGGGTAGTGCGCATAAACTGGTTCCAGACAGGCGCGGCTGCCCCGGCTCCGGTTGCATTTCGCATGGGGCGGCCATCTGTGTTTCCGACCCATACGCCTGCAAGTAGATGGCGGGTAAAACCCATCGTCCAGGCATCGCGGTTGTTGTCGGTTGTACCGGTCTTTGCCGCCGCGGGCCGGTCCAGCGTCAGTTGACTCCCGGCGCCAAACATCGGCACTCGCGCTGGATCGTCACTGAGAATATCGGTAACCAGTGTGGCTGCTTCCTCCGAGATCGCGGGCTCTCCTGCGGAGGAGTTAGATTCGTAGAGCGTCTGGCCTTGCCCGTCAGTGATCGTAAGGACGTAGCGAGGGGGCGTGTAGCGTCCTCGATTGGCAATCGTATGGTAGGCACTCGCCAGATCGAGCAGAGTAACTTCGCCCCCTCCCAGGGTCAGACTCAGACCGTACCAATCGGTACCCCGATGCAGGCTTTCAAGGCCCATGCTGCGAGCACTTTCCAGCATGCGCTCAACACTTACGGCATCCAGTAGTTTGACAGCGGGGACGTTGTAGCTGTTGGCGAGCGCCGCGCGTGCGGTAACGGGCCCGTGAAACCTGCGATCGTAGTTGAGTGGCTCGTACTGTTCAATGGTACTGAGGGTATAGGTGATGGGCGTGTCCCAGATTACCGTTGCCGGGCTGATCAGATTGTCGTTGAAGGCAGTTGCGTAGAGTATTGGCTTGATGGCGCTGCCTGGCTGCCGGGGGCTGATTGCGACATTAACCTGGCCGTCAATCTCTTCATTTCGGTAGTCGACGCTGCCTACCATTGCCAGGATCTCTGCCGATCCAGGCTTGAGGGCGATGAGTGCGCCGTTGTTCATGTCGAAGCGGGGTTTGAGAGCCTCTACCTGTTGCGCGACGATTTGCTGCGCTCTTTCCTGCAGCGCCATATCAACGGTTGTATAGATGTGCAACCCGGCCCGCCGTACAAATCCCTCGCCCAGAGATTTGTCCAGTTCGCGGACTACATAGTCTACAAAGTGCGGGGCATAGGGCGAATCTATCTCCGGTGACCCTCCCAGCTCAACCTCTGCGGCAAAGGCTGCGTTTGCTTCGTCAAGCGTCAGGAATCCGTGGCGTACCATTAGGGAAAGGACGGTCCTCTGCCGTTCCTTGGCGGTCGCGAAATCATCAAACAGGTCAAAGTGCGCGGGCGACTGTGGGATGCCGGCAATAAGCGTCGCCTCAGCCAGGTTCAGATCCAGCGCCGGTTTGCCAAAATAGGTACGGGCAGCGGCCTGCGGACCGTAGGCCAAGTGGCCGTAGTTGAGGAGATTCAGGTACAGTTCCAGGAGTTCCTCTTTGGCGTAGGTCCGCGTCAGTTCACTTGCCAGTCCCGCCTCAGCGATCTTGCGATCGAAGGTCTGATCGTAGCGTTCCTCGGACCCCAGGAACAGATTACGTGCGAGTTGCATGGTGATTGTGCTGGCCCCGGAGACGATTTCTCCTCGTTCGACATTCTGGAGCGCTGCCCCTGCAATGCGAATCGGATCTACGCCCGGATTTGTGAAAAATGTCGCGTCTTCGGTTGCAATGGTCGCATTGATCAGGTGCGGGGAAATCCGATCCAACGAGACCCATTCACGCCGGCCCTCTCCGATCAGCTCGGCGAGCAGCTGCCCATTGCGGTCGTACACGAAAGTCGTTTGGAAGACACGGGGAAGGGGACCGGGCTGATATATCTGCAGATAGGCTTCGGCTACGTTGGCCAGTGCGATCGCCGGCCTTCGTCCAACAGCGCCCCGCCGGGAGCCGCAGCCGGAAATGATAATCGTCAAGATCAGAAGGATCAGGAGGGGAGTGCGCCGAACGAATGGAAATCCAGGCATGATACTCAGCTGTCTCTACCGATGCGTGTTGATCCCAGACTTGTGGAGACAACCCCACTGCCGAACCTGAACAGGGTCGATTGTGGAATCTGCGCCTCGATCCCAGTAACGACAGAAAGGCGTATTGTGGTTCCGCCTAGACGGCCGCTTGCAGCCAAACTTCCTCTCTCATTGCCGCGCGGCACGAAGTCGCTGCATGGCACGACGCCAACTGCACTTCGGGGGATTGAACCGGTCGCCTACTCGAACGGATTTTGAAAGATTTCCAGATTCTCCGGTATGTGCAGCAGATCCCCCGGCCGGAGGATATAGTATGGCCGGATTGCGTTGGGATTCGCTGCTCGCAGCAGGCTAATTGGAATGTCGTATTTGGCGGCGATATTCACCCAGGAATCACCCGACTCCACTTCGTGAATCATGCTTTCTTCATGGAACCGAATTGGGATGGCACGTGGCAAGAGCAGGCGCTCTCCGTTGAGTGAACCCTTCACGTGCAGGTTGGCGTTGCGCAACACACTCTCAGGCAGACCATGGGCTCTGGCCAGTCCGGCCCAACTGTCATTTGCTCGCGCCGTGTAGTAGCGCAGATCTGAACAGGATCCTAATGACACGGGAATACCTCGTTGCATGCTGTATGAGAGCAGTCTGAACTTTTCCTGTTCTGTAGCGGGAATGTACATCAGGTCATCCCTGTATTCAGGAGGCGGCGTATTCAAGCCATCGTCGTCCTCGTCAACTTCAATCTCCGGCATCGGCGCAAGGGGCCTGCCAACGGTGGAGTAGCCAGGGGGAAAAGCCAGACCGACCCAACTTGAAATTCTGAGCAAAGATCGGGTCTCCGGGGTAGTATTCGTTCTGCCACCATTGACCGCGCCAATTGTTTCGTCGACGATACAGTAGGATAGGTCTTCAAAGTCGGCAGACCGAGCGAAATGCGTGGGTAGCGACCTGCCGGTGACAACAGTTCCGGCCAGCAGACCGTTTCCACGTGTCTTGCTCAGCCAGCTGGAAGTAAAGTACTCACCGCCAGTGCGGCAGCGCACCGCGGGCGGGCAGTCGGGCAGTTGAACGACGGAATCCGGCACGTCGAACGCCCAAAGATTCGGGTCGTCGGGAGCACCGATCAGTTCCCTCATCCCCTTGTCAGCGATCACTGCTTCCATAAAGTTGTGCCAAAGTGGGGCGGCGCCGGCTGCGCCGCTGTTCCCCCACATAGGTGTGCCGTCGCTGTTCCCAGTCCACACGCCGGCCACCAGATATTTGGTGAAGCCAACAGTCCAATTGTCCTTGAAGTTGGTTGTCGTTCCCGTTTTCGCAGCAGCGGGACGGCTCAGTTTCAGCCTGCTGTTTGCACCGAAGGCTGGTTTTCTGGCCTCGTTGTCACTCAGAATGTCGGTCAACTGGAAGGCGACGCCCTCTGAGATAATGCGATTCTGTTCAACCGGGGGCGGCGACCGGTAGCGGCCCAGGTCGTCCACCATGAACATGGCGAATTGTGGAGGAGAGTAAAGACCTTCGTTAGCAAAGGTTCGAAAGGCATTGGTCAACTCAAGCAGAGACACTTCGCCGGCCCCGAGGGAGAGGCTCAGACCGTAGCTACCCGGTTCTCGCGTAAGGCTTGTAATGCCAAACTCCTTCGCTTTGGAAACCAGTCGTTCATTGCCTAGCGATGCCAGCAGCTTGACTGCTGGAACATTGTAGCTGTTGGCCAGCGCCGTACGCACGGTGACTGGTCCGTGGAAAGTTCGGTCGTAGTTGCGGGGGCTGTAGAAGTGCCCCATGCCGACCGGGTAGGCGGTTGGCGTGTCCCAAATGACAGTGGCAGGTGATATGAGGTCTTCGGAAAGCGCTGCCGCATAGAGAACGGGTTTGAAGGAGCTCCCTGGCTGCCTCAGGCTGACAGACAGGTTAACCTGGCCGGCATCCTCCTGATTGAAATCGACTCCGCCGACCATGGCGAGGATTTCGCCAGTCTGCGGCTGTATTGCCACCAAGGCCCCATTTGTCATACGGTAGGCTTCGCCGACCCTAGCGATCCAGGCTTTCAACTCCTGTTCCGCCAGCACTTGCATTGGCATATCCAACGAGGTGATGATATGCATGCCGGACCGGCGCATTTTCCAGCGCCCATTCTCGATACCCAGGGCTTCGGCCATGCGCCTCTCCAGAGCTTTCTCTACATAGAGAACGAAATGCGGCGCCAGGTAGTCCTTCTCTTCTGAGCTGCCTATCAGGAAGATCTCCTCGGCAAATATGGCATCGGCCCTCTCTTGCGTCAGGAAGTCGTGACGAACCAGAAGGTCCAATACGACGCGCTGCCGCTGTTTGGCGGCAGCGAAGTTAGTGAACAGGTCGAATGAAGCCGGCTGCTGGGGCACGCCAGCCAGGATCGTTGCCTCAGCCCAGGTCAGATCGATGGCGCTCTTGCCAAAATAGACTTGTGCGGCGGCTTCCGGTCCGTAAGCCAGATGTCCGTAGTTGACCAGGTTCAAATAGATCTCAAGCAACTCTTCCTTGTTGAACAGAATGGTCAGGTCGTGAGCCAGCCCAATTTCGAAGAATTTTCGATCGATAGTCTGTTCGAATCTTTCCTCCGGCTCAAGAAAGAGATTACGCGCCAGCTGCATGGTGATGGTGCTCGCGCCTGAGGCAATCGATTGGGTCTGTACATTTTGTATTGCGGCGCCGACAATGCGCCGACTGTCCACGCCGCGATTGGTGAAAAAGGTAGCGTCCTCTGTTGCCACGGTGGCGGAGATAAGGGCCGGTGAAATCTGGTCGAGAGTGACCCAAGTGCGTCGCCCTTCCTCAAAGAACTCCGCCAGAAGGACACCGTTGCGGTCGTAGACGCGGGTCGTCTCAAAGAGCTTGGGCAGACTGCCGTTGGGCTGGTACTGCTGCATGTAATGTTCTACGACCGTTTTTATCGAGCCTTCGGGACGCGGACCCAGCCTTCCTGGTACGAGCTCATCCAGCGACGGCGCCTCAAATTGCTCGAATCCGAACGGATTGTTTCCCAGGCCCGATTCCGCACTGTCGGATTCATCTCCTGAGCAGGCCGCCGCCAGAAGAACGGCGAACACGATGAAACCTGTGGTTGCGGCACGCCGCGCCTTATTAAGCCAGGTTGAACTGCACCAGGAATCCACAAAGATGTGCAGGAAATTACGTTCGGACATTGATTTGCAGTCCCTCCTGTAGCAGTTTGGGCTTTTCAGTCCTCCCGCTACGTCGCGAAGTGAATTTGGAGGAGTTCCCCGTCCCGATTTTCTGCATCATGTTCCCACTGCCCTCCGTGAATCCACTTTCCCAAACAGGCCTCGAATCGGCTCGTAGTGTGCACTCTTTCTGCACCACTGTGAGAGACGGGTATCTACCCGTTCATTGCTAGAACTATCGATGACGGGGACGGTACTCTAAATTGTATCACACCAATGATTTCTACAAGCGCGAAGACCGGAACATGCGCAACAGGTAAAGTCTATCGGCAATCAAGTTCAGATTGCAATGGATTCACATCGGAGTCAAACAGGAAAACCGCTCGAATGAGCGGTTTGAGGCGACGGCCGGATTCGAACCGGCGATCAGGGTTTTGCAGACCCCTGCCTTACCACTTGGCTACGTCGCCGCACAACCTGCAGGAATCAACTCGCAAACGATCGTATCAGGACTGTATAGCATTGTCAAATCAGGCAAGTCAGAGTTATCCTTGAGGTGACTGCTCCGGACAGGCTGGTATTCCAGGAAACTCTTTACTATGGCAGTATCAGATGAAATGATCGTCTGCGAACGTTGCGGGGTCACATTTATTTGGACATTGGAGGACAAACGGAAGGAGAGGGAAGGCCGGTATCCTCCGTCACTGTGCCCGGGCTGCGGCTTTCTTCTGCCCGTCTCAAATCGGGAACGCGGCTTGGTAAAGTGGTACAGCCCAAGCAGAAGCTATGGTTTCATCTCACGTTCAGACGGACGGGACCTCTTTGCCCACCGTTCCCGCTTCGACGGTGTTGCCCGCCTGCGGCCGGGCGACCTGGTTGAATTTGCAGTTGAGGAGACCGAGAAAGGCGACGCGGCAGTCGACGTAAGACTGCTTTCCAGACTTTCCCAAAGGGGGTAACGGGACGTTCTTTCGCCTGACCGGTCAATACAGGAAGCTACTGCCCGACTGCGGCCGATTAAATCGCCAGCTCTGCGAAAAGTTGGTCGTAAGCTCTGGCTACGACAGGCCAAATGTATTGTTTTCGTACTGCACGGCGTAGAGAAGGCGGCGCAGTGCGGGGCAGTTCCAGGCGTCGAACTGCCTTCGCGAAGAGGTCTTCATCGTCAGAATACAGACAGGCTGCGTGCAGTTCGGCTGGAATCAGCTCTGGGTAGCTGAGACGGTTGGGCAGGAGTGGGAAGGCCCCCGCTTGAACGGCTTCAAGAATACTGATTCCGAAGAATTCGTGCTCGGCGGTACTGACGACAAGATCAGCCCTTTGCAGCAGTGCAAGGTACGCCTTCCTTGACGGCAGATAACCCCAATGCTCCACTCGGTGCGCAAGGCGCGTTGCAGCCTCTTCAAACTCAACCGGGACTTTCCGAAAGTTCTCTCCCGCCACCGCGAGTTTGTAGTCGTGTCCTGTCTCCTCCAGCTTGTAGAGCAGGTTGAAGAAGCGATCCGGACGCTTGTCGTACTCCCAGCGTTGATTCCACAGTATTAGCGGCGAATCCTGTCCTTCTTGCCTGCGATTCACCTCCTGTAAGTCGATACCGACCGGAAGTACCCTTGTTCTGGACTCTACCCGCTCGATCAGCTCCAGGTGATTGAAGTCAGGAAAATGTTTGAGCAGGTTGGGTAGTTCTGCGAACCAGCTCCGTCGATGATACGCAGTGTTGAAGACGACCATATCGGCAGAAAGCTGGCTCAGCCAGTTGATCATTGCGTATGTCAGATCGGGTTTTTCGCCGGGGCGCCAGGGGTAAGTCAGTTGATTCTCATGCATGTAGAGAACTGTTCTGAATCGCGCCGGCAGCGTCCCCCTTGTAAGAGCAAGCCACGACGGAAGATTGGTCATGTCGGTGGCCAGAACGAGGTCAGGCAGCGGTCCGTTGCGTACTGCGTTCGTCTGGGAGGCGAGCTCTATCGCTCCCCCCTGCATTCGCCACTTCCAGAATCGACCGGGCAGTGTAAAGAGCTGAACTGAATGACAGCTGTGGGCTTGATAGCCTTCAGCCCAAGCCCTGTGGCTTCCCGTGTGGTAAGGCGAGAGAAGCCAGATCGTGAGGGGTTTAGAACCGATGGGAGTCGTCATCGTTTAAGGGGCATACTGGATGTCCGGCGGCCGCCTGTGGCGTCAGGCAGGACATGGATTCCGATACGCGTCCAGTCGCTGCTTCCGGGAATCGGTACACTCGAGTTTCCATCGAGTCGGCCCTATATCTGGCGCGTAAGCTTTTCGCAAGTCACCTACCCAAGTTACCCCAACTGTTGGCTGCTTTCAACTTCACCAAGATAGGGGTGCATTCCAGGTTTGGGGTGGGAACAGTCTGGCGGGGAATCAGCGCCAGCGGTGGCTGGACTTGTATGCCTTCTTCTGGCGAGACGCAGTGCAGGCGCCAGGCCTGGCCGTACGGTGGCGTCCGTCAGTTGGGGCGGGTGCGAGGGCAGGCAC
>JAPPKG010000651.1:626-2769 GCA_026914085.1 Caldilineaceae bacterium | reverse complement strand
GTAGAGCGGGTTGGCACGCGTGGACGCTGGATCGTAGATCGTCAGCGCGTTTCCTGCCCTGTCCACAAGGTCGGAGAAATCCCCGAGGCGTCGCTGCGCTGTGGCCAATGTCCGCAGGTACGAGCGTCCGACGCGCTCTCGCGTGCCCTCGTACGAGAGCGTGAAGAAGGTGCGGCCGCGCCCGTCATACAGTTTCGGCACAACCAAGGGACCGTTCAGCGTAAAGCCGAATTGGTTGCGACGGCGCAAGTTGCGGTCGCCGCCGCGCTGGACGACTTCGTGGGGCACCGCGTCGAGCGCGTCGTTGCGGAGGTACTCGAATACACGTCCGTGCCATGAACTGCTGCGCCCGCCGACAGCCACAGTCCGTTGCGGGTCGCTGGCAGCCCCTGGGCGAAGTCCCGCGCTAGCTGTGATCAGGCGAAACACCTGAACAGCTTGTCGAACCTCTGCCATCTCAGGCCGGTCGTTGCGGCGAACTCGGTCCTCCTGAGCACTGGCGGCCTCGGTAGTCACCAGCGCTTCAGACGCGCCGGCGGTCGCCGCCACGGCAGCTTGAGCAAACACGCCCAGCAGGGCGGATACCAATGCGACCAGCTTCATCGCAGCGGACCAGCCTAGAATTTAAGTTTACAATGCTCGGCCCTAATCCGACACGCCCCGGAAATCTGGGGAGTTCTTGTGTCCCTCGCGCCATGGACCGGTTCGAATGTCAAATCAGCGTTGTGCCAGCCCCAGTGGGGGCTCCGGGATCCACTCCGCGACCCCTCCCTTGGCCGTCTGCTGGCTACCCGGGCGAACTCATCCGCGACAGGCGACAGCAGGCCACGCGCTCGTCTGCGCTTCCCGGGCATAGCTCGTCCTCAACAAGATGAAACGCAGATCTACACGGATTGTCAATGCGCCATACTACACGTGTGCCCACGATCCTTCGGATTGCGGTCGGCCGAGGCGTCGGCCATGATCGATTCCGACATACGGCATCCATAGAAGCTCCGCAGTGCCAATCGAGCCCGTTGCGGAAGATCGTCCAGTAGGAGTCTTTAACTAAGCGAAGCGGGAAATGCCGAGAAACGTTGCAATCGTCGGTGGTGGAGTTTCCGGGCTTGGATTGGCATGGGCGCTGCAGCAAAACCCTGAGCGGTTCGATTTTCGGCTATTCGAAGCGAGGTCGCAGATCGGCGGGAACGCAGTTACAGCCGATATGCCGCAAGACGACGGCACCTCGATTCCGTTCGATATTTCTGTCACTGCTTGCATCCCATCTGTGTACCATCATATCCTCCAGTTTATGCAGGAGCATGATATCGATTTAATCGATACCAGATTCAGTTACAGTGTCAGATATCGAGGTGAAATCTATGCGCACGATTTTGACTCCGAAATTAGGAGAAGTTTGCGGCCGGAAATTGAGAGATTCCAGAAGCTCTTGAAGTTCTTGAAGTGGTTCGGAGGACTTACCCGATCGAGATCCCGACTTCTCAATGCTCTCAACCCGTTCAACTATGTCAGTATGGGGTTTGTTCTCAACTTGGGTCGATTTTCTGGCGATTTCAGATACAAGATACTGAAGCCGATGTTTGTCAATTTCTTGATGGCAACAAACGTGTTTGACATGCCTGTTTCGCTGTTCTCTCGATATTTGGAGTTCTTTGATATCGAATCCGCAACACCCATGCAAACTTGGGAGCGGGGCACGCGCCGCATCTATGAGGAATTGTCGGCTTCGTTCAAGGACAAGATCTACCTTGGCCGACCGGTGCGACGGGTATACCGGCATCGGTCTCAGGTCGTTGTAGAAGACGAGAACGGCAAGAGAGAGACATTTGACGACATAGTTTTCGCTTGCAATGCGAATCAAACATTGATGGCCCTAGACAGGCCGACGTTCTTGGAAAGCTATCTGCTGTCTTCAATTCGCTACGAGAGTGAATTGCACAATCACACGATCGTCCACTCTGATGCTTCGGTTCTGCCAGAAAACGACGTTCAACCACTTGCCACGCGAAGCAATCACATTGAACAGTATGGCGCGAGACCCGACAACTACGAAATCACCTATATCATGCACAATCAGCAGCCTTGGGCAAATCGATCAGACAAGCCATGCTTGGTGACCTACAATCCGATCAGTCATATCGAC
>JAPPKG010000651.1:0-616 GCA_026914085.1 Caldilineaceae bacterium | reverse complement strand
GAAAGTCATCAAGAAATGGTGGTTTCAGCATATCGTTCACGATGTTTTTCATGTATCTTTCCTGATCCATATGTTTCGCTTCGTTCAGGGAAAGAAACGAACATGGCACTGTGGCGCACATACTCTAATCAACAGTCAAGAGACCTGTTTCGTCTCCGGACTTGCTACGGCGCGACAACTTGGGGCGGATTATCCGTTTGAGGATCCCGAAACAAGGAAGTGGTTCAACTACTACGGCCGCATGATGTATGGCTGGCGCTTCAGAAAAGCTTGAACCAGTGCTTGACTGGAGCACCGCAGATCGAATTCACATAGCGTAGTTAGCAGTCTTCCGAACGGAGGTGACTCCAACGATAGTCGGTTCGACCAGCTCACGGCAGTCGCCCGATCCACAACGATGCCGCATGGGGCACTGCCCCAGGGCAGTTCCTCGATGAAGTCTGCGAGCCGTGGCGTAGCCTCAGGCAGCAAGCCCGGAACCAGCTCGTGGCAGGCGGATCTGGGGTGAGTTGCCTCGACGCAGTTGGATGTGCGCAACTCCTGCGGAACCGCACCTGCAGTTAGATGTGTATACTATCTGTATTCTGGTATCAAGAAATGTTTACTAGGTTGAATA
>JAPPKG010000145.1:0-2784 GCA_026914085.1 Caldilineaceae bacterium | reverse complement strand
TGGAGCAGGTGCAGCCACTCAACGGCGGCACGGTCGTTGCGGCCACCAGCGCCGTTGTCGACCCGTCGGTTCGGCCCTATCTGCACAGCGGACAGCTGGCCGGGCTGGTCAGCGGCTGGGATGGGGGCAGCGCCTATGTTCGCCGGCTGGAGCGTGCCCGCAGCGTCGTAGAGCAGGTACGATCGCTGCGGCAGATCAACGGCTTGAATTGGGGCGTGGTCATTCTGATCGCGGCTGTGTTGCTTGGAAACCTGGCCGGGCTTACGGAACGGAGAAGACCGTGAGCCCATTCAGCAACGGTCTACCCGGTATCATGGAGGACGCGGGACTGGTCCTGGGGCTGGTTGTTTCCCTGATGATCGGAAGCTATGTTGTGCGCGACAGTTTTCTGGCGCGTTTGGGGCAGTACATCCTGGTCGGCGCCGGGCTGGGTTACACGGCTGTCCTGGTTTGGCGCAACGTGCTTTGGCCGCGGCTCTTTGGCCCGCTGCTGGCTGATCCGATGTCGTGGCAGTCGGCGGGTGAAACGGGCTTTTTGAATCTGTGGTTGCCGTTTGTGCTGGGCGTGCTGATGTGGGGAGGCGGGTTGGAGCTGTTGCGGCGACCGCCCGAGAGGCTGGGCGGGAGGCGTGTGCTGCGGCTGCTGGCGGCGGTGCCTGCAGCCATTCTGGGCGGCGTCGTTATGGGGGTGGCGGTGAGCGGGGCGGTGCAGGGGACGCTGTGGCCACAACTTGACGCGGCTGTGGCTGCAGCCGATGGGCAGGCCGGCGCCGGCCAGGCGAGGTGGCTGGTCAGGTTTCTGACTCTATTGATCACGGGCGGCGTGCTGATCCACTTGCAGTTTGGCCCCAACGCCGGCGGAGGTGAGAATGGTTCCCCGGCTCCGGGGCCTTTGGCATCGGAGGATGCGGAAGCGGCTGACGAAGGCCGGCCGAGGCTTTACAGAGTGCTCTTTCTGACGCTGCTGCGCGTGTGGGAGGGCATAGGCCGCAGGGCGCTATGGCTGGCGGCGGGCATCGTTTTCGCGCGGCTTGTGGCGGCGCGTTTCGCGCTTGTTGTGTCGCGGCTGGACTATTTCCTATTTGAAGTTCCGCGAAGTGACCTCTGGCAGCTGATTTGGGCCGCTCTACGCGGGGCCGGATCATGAGCTTGTCACGTGTTCTGCCGGCGTCGATCGTGAGTCAGGTAGGTCCCCCAGCTTCGCTGGCTGATTTCGCTCCGCAGAGCATTCTGGCGTTGGCAGCGGAGCCTCGACGCGCAGCAGCCGTCCTGATTGAGCCTGTCGAAGAGATTCACCGGTTGGCAGGGTGGCAGACGGTTGAGCTGTCCGAACGCGCCAGCCCGGACGAATGTAAGTCTGCCGTCATCCAGGCTGTCAGACGCCTGGAGAACCAGTTCAACATCTCGCTCTGGGACGGCGAAAGGGGGCGACCCCATCTGCACAGGCGGGGCGAGGCGGTGGCGGAGGGCGTTGGCCAGGCGATCGCGGTTGCGGACCTGCAGGCGCCTTTGCGGGTATGGTTGGCCGGCCTTTCGGGGGGAGGCAGTCTGGCTGCGGGCGAAGCGGCACTTGCCGGGGCGCTGTGCAACCCGGTGGCGACTTATCTGCCGGGCCCCCAGCGGAGCGCGGGAGCACTGACCAGAGAATTCGAGGCATTGCGTCCTGATATTATTCTGGTGGTTGGCGGACAGGAACATGCTGGGCCTGGGAGCACGGACGGGGTACTGAATTTGAGCGGTCTCGTGATTGAGGCCGCGGCGCGGCTGGCGGCTGAAGACAGGCCGCTGTTCTGTTTTGCCGGCAACAGCCAGTCGGCGGATGCGGCGCTTGCGAGCTGGCGACTACGGACAGGCGGGAGTGCGGCCGTGAAGGCCGATAACGTGTTCGACGGCGCCGACGGCAGGAGCGCTACCGCTCTACACAGTATACTCGAGCGACTTCACTGGCAGCGATCGCTGGCCATACCTGCGATGCAGGAGATTGCGGGCTGGCTCGATCACCCGGTTGAGCTGTCCAGCACGCAGTGGGCGTTTGCGCAGGCGGTCCGCCTGTGGAGGCGGCGTCAACAGCTGCCGACATTGCACGGCGTGTACGCGGCGGCAGACAGGTGGGTGCATGTCTGGGTGTGGGCGATGCCCGATCAGGAGAGCGACGGTCTGAGAATCAGCTGCGTGCGGCCAGGAGAACGCCCGGAGATCCTGGCAGACTGGCCGCCCGTGCGCCTGGTCAGCGGCGAGTGGCCGGAGAATTGGCCCAGGCCGTCTCAGCCGCCGCCGGTACTGGGGTCTCAGCGGCCGACGGCTCTGCCGGCGTTCTGGTGGGATCCGCTGGGTCTTGTCCCGGTGGTGGCCGGAGTCGGCCAAGCGTCGCCTGAGGCGGCTGCTGAGGTATTGACGGCAGACATTCTGCTGGAGGACGGCAGCGAATTTGCCAGTGTTTGACGGGTCGGGATCAAGTGTTGAAAATAGTAGCTGATGAGGGTCCAGTTTGAAGGCCCGGATTGTCGCGCTTTTCGGGAACGACCAAGCCATGTTCTGTGTGTGTTTTATCTGGGCGGTACGAACCGTCAGTATTTCTGTAGCGGGCTCGCGATGGTCATAGCGGTGAACGTTGGGTATGTATGGGAGTTGCCTCGCCTGTTTTGCCTGCGCTGGCATATACTCTGAAAGTGCCAATACGGGGGGTTAGGGGGGTGGAAGCCCGGCCGCCGCGAGACGACAACTTCCATTTAGCCACACACTCGCTACGGCGCGGACAGGAGAGGGGGCGTTGGGGGGGGGGGG
>JAPPKG010000565.1:0-2785 GCA_026914085.1 Caldilineaceae bacterium | reverse complement strand
ATCGAGCCACTGGGCGTGACGCTCAGCGGAGAGAGTCTCGCCCTGCGGGACTGAGCCTGGTTAACTCCTCCTTCCGATCTCTACCTACACTCGAATGCAAGTCCAGCGTAACTCTGTGCATCAAGCCATGAGTCCTGCGACAGTAGTATTGCACTTGCTTACCACTTGGAAAGTGATCGAATGCATGCGCGCTTACTGTAAATTGCGGTTAACCACAACAGTTTTCTTTTGCGATATTCCCCATACACATTATTTTAAATACTCAAACAGTCTACTGCATAAGCACATATTTCGGTCTGTCGTACAACATATACTTGTGAGGCCGACTGCCTCAGTAGTAAAAGCATGTCGATTCTGTTCAGGCTGAGTAACGTTTTTCAGGTTGTGGTTATGTATAGCATGGCCGTGGGCCTTGCGTTTTTCGTCCTTGCAACATGCGGCAGAGACAGTCCGACCCAATCCACGCATCCGACCCAACGACCGGCACAGCCGCAGCCGTACACAACTACACAGCCCTCCCGTATCAACATCTCCCCTTCTTCGGTAATCCTCAATTCGGTCGGTCAGACGACGCAGCTAACCGCTGTGGTGCTAGATCAGAACGGACTGTCCGTGTCCGGCACCGTCGTTACTTGGTCCAGTAGCAAAGAAGACGTCGCCACGGTGGGCGGTCAGGGTCTTGTAAAGGCGGTAGGCAACGGCTCAGCGTCCATCATAGCCACGTCGGGCAGCGTTTCGGATACTGCACTGGTTACGGTTCTCGTTCCCAGGACAGACAGGGATGTCCTAGTTGCTTTTTATGAAAATGCCGCAGGCGAGCAGTGGACTATCAAGTCGAACTGGGTTAGCATACACCATCTCAGATATTGGCACGGCGTGACGGTCAATGCGGAAGGTCGCGTTACGGAAATCAACTTACCCAATAACAACCTGCGTGGACCGCTCACGTCTGACTTAGGCTTTTTGGAAGAACTCGAAACGCTTCGCTTAAACGATAACCAGTTGACGGACCATCTCTCACCGGAACTCGGCCGGCTGGCGAAACTGCGGCATCTGGATTTGTCCAGAAACCAACTGTCCGGAGCGATTCCTGCTGAACTCGGCGAATTACATGCATTGGAAGAAATGGATTTGTCCTTTAATCGTCTTTCAGGATCCATACCGAGGGAACTGGCTGGCTTGACGGAACTTACGAGGCTGTCGATTTCAGTCAATGAACTGGATGGATCAATACCGTCCGAATTGGGACGGCTGGGACAACTTACATCACTGCGGCTGGACCACAATCGGTTGTCCGGACCAATTCCACGGCACCTTGCCGGGATGAAGCAGTTGCGTTTAATGGTTCTCGCCGACAATCGGTTAACGGGCGAGATACCGGTCCACCTCTCTTTGATGGACGATCTCACTGAACTGGCGCTGGATCATAACAGGTTGGAAGGGAGCATACCCTCGCAGTTGGGCCTGCTTACCGATCTCCAACGGCTTGGACTCGCGGGGAACCTGCTGTCCGGTGGCGTGCCGAGTTCGCTGGAGAAACTCTCCGAACTCACCCACCTGCACCTGTTCTCGAATCCCGGTCTTGCCGGGATCCTGCCGCGTTCATTGACTACCCTCAAACTGGAAGAACTGCTGCTTGAAGGCACTCAGCTTTGCGTACCGCGGGATGACGATTACGAAAATTGGCTGGAACAGATTCCAGTGAAGACGGTAACACATTGCACCAACCTGGAATCAAACGTACTAACATCGTTGTACAACGCAACGAATGGACTTAACTGGGAGGATAACACGAACTGGTTGGGCCAAGAACCAGTCGACACCTGGTATGGTGTGTCCACGGACTCGAAAGGGCACGTGACGGATATAGACCTTGCGAACAACAATCTGAGCGGGTCCGTGCCGAGGCAACTGGCTGGCCTTTCGAAGCTCAAGACATTGAATCTCAGTACAAACGGCTTTTTGTCAGGACCACTGCCACGGGAACTCATCAATCTTGATCTTCGAACTCTTCAATTGGATGGCACGCGTATGTGCGCACCTGAGGACGGTGAATTCCAGGCCTGGCTTCAGACCATTCCAGTACGGAACGTATCCTCATGCGAAGATCTTGATCTCAATACGCTTAAGGCGCTGTTCGCCCTGTTCAACAGCACGAACGGTCCGGAATGGAACGATCGGACGAACTGGAACAGTGATGAGCCGCTGGATGAATGGTACGGCGTCACGATAGACGGGGACGGCAGGATAACCGAACTGAATCTCGCCGGCAACAATCTCATAGGCACGCTCCCGGCGGATTTGTCTGTGCTGTCGTACCTGAATAAGCTCGACGTCAGCGACAACGAAGGGTTGACCGGTCCGCTTCCGAACCAATGGACTGAACTTGACCTTGAGTATCTGTGGATGGAAGGAACGCAGTTGTGCGCTCCGCCGGATGCCGGGTTTCAGGCCTGGTTGGACGAGATTCCCGAGTACAGCATATCGGACTGTGCCGACACCAGGCCGGAATGGTACGTCCTCGTCTCTTTATACAATAGTACGAAAGGTAAGGACTGGACGAACAGTGGCAACTGGCTGAGCGAAGCGCCCTTGGATCAGTGGTACGGCGTTACGACGGATGAGGAGGGGCGCGTGACTGCACTGGATCTGAATGAAAACGGCTTGATTGGCGAACTACCTCCTGGACTGGGAGAACTCTCCAGACTTGTTTCACTAAACCTTTCAGGTAATCGCCTGTCAGGTACGATCCCGTCCGAACTGGGACAGTTGACCGCCCTCACAT
>JAPPKG010000267.1:0-2787 GCA_026914085.1 Caldilineaceae bacterium | reverse complement strand
CCAGCGCCTCGTAGAGCGCCTCCTGGTCCACGACCCCGCCGCGACTGGTATTGATGAATACTGCCGTCGGCTTCATCCTGCGGAAAGCGTCCACACTGAAAAGCGAGCGGGTCTGGTCGTTGAGAGGGCAGTGGACCGCCACGAAATCGCTCTCCTGCAGCAGCGTGTCCATCGGCGCAAAGGTCGCGCCCACCTCTCGCGCCGCCTCCGGCTTCTCTCTCGGTCCGGTATACAGAATGCGGCAGCCAAAACCCCCGAGCATGCGCGCAAAGGCGGAGCCAATCCGCCCCAAACCGACGAGGCCGACCGTGCTGCCGTGGATATCGCGGCCCGTCATCCACATCGGTCTCCAAGTGGGCCACGTCCCGCTCTGCACGGCGTGCGTACCCTCCGGCAGCCGCCGCGCCGTGGCCAGCAGCAGGGCCAGCGCCAGCTCCGCCGTCGTCTCGGTCAACACGCCCGGTGTGTTTCCCAGGGGGATGTCCCTTTTGCGCAGCGCAGCCACGTCCACGTGATCGTAACCGACCGACATCGTCGCCACGACCCGCAGCCCGGACCCGGCCGCGTCCAACAGCTCATCGTCGACTGATTCGGTCAGCAGACAGTAGAGTCCGTCTGCCCCTTGCATCCACTCCAGCAGCGTATCGCGCGCTATCGGCTCTTCGCTGTCCCAGTAGCGGGCGTCACATCTTTCCAGGATCGGCCCAATCGCCGCCTGCGGCAGCTGGCGGGTCACCACAACTGTCGGTCTTGTCATTTCCTCTGCAGCCCTCTGTCCCTGTGCGAACTGATGTCGCGTCGTCTATGTTGATGCTTCCCGCCCGCCATCCGCGCCCGCCACGCTCCAGGACTGCACGCGGCTGACCAGATGGGCCGGCAGTCTGCCCTCGATCAGTGTCCCCTTCTCGGTATATTCCTCCCGTTCCACGCGGCCGTGCTCATACATCAGAGAAACCAGGTCGCCCTTACTGTAAGGCAGCAACAGCCGCAGCGGCGTCATCGTTTCCTTCAGCTTCCCATCCACTTCCGCCAGCAGTTCCGGGATGCCTTCCCCTGTACGGGCACTGATCTGCACGGGAGAAGTGTACTCCTGCAGCGCATGGCGCAACTGTGCCGTAAGGCTGGGCTCTCCTTGCCCTGCCGTGTAGACCAGGTCGATCTTGTTCAGTGCCGTCACAAGCGGTTTGTCGCCGGCACCCAACTCCTCCAACATCTCCTCCACCGCGGTTACCTGCTCATCCGCGTTATGATGCGAGATATCCACCACGTGCAGCAGCAGGTCTGCCTCCGTGATCTCCTCCAGCGTCGCCCGGAACGCCGCCACCAGCGCCGTCGGCAGCTTCTGGATGAAACCGACCGTATCCGTGAACAGGGCCGTGCGCGCACTCGGCAACTCCACGCGCCGCGTGGTCGGGTCCAGGGTGGCAAACAGCTGGTCCTGCGCCAGCACGCCGGCATCGCTGACCGCATTCAACAGCGTGCTCTTGCCCGCGTTCGTGTAACCAACCACGACGATAACCGGCGTCGACGACTTCTGCCGGCGCTGTCGGTAGCGTTCGCGGTGGTGGCGTACCTCCTCCAACTCCCGCTTGAGATGCGCGATCCGGCGGCCTATCTCCCGCCGGTCCACTTCCAGTTGCGTTTCACCGGGTCCGCGCACACCGACCCCGCCGCTCGCGCCGCCGGCCCGTCCACCCGCCTGCCGCGCCAGGTGAGTCCACGCCCGGGTCAGGCGCGGAAGCCGGTACTCGTACTGGGCCAGCTCCACCTGAACCGCCCCCTCTTTGGTCTTGGCATGGCGTGCAAAGATATCCAGGATCAGGGCCGTGCGGTCGATCACCTTCACCTCCTGCCCCAGCACCCGCTCGATCTCGCGCTGCTGGCGCGGCGAAAGCTCTTCGTCGAAGATCACCACATTCGCGCCCAACTCCAGGACCAGCGTCTTCAGTTCGCCCAGCTTGCCCGCGCCGATGAACGTAGCCGGGTGGGGATGTTGGAGCCGCTGCGTCAGCTCTCCCTCCACCTCCAGTCCCGCCGTCCCGGCCAGCAAGGTCAGCTCGCTGAGCGAGTCCTCCATCGAGAGGATACCGGGCTGACCCGCCAGGCTAACGCCGACCAGGACCGCCGTCTCCTCCGGCTTGTCCGTCAGAATCAGGCCCTGGTCATCCCGCACGACTGCGCCAAGCCCGCCTTCGCCTGCACCGGTAAAGTCATCGACCGCGGTCAGGCTGCCTGAACGGTTTGCATGTTGACTTTCTGACATTCGATTAACTGTGCCTTTCACAGCGTTCATCCATGGGGGGATGTCAATGTGCCCGCTGATAGGCCAACGCTGTACTACAGTGCTACAAATCCAATCACAAGCCGCCGCCAGGCATAAGTGGCTTCCAACGGCGGCAATTCCCTGTACGTTCACAGGCTATTCGTTGGAGGGCATCTGCTACGCCTCCGTCTGCGGACCGGCGGCCCGACAAGCCATCGTTCACAAAGTGGTTAGGCCAGGAGAGCGCTGCTGACAAAAGTGGCGGCGAGCAGAGCCGCGTCATGCCAGGCCCGGCAAGATTCGCACATTGTACACGATTTCGCCATTTCGCGCCCGTCGCCGAAGCCTACGGGTGCAGTCCAAAACCGGGGTGAGTTCTCCTACACTTCTGGCAGCAACTGAACCATAGCCAATCCGTCATCCAATCTGCGGCAGAGGAACCGGCAGTTCTCTCTCCTCACTCCTCCTCGCTTTTCTGGGCGGTCGGGCCTATTCGGCCCTCCCTTGTGGGGGGGGGGGGGGGG
>JAPPKG010000059.1:0-25108 GCA_026914085.1 Caldilineaceae bacterium | reverse complement strand
AGGGAGGGCCGAATAGGCCCGACCGCCCAAACTGCAGTGGTCAGTGGTTAGTGGTTAGTGGTCAGAGAAGGCGCTTCAGCTAGTTCAGGGTTGAAAGTGGACTGGACCCGGCACCGTTGCTACCCGAGGGACAGGAAAGTTCACCCCCATATTGAGATGCAGGTTTCTGGGAAATGGTCTTGCCTGAATTTGGCGCATTCATCTATAATTGGATTGAGAATCTCCCGATTTTGGGACTAGCTTGTTCCCTAATCGCATAAGGTGCCTTACACCTGGACATAACTCCCACTCTCATGGAAGGCGTTTTGACCTAGGAGGTCCAAATGACAAAGCAACTTAGGTTTTTCAGTCTGTTCCTGGTTGCCGCGCTGATGTTAGCAGCATGCGCGGCACCGCAGCCGGCGGCCGAAGCCCCTGCAGAAGAGGCGCCCATGGAGGAAGCCGCTGCAGACATGAGCGGGAAGGTGGTCATCGCCTCGGGCGGGGTGATCCGGATCGGCGGCTCCTTTGCCCTGACCGGACCGATACCTGACCCCGGTCTAAATATCCGCCACGGCGCGGAACTGGCCATCGACGACCTCAACGCCATGGGGGGCCTTGAAGGCTTCATGTTTGAGCTGGTGGCTGAGGACGGTGCCTGCGACGGTACGCAGGGCACAAACGTTGGCAATAAGTTCGCGGCCGACGAGACAATAGTCGCCGTTACCGGCGGCACTTGCTCCGGCGAGACATTCGGTCTGGTACCGATTCTTCAGGAGGCGCGGATCCCCTTTGTCAGTCCGAGCGCCACCAACCCGGACATCACTTCCGCCGACTGCGACGTCTGTAACCGCGTAGCCTTGAGCGATGCCCTCCAGGGTGCCATCGACGCCGACTTTGTGGTCAACAATCTCGGACTCACCAAGGTCGCGGTTGTCCACGACAACTCCGATTATGGCAAGGGGCTGTCGGAAATCTTCCAGAGCGGCGTTGCCGGCCTGGGTGGCGAAGTCTCCAGCTTTGAAGGCGTCCAGGTAGGAGATACCGACTTTCGCGCCATGCTGGCCAGAGTTGGTGCAGACGGGCCGCAGCTCATCTTCTTCGGCGGCTACTCGACTGAGGCCGGCCTGATCGCCCAGCAGATGACGGAGACTCCCGGTCTCGAGGAGACGGCCTTCATGAGCGTTGACGGCGCCTACACACAGCAGTACCTCGAAGCTGCCGGCGACGCGGCTGAGGGCACCTACATTTCGTTCGTTGCCGGCGCCGACTCGGAAGAGATGAACGCGGAGTTCGACGCCAAGTACATGGAAAAGTATGGCGTCAGCCCCGACGATCTCGGTCCCTTCCACAGTCAAAGCTACGATTCGGTGAAGCTGATCGCGGCCGCGATTGCGGCGGTTGCCTCCGTGGACGACAGCGGCAACCTCGTAATAGACAGAGAGGAACTGATCTCCGCTATCCGCTCAGTCGATGCATTTGAGGGACTGACCGGCACCATCAAGTGCGACAGCATAGGCGAATGCGGCGCAGGCGGTGTACAGATCTTCCAGGTCGCAGAAGGCGGTTTCAGCCAGGTTTCCGGTTTCGGTATGGAGTAACCCTCCAAACCCAAAGGAGAGGGAACTCTCAAGTTCCCTCTCCGCTAAACTCTCCATCAACTCTTCCAAAACGACAATGACTTCCAGGCCGGTGACGGCGCGGGCGGCAGGCACGGATGGTCGTGCAGCCCTGAAACACTTCACCCGGGCATTTGGCGCTGCCATCGTAGTTCTCGTCGTGTGGAGGGTTACCACCGTAGGGCTGGCGGAGGGCTACCCTGCCTCATTCTGGATTTCCCAGGCACTTAACGGCCTGGTTCTGGGCGGAGTCTATGCCCTGGTGGCATTAGGCTACACGCTCGTTTACGGAATCCTCTTCATGATCAACTTCGCCCATGGCGAAGTCATGATGATCGGCGGCATTACCGGTTACTTCGCTCTCCAATTTGCGCTGGCGCGCGGCTGGATGGAGGGACCGTGGGCGATCGTTGTCATCGCCTTGCTGACTATCATGGTCATTGGGATGGCGGCTTCGGTCCTAATCGGGGTGGCCCTGGAACGCCTCGCTTACCGGCCTTTGCGCCAGGCGCCGCGATTGGTCCCCCTGATAAGCGCAATCGGCGCGTCACTTTTCCTTCAGTACTCGGTGCTGCTTATATTCGGGGTAAGCCCGCACAGCTATCGCAAACCTGCCCTGATTTCGGGCGGTCTGCGGCTGGGCGATGTGTTCATTCCCTACACGGGGGCCATAATCTTCATCACCTCGATACTCCTGATGCTGGCCCTGTATTTCATCATCCAACGTACAAAGTTGGGGCGCGCCATGCGTGCGGTCGCCGAAGACCGCGCCACGGCATCGCTGATGGGTGTTGACGTCAACGCAGTCATCGTCGTCACGTTCATGTTGGGGTCGGCCCTGGCCGGGGCGGCGGGTGTCATGCTCGGCTTTCATAACACAGTCGTGAAGTTCAACAGCGGGTTTATTCCAGGGCTCAAGGCCTTCACGGCCGCCGTGCTCGGGGGAATCGGCAACATCCCGGGGGCGATGTTCGGCGCGCTCATACTCGGATTGATCGAAGCAGTTGGTCCCAGCGCATTGGGCATTCCCACAGAATACAAGGACGTGATCGCCTTCAGCCTGCTCGTGCTCATACTCATTTTCCGGCCTACGGGACTGTTCGGTGAAGTGTTGAGCGAGAAGAAAGCCTGATGGCTCTCCAATCTGCAGCAGGTTCAATCAGGACCGGGCTTATCGGCTTCGCCTTTTTGAGTTACCTGATACTCATTGGCATCCCCGGCCGGATAGGCGGTTCTGCCTTGCCGGTGCTGGCGCTCATTTCTGCCCTGTTCTTCTGGCTGAACTTGCGCCGCGAAGCCGCGCACCATCTCGCAAGAAATCCGGAGCAAGGGCTAGAGGGTGACGAGGGAAAACCGGGCTGGGAGATTGGCGCGAATGCTGATTCAGACCGGTCCTATTTGCATGCGCTCCTTACTGCTCGCCCAGGAACAGCCTTAGCTCTAAGAGGGCTGTTGGCGGGATTGACAACGGGTCTGCTCATTGCGGTCGTGAGCGGCATCTTTGCCGCTGCGATGGGCAATGGCGTTGCGATCCAACCTGTTTTGGACAAGATCGTCCCTATCAACGTTGCCGCCTTGATTGGGGTATCTCCCGGACAGATTGTGCAAGCGGAAGTCTCGTTCATTCGGTTTTTGCTTCAGATCCTCCTGTTTGCGGGCGCCGGCACGCTTGCCGGTCTGGCCGTAAGTGCAGGAGGCAGCAATCTGACTACAGCAGCGCGTAGCGGTTTTCTTGCAGCGCACGTCTCCGGCCCCACTCTGGGGTCGGTTGGCCGCTTCGCCGGCATCGCCCTTCCCTTTGTTTTGCTCGCTTACATCGCGTGGATTGGACTCCCCGGCGTAACTGCTTTCGGCACAAATGAGGGGACGGTCCGTTTGTTGCTCACTCTGATCGCCACCGGCAGCGGGCTCTTTGCGATGCGTTTGTCCAGACCCGGACGGGAACAGAGGATCGTGGCGGTTTTGCTCGGACTCGGCGTGGTTTCGATGCCTTTCATCCTCGACCAGTTCCAGAATTCGGTCATGGGTCTTGTTTTTATTTTCGTCATGATGGGCCTGGGGTTGAACATCGTGGTCGGGTATGCAGGGTTGCTGGACCTTGGCTACGTGGCCTTCTTTGCCATCGGCGCCTACACATACGCCTTCCTTTCGGCTCCCTTTTCCTCGCCCTACATCAGCGGTCTGCTTATCCTGATGGGCATTTCTCCGGACAGTCCCCTGCTGGGCTATTGGATGGCCCTGCCGGTGGCTATGCTGACAGCGGCTATCGGGGGCGTACTGCTGGGTATTCCGGTTCTGCGTTTGCGCGGGGATTACCTGGCCATCGTTACGCTTGGATTTGGGGAGATTATCCGGCTGTTCATGCTGAATCTGGGCGAGTTGACCAACGGTCCTCGCGGCATACTTGAGATTTCGCAGCCGGCGCTGTTTGGCGTGTCACCTGCCGGTGTCACCTTCGGTCTGCTCAGCTCGCAGGGTTGGATCTTCCTGCTGGCCCTGATCAGCTCAGCCCTCGTTGCCTTTGTCGCAATTCGCCTGAACGATTCACGGTTGGGCCGCGCCTGGTTCGCCATGCAGGAAGACGAGGATGTAGCAGAGGCCACCGGCGTGCATCTCGTGCGCACGAAGCTGCTCGCCTTTGCCATCGGGGCAACCTTTGCAGGCATGGCGGGCCAGCTCTACGCCGCCAGACAGATCAATATCTTTCCTGAGAATTTCACGCTTTTTGTCTCGATTGACGCCCTGGCACTCATCATTGTGGGGGGTATCGGCAGCCCTGCCGGCATAGTTTTGGGGGCACTGGCGCTGAAGGGGCTGCCGGAGGTGTTGCGGGGCGTCGACGAGTACCGAATCGTTACTTTCGCCGCCCTTCTGGTCATCATGATGATCGTGCGTCCTGCCGGTATCCTTCCCTCGGCCCGCCGCCGCACGCAAGGCACCGATCCTGATGAGGCGGGGTTTGACGACAGCGGTGAACTTGTGGAGGGGCTTGTTTCAGGGGAGCAGGGGGAAGCCTCTCCGGAGCTTGCCAATGGAGAGGAGGAGGTCAGATGACGGCCCTCCTCAGCCTACAACGCGTCACCAAGGTGTTCGGCGGCCTGACTGCCGTCGACAATGTGGACCTTGAAATTGCAGAGCGGTCTATCACGTCGCTGATCGGCCCAAACGGGGCGGGCAAAACGACTCTCTTCAACTGCCTGACGGGCCTGCACAGGCCGGAAGTGGGCGAGATTCTGTTCGATGGCAGCTCGCTAATCGGTCTGCGGCCGGACGAGATCACGGACCGCGGCGTTGCGCGTACATACCAGAACATCCGCCTCTTCGGCAGAATGACCGCGCTTGAGAATGTCCTGGTCGGCCAGCATCTGCGGCTGCACGCGTCCCACTGGAGCGCGGTCCTGCGCACGCGTCGCCAACAGGAAGAGGAACACGCGGCACGAGAATCTGCCAGGGCGCTGCTCAGTTTCGTCGGCCTGCACGGCCGCGAGGAGGTCGTGTCCACCAACCTGCCATACGGGGACCAGAGGCTGCTTGAGGTTGCGCGGGCATTGGGGAGTCAACCGCGTCTGCTGCTCCTGGACGAGCCGGCTGCCGGCATGAATCCGAGCGAGACCGACCGCATGATGGAACTCGTCCACAGGCTGCGCGACGAGAAGGGGATCACGATATTTCTGATTGAGCACGACATGAAGGTCGTGATGAGTATATCAGAGAGTGTTGCCGTTCTGGATTACGGGGAGAAGATCGCCGAAGGGACGCCCGAGGAGGTCCGCGCTGACGCACGCGTAGTTGAGGCTTACCTTGGGCCCGAGGTCGCCGTGCAGGAGACGGCCGGGCCGGCGAGCGCTTGACACATGCTGATTTTGGATTCCGTGCACACCTACTACGGCCACATTCACGCGCTCAAGGGCATTTCGTTGCGCGTGAATGAAGGTGAAGTGGTTACGCTGATCGGCTCGAACGGCGCGGGCAAGACGACCACGCTCAACACTATCAGCGGCGTTCTGCCCGCCCGCGCCGGCGCGATCTACTTTCAGGATAGCCCACAAGGGGGAGGCAGCAGTTCCCTTCCCGGCCGCGAAAACGGTATTCGACTGGACAGAATGCCTGCCCACGAGGTGGCCAAGCTGGGCGTTTCCCAGTCACCTGAAGGGCGCAAGATCTTTGCCCGCCTTTCGGTTCAGGAGAATCTGGCGATGGGCGCCTTCGCACGCACCGATAGCGACGGCGTCCGCGATGACCTGGAACGAGTTTTCGAACTCTTCCCGCGTCTGAAGGAGCGCCTTAGCCAGCCGGGCGGCACGCTCTCCGGAGGCGAACAGCAGATGCTGGCGATCGGGCGTGCGCTCATGAGCAGTCCTCGCATCCTCCTTCTCGACGAGCCTTCGATGGGACTTGCCCCGCTGCTCGTGCAGCAGATATTTCAGATCATTCGCGAGATCAACGCCCAGGGCACGACGATCCTGCTGGTGGAACAGAACGCGCAGGCCGCGCTTCAGGTTGCCGACCGAGGTTACGTTCTGGAGACCGGCAACATCGTGCTGAGCGGCGCGGCCGGCGACCTATTGGCCAACCCGCAGGTGGCCGAAGCGTACCTCGGCATCTGACGGTCCGACGCGGCGTCCCCGCATCTGGTTTGAGATCCGGCGGTCAAGACTAGAAGAGACGGCGTTTGTCCACGATGTTTCGGGGCGTCTCTCCGGCCAGATAGCGGCGCAGATTGTCCTTCAGCGTGTCGATGCGGCGCTGGGGTACGTGGGGATTGTCGGCAGCGACGTGGGGGGTAAGGATGACGTTTTCCATCTTCCACAGAGGGTGCTCCGCCGGAAGCGGCTCCGTCTCGTAAACGTCCAGCGCCGCCCCGGCGATGGCGCCCGACTCCAGTGCCGCGACCAGCGCGTCCAGCTTGACGACGACCCCGCGGCTGATGTTGATCAGGTATGCCGTTGGCTTCAAGCGGGCGATCTCTGCGGCGCCGATCAATCCGACGGTCTCCGGCGTCTGGGGTACGCAGCTGACCGCGAAGTCCGCCTCTGCCAGCAGATCGTGAAGCCGCTCCTGCGGCCAGAGCGCGTCCAGATCGAGGCTGCGTCCCGGCGCCGCGTCGGGCCGCGCATCTACGGCGATTACGCGCATGTCGTGCGCCTTGCCGCGGCGGGCGAGCTCCGACCCGATTCCTCCCAACCCGATAACGCCCAATGTGCAGTCGCCCAAATGGCGTACGGGCGTTCCCTTGCGCCACTCGCCTTGAATCTGGCGGCGCATGTAGAGATGTATGCCGCGGGCGAACATCAGAATGAAGCAGAATGCGTGGTCGGCAATCATGTCGCTGTAGATCTTGGCCATGTTGCTGACCACGACCTCGCTCTCGGCAAGTTCCGGATACATGTAGTGCTCAAGGCCGGCAATCGGGGTCTGCAGCCAGCGCAGGCTCTCGGCGCGCGCGAGCAGGGCTGGCGTGAGGTTTCCGTACATGCCGACCGCCTGTGGAATCGCGGAGAGCGCTTCCTCTTCGGTCAGCGCGTTGACGATCTCCAGCTCCGGCGATACCGCCCGCACCTGCTCAAGTTCTTCAGGGGACAGAGGTGGATAGATGAGAAAGTTCATTGAATTCAGTCCTCTCGTTGCTAAGATGGCTTGCGCCTGTACGCCGCGAAGCTTTCCGCCCGCAGCAGCTGTTCAAGGTAAACCCGCTCACCGCCCAGATCATCGGATACGTTGGCCCCGATAACGGCAGCCAGGCTGTTCATGGCGTCGCTGAAAGGCGAGCGGATCAGCTCAGGCCGTCCTTCGGCGATGGCCTGGGCAAAGACTTTACTTATGGCAAACGTGTCGTCACCGCCCCGCCCTTCGTAGAGTGTTGTTGTAACGTTATCCTGGGGGGGCGGCTGCGACGGAGGGTATGGGCCGTGGTATTCGTACGTTGTGACGCCCTCCCAGCCGATCTCGGCCCTTCCTTCCGTCCACAGGACCTGGTGGTCGCCATGGTCGGCGTAGACCTTGCGCAAACGCGAAAGCGTCATTGTCCCTGTTGCACCGCCGACAAAACCGAAGAGGGCGCTGTAGGTATAGGGATTGTCGGCTCCGTCGTGGACATCAGCCTCAGGCCGGTGCTGGTAATGGGCCTGCACCCACTCGACATCGCCGAACCAGTAGCGCCAGAGGTCGAGGAGGTGGATGCCACCTTCGACGACTGTCATGCCGCTCCAGGCCCGGTTGGCAGTCCATACTCTATTGGCTGGCCCCCCTTGCAGTTCGGTCTGGTGGTGCTTGACGTTGTGCCCTTCAAGGGAACCATGATAGGTGTAGCAGGCCATTAGCGGTCGTCTGCCCTCACGCAGGTGGCGGTGAATTGCCTCGTGGCGGCCGTCAAAGCGCTGCTGGAATCCGGCCGTGTTGAGGACGCCGGCATCACTGATTGCCGCCTCCATCTCCAGCGCTTCGTCCAAGTAGAGGCTCATCGGCTTTTCGACGAACAGATGCAGCCCTGCCTCAGCGGCGCGCACGACCTCCCCAGAGTGAACATTGGGCGGAATGCAAACGTAGAGTGCATCCGGTTCCTGTTCCAAGAGCGCCTCAAAGTCGGTTGTTTGCAGGACGCCGTCAGACTCGAACCCTTCTACGTAGTCGCGGATCTTCCCGGTTTCCAGATTGGCTTCAAATGCGTCGGCCAAGGCCACCAGGCGGACCGCGCCCTGTTGCTGAAGTGTCCATAGCGATTTCAAGTGTTGCAGCCCCCGCTGACCCAGGCCCATCAAGGAAACGCGTACAGGTCCTTTCATCTTAGCTACACTTTGTCCTTTCCCTTGGAACGTATTGGGACTCGGCCCCTTTGCGAGTCCAATTGGGCGGGTTCGACGTGATCCTATTTTGCTTGCGCTCTCAGATGCTTGTCATTGTAGCGGAAAACGGGCAGGGGGCAACGCCGGTACAGTAAATCGCTTCGCCAGAGTCGCCTCGGACTGTGAAAATTTGCTTTCCGAACCTGGAACGTCTATAATCTGCTGCGAAGATTGTTACGTCCCAAAGAGAGCGGCTTTCTGCTCTTTTCCCATCTGTCCCGAACAGTCTGCCAACCGGGTGCTGTTTGGGACTGTAAGCTGCGGCGCCGGTGTTTGGTTGGTCCATCAGGCAAGCCACACCGTTGCTCCAGGATTTGAACCGGAGGCTAAAATGGCCAAGAGAGGACCCCGTCAGCTGGTGAAGATGCGCAGCACAGAGAGCCATCATCTCTATTTGACGTCCAAGAACCGGCGCAACAACGACAAGAGACTGGAACTGAGGAAGTATGACCCGGTGCTGCGAAAGCACGTCGTTTACCGGGAGACAAGGTAAAGGCACTTCTGAGACCATTGCCTGACTGCCGCGAAACTTGCGTCACCAAGAGATCAGTGGTTTCCCAACCGCATGCAATACGAGACCCGCTGCCTGGAAGTCAAAGAGCAGCGGGTTTCTGATTTGTAAGACGGTCAGTAGTATGACCACAGTTTTGGGGGCCGCCGGAATTTACCCTTTTCCTGAAGCAGTGGACAGCTCAAACAAAAAAGCAGGGGACCCAAAAGAGTCCTCCCGCTCCGGAGTGACCCACCAGGGATTCGAACCCCGAACCCGCGGATTAAGAGTCCGCTGCTCTGCCAGTTGAGCTAGTGGGCCGTCAGCCAGACAACATTGTAGATAGCTGAACCATGATTGTCAAGTCAGACGCCAATCATTGCGCCGCAGTTTAGCGCTTCAAACAGTACACAGGATAGAGACTAACCATGACATATTCCGAAAGGGACATTGAACAGTACGCCAACCTCCTGATCCGACTCGGCGTCAACCTGCAACCGGGCCAATCGCTCGATATTCGCACTGAGCCCGTTCATCGTGAGTTCGCGCTGGCCCTGGCCTCCGCCGCGTATGATGCCGGTGCCAAGTTCGTCGCCATCGAATACAACGACATGCGCCTGCAAAGCATTCGCGCCGGCAGGAGTTCTGAGGAGGAACTTGAGCACCTTCCCAGCTATATTGAAGCCATCGCTAACGAACGAAAGGATGACAGGTGGGCCGCCATCAGCCTGGTTGGCGAGGAAGATCCGTCGCTCCCCGCCCAGCTCGATCCCAATAAGCTGCGTATCCTGCAGACAGCCGAATACCGCGCCACGATGGCGTGGCGTTCGTCGATGATGGAGATGAAGCAGCAGTGGAACGTGGCGGCCCTGCCTACGCCAGCCTGGGCGCAGAAGGTCTTTCCCAACCTTCCCACGGAAGAAGCGCTGGAACGCTTCTGGGAGGAGATTCGCCGGATTATCCGTTTGGATGCGGACGATCCGCTCTCGGCCTGGCGGACGCATCTCAACCATCTGGCGGCGGCGCGTTCAACGCTGCAGTCCAAGCAGGTGCGCGCCCTCCACTTCTTCGACCCTGCGCCCGGTACAGATGGACAGCCCTCCACCGACCTGACGATCGGCCTGACAGATCGGCCGCACTGGGCCGGAGGCAACAGTGGACTTGGTACCGAAGCAAATGATGAGGGCGGCGACTGCGCAACTCCCATTTTCCTCCCAAACATTCCCACCGAGGAGCTGTTCACTACGCCTCATCGCCTACGGGTAAACGGTTGGACCCGAACGTCCCGCCCCAGTTTCCCTTTCCGCCGGGAAGTTGCCGAGGCATGGTTCCGCTTTGAAGAAGGGAAGGTTGTCGAATTCTCGGCGGGAGACGACCAGGAGACCTACGAACAGTTCTTCGCCGTCGACGGCACTCGCTTTCTCGGCGAGGTCGCCCTCGTTGACGTGTCATCCCCTATTTTCAGGAGTGGTCTTACCTACTACAACACTCTCTTCGACGAGAACGCTGCCTGCCATGTCGCATTTGGCAAGGCTTACCCCATCGGGCTGGAAGGCGGCGCCGACCTTTCGGAAGAGGAGCTGGTGCAGGCCGGCGTGAACAACTCGGATCTCCACCTGGACGTGATGATCGGGACGGCGACGCTCGATGTCACGGGCCACCTGAGCGATGGCACCGAACTCGCGATCATGCGTGAGGGCCGCTACACGCCCGCCGTTCTGGGATGAACTCAGGCGACCCTCTCGAACCATTCCTGGCCGACCAGGGTGTCGTCATCCTCGATGGCGCCCTCGCGACTGAGTTGGAGCGGAGAGGCTTCGATCTGAGCGACGAGCTGTGGTCGGCACGGCTTCTGATCGAAGATCCAGCTTCGATCGGCCAACTCCATCTTGACTACTACGAGGCCGGCGCGGACGTTGCCATCAGTGCAAGCTATCAAGCCAGCTTCGAGGGGTTGGCACGCCGCGGTCTGAGCCGTGCCGAGAGCGCTGCTTTGCTGCAGAGCAGCGTGCGCATCGCGCAGCAGGCGCGTGACTGCTTTTGGGAGGAACTGCACGACACCGTCGAGGATCCAAGCCGAAAGCGCCCTCTGGTCGCCGCCTCGGTGGGCAGTTACGGAGCCTATCTGGCCGACGGGTCCGAGTATCGCGGCGATTTCAACATCGCCAGCCAGGAGTTGAGAGAGTGGCACCGTCCGCGACTGGAAGCACTGCTGGCAGCTGAACCGGACCTGCTGGCATGCGAAACCATCCCCTGCTTCCAGGAAGGGGAAGTCCTTGTAGAGCTGCTGGACGAATACCGGCATACGCCTGCCTGGCTAAGCTTCAGTTGCCGAGACGGAGAGGAGATTTCCAGCGGCGAGAGTTTCGTCACATGTGCTGAACTGGCCGAAAGTACGTCCACCATTGTCGCCTTCGGTCTGAACTGCACAGCGCCCGGTTTCGCCGAGCCACTGCTGCGAAAGGCCCTTGAGAAAACAGCCAAACCACTCGTCTGCTATCCCAACAGCGGTGAGCTGTGGGACGCTGCTGCCCGAACATGGATGCCAGGCAGCGAAGGGGATCAGTTTGCAGGGCAGGCGGCATCCTGGCTGGCCGCCGGCGCGCGTCTCATCGGCGGTTGTTGCCGCACTTCGCCGGAAGACATCCGGGCCCTGCGCGCTCTTCTGGCCCCGCCGGTTGATAGGAAGAATCTTGAGCGCTAGTCACGGACGCGAAAGGAGCCCAGCCACATTGGGGCCAGGCTCCCGTGATTGAGATAGTTTGCAGACGATCTGAGCCTATTCGGCCCGCTGAGTAAGCAGATAGGTCAGAAGATCCGCCATGTCCTGATTACTCAGATCCTCAGCGTAAGTCAATGGCATTACGTCAGAAGTATAGCCGTCGACGATGTGTTCGTTCGGATTTGTAATGCTGTTGTAGAGGTACAGCGCCGGCCCGGCAAGCGCCAGCTGTTCGGCGCGACCGACTGCGGTATCAGCAATTTCAAACCAAGTCGGCGCCACATCTATCAGGCTGTTGTCAGTTACGTGACAACCGATACAGTTGTGGGGCACAGTCAGATCGAGGCCTCTGTCAGCATCGCCAGGTATCAGGGCGACGACCTCCTGTGGCAAACCTGCCAGGATCTGCTCATCGGAGAGACCGGCGATACGCGGTCGCGGCGTCGGTGTCGGCGGCACAAACGTCTCTCCCTCCGCCAGTACGACCATATTGGGCGAAATTAGCTGCAGGCGCGGATTGGGCGCACAAGCGCTGACCACGACGACTGCGATTAGGAAGGAAACAATTGCCAACAGGTAGAACTTACGACGTACCATTCACTATCTCCATCGAGAGCTGAAGCAGTTCATTCGCTACTGCGAACAGGTAAGTCTCGGAATCCAGCCGCTATTATATAACATGACGCCACGCTTTACCGCATTCGGAGTCTGCTTGAAACAGATTTCACGATTGGAGCGGGAGGCAGGAAAATGGACGTCGCACTTTTCTTTTCAGCAAAGATCCGTGCGCAGAAGAACCGGGCAACATTTGCAAGCGAAAGCGGGGCAACCGATGGCAAAATGGGAAGATGAAGAGGAAGTCCGCAAGTGGCTTGAGGAAAATCTGCCCACTTGGGCACTGCGCGAAGGTCAGTTGTACAGGCGGTTCGATACGGCCAACTGGCGCGTGACGTTGATGACGGCAAACGCTGTCGGATTTCTGGCCGAAGCCGCCTACCACCATCCAAAGGTGGTCCTAAACTATCGCTCGGTTGAGATTTTCCTGACCACGCAAGACTCAGGAGGACTGACGCAGCAGGACTTCGATCTGGCTCAGAAGATAGAGGAAACGGTTCGCTGGCCGCGAAAGGGCGGGGACGAGCCCCGCTCGCGGCCCAAAGAGTGGCTGCGTAGTTAATCTGCGGGGCATTCCTACAGGTTCCGGGACTGGGAATCTGACTTTTCTGCTGCGAAAAGAAAATAGTCCCTACGCCCGCCAGCAGATGCCTTGACCTCAGACACTTACAGCATCTTCCGCAGGCGCACGCGCCTGAAATGCATGAAAGAGCACGATGCTGCCGGCGATGGCTGCGTTAAGGCTGTCTACCGAGCCCGCCATGGGGATCGTAACGCAGAAATCGCACTTTTCCCGCGCCAGCCGGCTGAGCCCTTTGCCTTCGTTGCCGACGACGACAGCCAGCGGGCCGCTCAGGTCGGCATCGGTGAGCGAGATCGCTTCAGGACCGAGATCCAGTCCGACGGTCCAGATATTCGATTTTTTGAGGAGGTCGATGGTCCGGTTGACGTTACCCACCAGCGCAACAGGGATGTGTTCCACGGCCCCGGAGGAGGCGTTGCTGACCGCGGGCGTGATGCCTGCGGCGCGGCGTTCGGGGAGAATGACGCCCTCGACGCCGAACGCCTCACCGCTGCGAAAGAGGGTGCCAAGATTTCGCGGGTCCTCAAGATGGTCCAGGACAAGAAGCAGGGGGTCCGGTTTGCGGACCGCGAGGTCAAGAATGTCGTCCAGCTCAACGTAGGGGTACGGGCCCGTTTCCAGGGCAACGCCCTGTGGATTCAACTGCGCACGTCGAATGCGATCAAAGATACCGCCCTCCACATGCCTGGTAGGGATTTTGGTTTTGTGGGCCAGTTGTACGATCTCTTCGAGGCTGCCTTTAGGCGGTGTGCGGCCGTCGCCTTCCAGCCACAGCCGGTAGTAGTGTCGCCGTCCTGCACGCAGAGACTCCAGGACGGCGTGCCGTCCAACGAGCAGTTCGCTCACCTGGCGTCCTCGATGCGCCAGGTTGTACCGTCGGGTGTGTCCTCCAACTGGACCGAGTGGGCTGCGAGCCCTTCACGAACCATGTCGGCCACCGTCCACTGCTTCTGCTCTCGCAGTGTCGTGCGCACAGAGACCAGCAGGTCGATAAACGGCTTGGCGGCGAGCACCTCGCCGTCGCTGACTTCGGATTCGGCAAGCGACAGGCCCAGGACGGCGGCCAGTTCACGCAAGGTATCCTGGGCCGCCTGGAAGAACGGGCCGGAGACACCCGCGGCCCGGGCCGAATTGATGGCTCTTACAAGCTCAAAAAGGTGCGACAGAGCCGCGCTTGTATTGAAGTCATCGTCCATCGCCTGGCAGAAGCCGCTGCGCGCAGACTCTGTGGTCTCGCGCAGATTGTTGACCTCATCGCCCACGGCAACGGTCCCCGTCGCCGGCCGCAGCCCTCCTCGCAGACGAGCCGTGCTTCTCACAGCCGCGCCGATGGAATCGTCCGAATAGGAGACCGGCTTGCGATAGTGGCCCGAGAAGATCAACATGCGGAGGGCATCGGCTGAGTACTGGTTCAGAAAGTTGTCGATGGTGACGAGGTTTCCGATCGACTTGCTCATCTTTTCGCCAGACAGCTGGAGCATTCCGTTATGGACCCAATAGCGGGCAAACGTCTTGCCGGTGAGACTCTCGCTCTGGGCGATTTCATTTTCGTGATGTGGGAAAATCAGGTCGTTGCCGCCGCCGTGAATGTCAATTTTCTCACCGAGGTGGTGCAGGCACATGACCGAACACTCAATGTGCCATCCAGGGCGGCCGGGGCCCCACGGACTATCCCACGAGGGCTCGCCCTCCTTGGCCCCCTTCCACAGGGCGAAATCCGCTTCATTTTCTTTGCCTTCTTCACCTGCGACACGTGTGCCGGTTACGGCGTCCTCCTGGCGTCGCCGGCTGAGTTTCCCGTAATCGTCATCCTTGTCGACCCGAAAGTAAACGCTTCCATCGACTGCGTAAGCGTAGTCGGCCTCGCCCAGATCCTGGATTGCCCGAATAATGTTGGAGATTTCGCTCGTTACGCGCGGATAGGAGTCGGCGGGCTTGATGTTCAGGTCGCTGAGATGCGTCAAGTACTTGTCGGTAAAGAACTGCGCCAACTCAAAGGGGTCCTGACCCGTCTCCTGGGCCCTAACGATAATTTTGTCATCGACGTCGGTAAAGTTGGTGACGTAGGTTACGTCGTACCCGGTGAACTCCAGGTATCGACGGATCATATCGAAGACGATGGCGCTCATCGCGTGGCCGATATGGGCGTCTGCGTATACCGTCGGCCCGCAGACGTACATGCGGACACGTCCTTCTTCCAATGTTTCGAACGGTTCCCGCCCGCGGGTCAAGGTATTGTAGATGCTGAGCGTCATCGATGTCCTTCTCGTTGGGTCACCGGGTTGTCAAGTGGGTTCTGGCGCGATCAGCGAACAGACTCGTAAGTTCTGCGTCGCTCCTGTACCTCCTCAGGAACAGCAAATATCAGGCGACCGGCGTTCGTCTGCAACACCTTTGTGACACGCACAGAAAGCCGCGCGCCCATGTGGCGCCTGCCCTGTTCCACGACCACCATCGTACCGTCATCGAGGTAACCGACCCCCTGATTCATCTCCTTACCTTCCTGAATCACCTGGATCGTCATTTCTTCCCCGGGAAGAACCACGGATTTTACAGCGTTAGCCAATTCGTTAATGTTCAAGACGCGCACGCCTTGCAGTTTGGCAACCCGGTTCAAGTTGTAGTCGTTGGTAACGATCGCTGCGCTCATTTCGCGGGCCAGGTAGACCAGCTTTTCATCCACTTGCTGTGCTTCTGCCGGGTCCTGGTCAAGGAAGACGATGTTCACTCCTTCGATTTTCTGCAGCCTGTCAAGAATCTCAAGTCCTCTTCTACCGCGGTTGCGGCGCAACACCTCGGCAGAATCGGCGATATATTGGAGTTCATTCAGAATGAATCTCGGGACCGCGAGTATTGCCCAGAGGAAGCCTGTCTCGGCCACGTCGGCGATGCGTCCATCAATGATGACGCTGGTATCCAGAAGCATCGTATCCGAATGATGCGGCCGGCCGCCCTTCGCGAAGAGTGGCAACATCGGCAGATCCCTGCCGTTCTCGTTTCCGTTGGGAAAACGGAAGAAGTTGAGTATTTCTCGATGGCGCAGAACCATCATCGTCACACCCAGGTAGCCCATAACGATGACGCCGACAAAGGGAAGAATCGTACCGAACGGATTGGGGAGGAGAGAGAGTGGATAGGCCAGGAGGGCGGCGATGGCCAGCCCGATTGCCATTCCGGCAGTCGCGGCCATGAGCTGTACGGTGGGAATCTGCCGCAAGCTCGACCGAAGCGCGTTTGCAGGTTTGACCGTAAGCCACGGTGCGGCGAAAAGCCCAATGACACCGCTGACGATAGAGAGAGGAATAATCAGGCGCGCTGACGAGAGCGTCAAACTCTCAAGAGCCTCTACCCCTGTTAACTGCCTGCCTAGTTCCCATCCTAGCAGGACAAAAACAAAGGTGACCAGACCCCTTAGCAGCAACGCCCAACGCATATCTGAACTCTCCTAAAGAGGGAAGACGACAATAACGCATTGAAATCATAATACAGCATCTGCAAATAGAGTGCAATGCCAGTTTTCTCTATCCGAAAGTGAATACACTAACTTACGCTCTTCAAATGGGCGAAAACAATCCCCCCGCTACCCAAACTCCTTATTGCATGACTGCTCTATCAAAGTCAATTCCCTACCCTGAAAGTTGCCATTGAAGTTGCCTCTCTCCACGGAAGTCGGCTCGCCCAGGGCGTTGGGCGGGCTGCAGCGGTCCCGCTTGTCCAGATGCGATGGGCTGATTCAGATGAGAAATGATTTAGTTGCAATCTCGATCCGACTGCCCTTCTCGGCTTGGATCACTGCTCCTGCAACGACTGATACAACGCCAGGACTTCGCGTGCGTTGTGGTGGGCGGAAAAACGCTGGCTGTAATTTCGCGCCGCGCATCCCATCTCCTTCCTCAAACAGGCGTCCTGCGCCATTTTCATTATGCGAAGACCGAAGCTGAGGTCGTTATTCTCTGTCAAGAAACCGGTCTCTTCATCGAGGATCATGTCGGCCACGCCTGGGGAGTCGATTCCAATGGCGGGAAGTCCCGCGGCCGCGGCCTCGATAAAGGTCAGCGGATGCACCTCGCTCACACTGGCGGATACGAAGAAGTCGGCAACACCGAGGACGCCGGCAATGCGTTCATATGAAATTGGCCCCGTAAACGTGACCCGCCCCGCCAACCCCAGGTCACGTGCAAGCTGACGACACTCGTCCAGGCTGGGCCCGCCCCCGACAAGCAACAGATGGAGGTTGGGGATCTCTTCTTTCAGTGCGGCGAAGATTCCCAGGAGGCGGTCTACGGCTTTTTCCTGGCTGATACGCCCAACGAAGACGCCCACGACGGCATTTTCCGGGATCTTGAACTCGGTCCGCGTCGCCTCTTGTTCCGGACTTTGAAACTGTCCCAGTTCAATGCCGTTGGGAATGACGGCGACGCGTCCTTGGATACCCCAAGTCTGCATGACCGCGGCCGCACTATGGCTCGGGGCGATAATCGCGCTGCATCGCTGGCTGAATCGCTGGAAAAAAGCGTGCAAGGCTGTGTCGGAGATTGTTTCCGGCACCAGGGGAAGATGCTGCTGCACGTACAGGTCGTACCGGGTGTGGCTGGTGAAGACCAGCGGAATGTCGTAGCGCCGCGAAAAGTTGAGTCCGAAGCTGCCGCTGATGAATGGATGGTGAACGTGAATTACGTCCATCAGCTTCAGAATGTCACGGCATCGCGAGTCTACCCGAACCGTCAAGTGATAGCCTGTGTCGGCGATTGGAATGCTGGGGAGGCGAATGACGTTACTTTCATCCACAGTCTTTTTGTCCTGCTCCGGAACAAAAAGATACACTTGCTCTCCCCAGCGGTCGAAGTGCTCCTTGAGCAGTCCCACGTGATTTACGACACCGTTAATATAGGGCTTGTATATGTCGCTAAAGAGGGCGATTCGCATGAGGTTTCTGCCCATCTCCTTTCGATTTACCGGGCGCCCACCGGGCGGCGGTGGGCGGATCTCAGGATCCGGCGGTCTCCTGCACAGGCTCAGAAAGAACAGAAGTTTTGCGCCGAAATCTTTTCCTTTCTACCACTTCAGTTTACGCTGCAGAAAGGGGATGGTTGCAAAATGGTTTGAATCAGAGTCCGGAGGTAGTCTCCTTGCAGCTATCCGGTTTTCCTGACACCGGGATTGGACAGAACAAGGGCCCATTCTTCCTCGTTTCTGCATTTTACTCTTTCCGGCGCCAGCCACTTTCTTTGCTCCTCAACGTCGTAACCCAGAAATAGAGCAGGCGCAGCCCAACCAGCACCAGTGTGGTCAGCCCAACGGCCGCCAAGACGAATACCCAGTCGACTCCATCGCCAAACACGGTGGCCCGCAAGGCAAACCCAAAGGCGTTCCCGACGAGGACTGCCATAACTGAATTCAGCGCAAATCTGCGCAGTCCAATACCGCCTGACCGAGGGTATGCCCCGAAGAGGAGTGCCGCGGCAAACCATCCTACCAGAAATGGGGTGATGATACGGGGGGTATTGGACAGCCAGTCTGCGGGCCCACCCGAGCTGTGCATGATTCGGCCGCCAATGGCGAAGACCAGATATGAGAGCACGTCAGTGGTTACCAGTACTCGCCATGACAGAGCGCTGACACTCACCTCTCTCTTTGCAGAAACGGTCATTGTCGAACCTATACTCCCATTTTGGCCTGACCCGGCCGCTCCGGATCTCAGACTTCATCTCTCGGTGAAGTCTGATACAACAGAGTTCAGACTCCATTTCGTGTATGTATTGGAGTATCGACTTGCTAAACGCCACCATCCCTCCTACTATACCATACCGAAAGAAAGTATGAGCCATAATCAAGGAAATGGGCCAATGCCATCTCCACATTCGGAGACGTTTTTGACGGGACTGCAGTGCCTTCGCTGCGGTCGCACTTTTTCGCAGGGTTCGGTCGACTATGTCTGCCCTTGCCGTCCAAACCTTGGCAGCGACCTGGGCCATCTGGACGCCGTATACGACTATGAAGCAATTGGTGCTATGCGAAATAGCCGGGCAGGTCCGTCTCAAGGCGGCCGTGCCAATCCCATCGTTTCCTGGTCCCACTCCACTGCCCGCACGACAGAACGCTGGTGGCCGTTGCTTCCCGTTAAACCGGATTCTCTACCGCCGCTTCCCGTGGGAGACACGCCTCTGCTACGCGCAGATCGCCTTGCCGAAACGCTGGGCCTGCGAAATCTCTTTCTGAAAGACGACGGCAGAAACCCATCCGGCTCTTTCAAGGACAGAGCATCGGCCGTCGCGGTCGCACGCGCCCGCGAGACGGGGCGCGAAGTCGTTGCCACCGCCAGCACGGGCAATGCCGCAGCGGCGCTGGCCGCGATGAGTGCGGCGGCCTCACATTCCAGCGTTATTTTTGTGCCCCGGACGGCGCCTCAGGCCAAGATTGCGCAGCTGCTCGTCTATGGCAGCAGGGTTCTCGCCGTGGACGGCACGTACGACGACGCCTTCGATCTGTGTGTGCGCGCCTGTGGCGAATTCGGCTGGTACAATCGCAACACGGGCTACAATCCTTATATGACCGAAGGCAAAAAGACGGTCAGTTTCGAGATCGCCGCACAGCTGGCTGAGGCAGGCGACATCGCCAGGCCAGACGGTACACCTGGTAACCACGCTCCATTCATCGCGCCCGACTCAGTCTTTGTCTCCGTCGGAGACGGGTCAATCATTGGAGGCGTCTACAAGGGCTTTTGGGAACTGCACACTCTCGGATGGACCGAAAGGGTGCCACGCATATTTGGGATACAGTCCACGGCCAGCGCCGCCATTCACAACGCCTGGCGCGATGGCCTGGAGGTGCCGCAGCCGGTCGTAGCCGAGACGGCAGCAGACTCGATCAGTGTCAACGCACCGCGCGACGCGACAAAGGCTTTGCGGGCGGTTCGCGAAAGCGACGGCGCCTTTCTGCTTGTCAAAGACGAGGCCATTCTGCAGGCAATTCTGCCACTGGCCCGTCTGGGCGGCGTCTTTGCTGAGCCGGCCGGCGCGACGGCCCTCGCGGGGCTCCAGCTGGCTCAGAGCCTAGGCTTGTTGGAACCAGGTGAAACTGTCGTCGTTATCAGTACAGGCAATGGCCTGAAGGACGTTCCGTCCGCCATGCGGATCGCGGGTGAACCCGCGGTCATACCACCGGATCTGGATGCCGTAGCAGAGATCATGAAGCTTTGAGAATGGTTTTGCGTGGTCTCCTACGTGAGGAAGACGACCAAGGTCTTGCTGCCTGTTTCTGTTCCAGATCCATGTTTCCACCTTCGCCCAAAACATGAGGGATATGTCCTCCAGCGTCTATTCGGTCTCTTCTCTCACGAAACTCTACCCGGGTACGAACACACGAGCCAATGACGGCATTAGCTTCAATGTCGTCGAGGGCGAAATATTCGGACTATTGGGCGACAACGGCGCGGGCAAGAGTACACTTGTCAAACAGATGGTAAACCTCTTGCAGCCCACAAGAGGAACGGTCAGACTCTACGGCCGGCCTGTGCAAGAGGATCCCCTCCACGTACCCAGGCACGTAGGATACATGCCGCAGGCCGCTCGCGCGCTCAATTCCCTCACCGTTAGTGAGGCACTGTACTTCACATCCCACCTCCGCGGCTGTAGTCGTCGGGAAGCAAGCCGCGAACGTGAAAGACTCTTGCAGTTATGGGACCTGCATGCCATACGAACCGCACAGTGTTCGCGCCTTTCGGGCGGTCAGCAGCGCTTGCTGCAACTTGCCGCGGCCATGGCTGGGCAGCCGCCGATTCTTATTTTGGATGAACCGACCAACGAGCTGGCCCCGCAAAGACGCAGGCATGTCTGGCAGACTTTGCGCGCCGAAAACAGGGAAAAAGGTACGACGATCATTTTCATAACCCACGACGCGATTGAGGCCGAGAAGATAATTCAACAGGTGGGCATCCTGCATAAAGGGCGGCTGGTGGCACTGGGCAAACCCTCGACTTTGAAGAAAAGGCTAAGCAGGGAGCTTCGCCTGGAACTGCGCTTCCAGCCAGAGTCGCCTCCGAACCTTCCCATTGGTTTGCGGCCGCAGAAACTGGCAAAAGGTCACTGGTTAGTCCGGCTTGACCAGGATCAGGTCGATGCCACTTTGTCTGCTATAGACCTCGCTCGGATCGACGACTTCCAACTCAGCTCAGCCACGTTGGAAGACCTTTACCTGCACTACACCTGATGAAAACAAGACTTCCCCTACCACTGCATTTGCAGTTTTGGGACCTGTTTCTCATTGAGTTGAGCAACTGGCGGTGGGGTTGGAGAAACCTTGCCTTGACGGGTACGGTCCTGCCAATGTTTGGGATCCTGCTGCTCGGCTCTTTCGCTCGCGAGTTGGGCGCCTCCGCTCTCTCCTTCGTCCTGGTTGGCAATCTGGTGATGGCCCTGCTCTTTGAACACATGGGAAAGCTGATCAGTCATTTTGCTTACCTGAAAACGGCAGGCAGTCTGGATTATTTCGCCACCTTGCCGATTCGTAAGGCCGTTCTGATACTTGCGACGTCTTCCGCCTTCTTTATCCTGTTCCTGCCGTCGCTGTTCGTTGTACTGCTCGGAGGAGCCTGGATACTGGAGCTGGAGCTACATTTACATCAGCTGGCTTTTGTGGTCATACCGCTTTGCGCCCTTCCCCTTGCAGGCATTGGCGCGCTAATAGGGGTCAGTTTTCGGACACCGGAGGAAGCCTCAGCCGTTGGACGGTTGCTGACGATTCTGATGTTGACGATCGGACCTGTACTGATACCGCCAGAACGCCTGCCTGACTGGCTGGTTTGGCTCGGTTTCCTGAGCCCGGCTACATATGCCGCCTCTGCATTGCGCCAAGTTATCTTGGGTCCTCTCTCTTTTCGTCTCCTGCTAGACACCACTGTATTGACTGGGTGCACTCTCATCAGCTTTTGGATGGTCGATCGAAAAATGGACTGGCGTGGGAATTGAAGCTGTGTGAGCTAAGCGAATACCTCGATGGGCCATTTCCCGAAATTCAGATCACTTACTGATAATGCGTTGTCCATCTTGCTCAGCCTCTTCAGGTTCGCCATAGATACGCGTATCTGTTACGATTTGGATACTGTTTGCACGGCTTAAGACGGAGTTGTCGCGCCAAAGTCTGAACCAGGAGAGATTTCGCAGTGACCCGACAAATCGTACCAGGCCCAACTTACGCAGAAATGCGCGACCCGACTCGGCTCCCAACCAGTGTTCGGGAAAACGCGCATTTGGCCCTGTCGACAGACGAACTTGCCCCGCTCAACCTCTTTAACATCAATTGGAAGAACACCGGTACAGACGTAGAGCACATCATTCTGCCCAAGGAGCTGACCGGCGTCCAGGCCAATATCATCGTACTCAGTGGGCGCAACTTTCCCAGCGGCTCTATGAAGGTGGGCCCCGCCTATACGACGCTGGCCGAAGCCGAGGCGCTAGACGGCTTGAGGCCGGGGGACCGCAGGATCATTGGCCCCAGTACAGGAAATTTCGGCATCGGGACGGCCTACGTAAGCGCGTTGAAGGGTTACCAGGCTGTCGTCGTTATGCCGGACACGATGAGCCAGGAGCGGTACGAGCGCATCCGCAAGTACGGCGGCGAACTGGATCTAACACCGGGGACCGAATCGGACGTCATTCTGACCCTGGAGCGCACACATAGCGAATACGTCAGTAAGCCGGAGCAGTACGTCGTGCTCGCGCAGTTCGAGCTGATGCCCAACTACCGCTTTCATCGCCACGTTACCGGGGATGCTGTCGAAAGAGCCGCTGCCGGGGTTGGCAACGGCCAGGTTGCAGCGTTCGTCAGCGCGCCCGGCAGCGCCGGCACGCTGGCAGCGGGAGACCATGTCAAGTCACTCTACCCCGATGCCCGTATTGTGGCCCTTGAACCGCGCCAGTGCTCGACTCTGTTCGACGGCGGCCAGGGCCAGCACCGGATCGAGGGCATTGGCGATAAGATGGTTACGTTGATTCACAACGTCTTCAACACCGATCTCCTCATGCTCATCAACGACGAGGAGACTGTTCAAGGGATGGAGGTTGCCCAGTCAGGAACGGATGCTCTGGTTGACCGTCTCGGGTTGGAGAGCCAGGAAGCGAAGGCGTTGCGGGGCAAGTTTGGCCCGAGTTGCATCTGCAACATCGTCGGCGCGATCAAGACCGCCAAGTTCCTCGGCCTGGGCGCGCAGGACAACGTCGTCACCATCGCCACCGATAGCTACGACCGCTATCCGTCGGTAAGCGCCGACCTTTACGAGCGCCATGGCGGCAGGCCGGATGTTGATACGCTGGAGGCCTGGGCCAAGGCTGTATTCCTGGGCGCGTCAGTTGGCGAGATTCTAGACCTCAGCCGGCCCGGCCAACACGACCGCCTCCAGAGCATGAAACGCGAACTGTGGACCCGTTTCGGCTATAGCCATGACCTGATCGAGGGCATGGCCAGCCAGATTTTCTGGGATGAGGAGTACGCTAAGATCGAGGAGATCGACCCCGCCATCGAGGAGATCCGCGGATCGTTGACGTAGGCGGTTTGAATCCAAAGAGGCGGCCTCTTTGGGCTTCTGGCAGCATGTGGCACAGCGCCGCAAGCGGTTAAGCTCCTGCTGGCTGAATTCGGGGCAGATGTCTTCTCAGTCGCTTTCACGCACCACAGGGTAGGCTCCGCCTGCAGAGCGGACCTGCAATCGCTCTCCTATGGACGTCTGCTCGGGGGCACTTACTACCGCTCCGTCGACCCGTTGAACAATACTGTAGCCACGTGAAAGCACGGCTGAAGGATTCAGCCCTTCCAACCGTGCGGCGGCGGAGGACAGCTGCTCCCTCCGGCGGCGGAGCTCTACGGTCAGAACGCGCCGAAGTCGATCATCGGCTTCATCCAGCCGCTGACGCGCGAGGTCAATCTGGCGCAATGGCGCGCTGCGCAGCAGACGGCGCCGCAACTCGTCCAGCTGCGCCAACCGTTCAGAAACGGCTCCCATGCCGTTTCGGAGCAACCATATCTCCGTTTGCCTCGCATCCTGCAGCAGCTCCCAACGGTCTGGCGTCGCAGCCACCGCCGCCCCCGTCGGCGTGGGGGCACTCGAGTCGGCGACGAAATCAGCGATCGTGAAATCGGTTTCGTGGCCGATCCCGGTTACGACCGGCACTTGACTCCGGGCAATTGCGTAGGCCACGACCTCGTCATTGAAAGCCCACAGATCCTCAATCGACCCGCCCCCGCGTACAAGCAGTATCGTATCCAGCAGGCCCTCGCCTTCTGCAATCGTCTCAGGCGGCGCATCGGAGGAACCACGGCCGTTGTCTGCAAACAGTAGGGGCAATGCGTCACGATCGTCTTCGATGAGGGCGCGGCCAGAAGTTGCCGCTCCCGTGAAACTGTTTGCAGCCTTTAACGCTGCCTCGATCTGCCTGGGGGCCTCTGTCCCCTGGACCTGCGTCGGAAAAAGCACGGCCTCAGCCAAAGGCCAGCGCTGGCCGAGGACGCGCAGGACATCCTGAAACGCGGCGGCGCTCTGGCTCGTGACAATGCCTAACCGCCGCGGTCTTGCGGTAATCGGTCGTTTGCGCGACGCCTCGAAGAGCCCTTCGGCGGCAAGCCTTTCTTTTAGAGCTTCAAATTGCGCATATAGTTGTCCCCGGCCAGCAGGCCGAATCTCATCTGCGTAGAACTGGTACTGGCCGCGCTCGGGGTAGACGGTCACGTGCCCGTGGGCCAGAATCTGGTCGCCCTCAATTGGGAGCCAGGTGTGCCGGTGTGCGTTTCCCCGCCACATGACGGAGTTGATGACCGCGCCGCTGTCCTTCATGCTGAAGTAGATGTGCCCGCTGGCCGCCCTCGTCCACCGGCTGACCTCGGCCAGGACCCAGACATCCTGGAGCAGATCGTCCTGCTCAAACAGTGAGGTGACGTGCGAAGTCAGTTGGGTAATTGTAAGTGCGTTCATAGCCCGGGATTTTATCACGTTGACCGTCCGATCTCACAGGATTCTGTAGTTCCAAGTGTAATCGGTTCCGGGTGAAGCCTCTCGTCAGGGATTTTGTGCTTACCATACCGTGGCAAGTTTGCCATCCAGTCCCTAGCAGTGAAATCGCTTCCAGATGTGCATACCAGATTTGGGGTGGGAACAGCCTGCAGGGGAATCGGCGCCAGCGGTGGTTGGCGTTGTATACCGTCTTTGGGCGAGCCGCAGTGCAGGCGCCAGGCCTGGCCGTACGGCGGAGTCCGCCAGTTGGGGCGGGT
>JAPPKG010000512.1:0-2820 GCA_026914085.1 Caldilineaceae bacterium | reverse complement strand
AGACCAAGAGGGAAAGCAATCATTTTATGACTTATTCACCTTTGCAGATAGGCGTCGTCGGACCGGGGCGGATGGGGCGCGTGTACGCGCGGCTGGCAAGCGAACTGAGCGAGACCAACCTGGTGGCGGTGTCGGGGCGGAGTGAAGGGGCCACGAAGGAAGTTGCGGGGCAGTACGGGGTCCCGGGGTATGCGAATGTCGGGCACGAGGCGATGCTGGCCAGCCACCCGGAGATTGAGGCGGTGGTGGTGGCGGCGTCGGAGTGGATGCACACGGCGCCGGTGCTGGCTGCGCTGGAGGCGGGCAAGCATGTGCTGGTGGAGAAGCCGATGGCGGTCTCGGCGGCGGATGCGCAGAGTTTTGTAGAGACGGCGGACCGGGTGGGCGTGCAGCTGATGGTGTGTCACAGTTTGCGGTTCGACCATCCCTATGCGGCGATGCGTGCGGCGGTGGCGGCGGGGGAGATCGGTGAGGTGATGCACTTGTATTCGCGGCGGAATACGATCGAGTTAGCGGCGGAGCGGGTGCTGGGCAAGTTTTCGCTGGCGTACTGGCTGACGCCGCATGATATCGACATGATGTTGTGGACTGTGGGGCGGCCGATTACCAGCGTGAAGGCGTATTCGCGGGAGAAGGCGAAGGGAAAGCAGGACTTCATCATCGGCGTTTTTACTTTCGATAACGGCGTGGTGGGGGTGCTGGAGACTTCGTGGAGCACGCCGGCGTTCAGCGGGCGTTCGCAGGCGGAGCATTTCAGTATTCACGGCAGGGCGGGCGCGGCTGAGGTGTTGGGGCATGAGAACTCGGTTGCGATCTATCATGTCGGCGGAGAGCCGGACTACCCGGATATTGGGTATACGCCGGTGCTGCACGGGCGGCAGGAGGGGATGTTCCGTTCGCTGTTCAGCCATTTTGTGGGGGTTGTTCAGGGGAAGTGGGAGCCGATCGTGACGGGCCGAGACGGGCTGGCGGCGATCCGGGTGGCGTCGGCGCTGGAGCGGGCGTTGGAGAGCGGGCGTGAGGAGGCGGTGGAGCAGTAGCCGATCGGTTCGAGTGCAATGTGCCGAAAAGGACTGGTAACGAGGATGAGCGAGGTATGACGGTCCATTGGGGAATCGTGGGGGCGGGCAAGATCGCGGAGAGCCAGTTTGCGCCGGCGATCGCGGCGGCGGACGGTCACGAGCTGGCGGCTGTTTCGCGGCGGGATTTGGGCGCGGCGCAGACGTTTGCGGAGAGGCATGGTGCGCGGCGCGCGTATGATTCCGTGGAAGCGCTGCTGGAGGACAGTGAAGTAAGCGCCGTTTACGTTGCCACGCCGCCTCATCTGCACGCGCGGGAGACGGTCCTGGCGGCGGAGACGGGTAAGCGTGTGCTGTGCGAGAAGCCGATGGCGATGACTACCGGCGAGGCGCGGGAGATGATCGAGGCGTGCCGGGCCAGTGGAGTGATGCTGACGATCTGCCATTACCAGCGTTTCAATGCGCGTCATCAGCGCATTCGGAGCCTGCTTGAGGCGGGCGCGATCGGGCAGGTGACGGCGGCGCGTATCAACTTTTCGGACCGTTTTCCGCCGCAGCCGGGGGTCTGGCATCATGACCCGGAGATCAGCGGCGGCGGTCCGGTGATGGATTTGGGGATACACTGTATCGACCTGCTGCGTTTTCTGTGCGGGCCGGCGGAATCGGTTGCGGCGCTGGTGGAGACGCTGGTCGACAGGTCGCCGGTGGCGGACACGGCGACGTTGTTGTTGCGGCTGGCGAGCGGTGCGCAGGCGGTGGTGACCAGTCACTGGACGACTGCCAACCACGAGCCGGATCGCGCCAACGGGCTCGAGATCTGGGGGACCGAGGGTTCGATCGAAGCAGGACCGATCTCGGCGAAGGACTCGTCAGGAAGATTGCGGGTGCTCACGGCAGAGGGGGCGCGGGACTATTCGATCGGACCGGGCGGGCCGCGGCCGCACGTTGCCCTGATGGAGGCGTTTGGCAGGGCGGTTGCGGGAGAGGGAGCGAATCCGATTCCCGGTGAGGAGGGGCTGGCCGGGCTGGCAGTCGTGGAGGCGGCCAACGAGTCGGCGCGTAGTGGAAATAGAGTAGCGTTGCAGGATCCCCCCGACTGAAGTATCAGCAGCGAAACATTGCACGAATTTGAATACGCAGCTATCAGTTTTCATGCCAGGGCAGGACAGGATTATGCGCGGTGTTTTTTTCTGGGAAGCGGCGGGGCTATCGTTGGACCGGGCCAATCCGTACGGGGCGTTGCTGGGGAGGGCGATGCGGGAGGTTGGCGTCGAGTTGGAGGCGGGGCATCCTGAGACGCTGACGAAGGCGTGGCTGCACGAGAACCGGGGCAAGATCAACGTCCTGCATCTCAACTGGCCGAACTATATGTATGACGGCGAAGACTTGGAGGCGCAGTTGGGGCTCTTGGCCGAGCTTATCGACAACCTGGCCCTAGCGCGACTGCTTGGATACAGGATCGTGTGGACGGTACACAACCTGTATCCGCACGAGACCAACAGCCGCGATTTGGACCACCTGGCGCAGACGGCCATCACGCATCTGGCGAACTCGGTGATCGTGCATTGCGAGCACGCGCGCGAGTTGGTGCGGACGCATTTTCATCGTACGGAGGGTGTACACGTCATCAATCACGGGAATTTCATGTACCCGTACCCCAACGAGGTCGGTCGCGACGAGGCGAGGCGGCGGATGGGGCTGAGCGATGAACATTTTGTCTTTTTCTACTTCGGGAACGTGCGGCGTTATAAGGGGATTGAGCGGTTGATCGAGGTGTTTCAGTCGTTGCCCGGGGCGCATT
>JAPPKG010000121.1:0-2829 GCA_026914085.1 Caldilineaceae bacterium | reverse complement strand
CGGGTGCAATCGAGTTTGAAGTGATGCCGCAGGGCACGATGACGGAGGCGATTCGGGCGGGCGGGGCCGGGATAGGCGGGTTCTACACACCGACGGCGGCCGGCACTGTGCTGGCCGAAGGACGGGAAAGGAAACAGATCGACGGCCGCCTGCATGTCTTTCAGCCGGCTTTGCAGGCCGATGTCGCGCTGATCAGGGCGTGGACCGCGGATGCAGCCGGCAACCTTGTCTACCGGATGACTGAGCAGAACTTCAACAGAGCGATGGCCACGGCAGCAGACCTCGTCATCGCAGAGGTTGAGGAGTGCGTGCCGGCCGGGGAATTGCGGCCAGAGTCGGTGCATACGCCAGGATGTTACGTCGACTATCTGGTGCCGGTGAGGACGTCAGAGGCCGACCTGGGTTCGTCGGCGTCGATTGCCGAGAGCGGCAAAAGAGCTGGCGGTTTGCGAATGAAGTTGGCGCGTCGTGCGCTGGCCGAACTTAAGCCTGGGGACATTGTCAATCTGGGTGTGGGCATACCGACTCTTGTGGCGGACCTGATCACACCGGCGCACGGCATTATTTTGCACACAGAGAACGGCATGCTGGGGGTGGGTCCCGCGCCGGAGAGCGGCGGGGCGATGGAGTACCCGATTAACGCCAGCAAGATTCCGGTGACGGCATTGCCCGGCAGCAGTTACTTTGACAGTGCCGACTCCTTTGCGATGATCCGGGGCGGGCACGTGGATGTGGCGATCATGGGGGGACTGCAGGTAGATGAGCAGGCCAATCTGGCCAACTGGGCTGCACCAGGGAGGCCGCTGCTGGGCGTAGGCGGGGCGATGGACCTGGCAACGGGCGCCAGGCGCCTGATCGTGACCATGACCCATAACAGCCGTGACGGGAGTTCAAAGATAGTGCCGGCCTGTACGCTGCCGCTGACTGCGACAGGGGCGGTTGAGGTGATCATCACCGAAATGGCCGTCTTTCGCTTCTTGGACGGACGCCTAACCGTCACGGAGCTGATGGAGGGGGCCTCGCTGGAAGCCGTCCAGGCTAAGACCGAGGCTGAATTTGATATTGCCCTGGATAGTTGAGGGAGGCGATGCGGCCCAACTTTCGCTTCCCTCTGAATGACCAGAGAACATCCCATGAATAAGCGAACACTCCAAAGCATACTGCTCGCGGCAGCATTGGCGGCGTTAGCTTTGGCCGCATGTGTGGCCACCGATATAGGCGCAGAGCCCGGTATGCAAGCGCCTCAAGGCAACCCGGCAAAGGAAGTGAGCGCGGCGAGTCAGGAGGAAGGTGACCTGGGCGAGGTGTCAGTTGAACAAGACCTCGAGGCGCTGCGAATTGAGATTGAATACTACACACCTTCACAGACCGAAGGGCCCTTCTATCCTGTGCAGATGCCGGACGATCGAGACAACGATCTCTTCGTCGTGGACGGGGCAGGGGGAAGGCCTGCCGGGGAGATTCTCGTCTTTGAAGGAACTCTTTACGACGGTGCAGGTATTCCCGTTCCCGGCGCGGTTGTCGAGATATGGCAGACCGATGATAACGGAATCTACATGCACCCAGGCGACTCCAACAGTTCGAGAAGGGATGTGAACTTTCAGTCGTATGGTGAATCGGAAACCGGGCCGGATGGCCGCTACAGTTTCAGGACAATCATGCCGGGCGACTACAATCCACGCCCTCGACATATCCACGTGAAGGTCCGGATGGACGGGCGTGAACTTCTGACTACCCAGTTCTATTTCAGTAGAGACTCGAATGCCGGCTCCGACCGGATCTTCGCGGGGGCAGGCGAGGAGGTGTCGGCGCTGATCATGGAGATAGAGGAGGGCCTCGACTCCGAGGGCAATTCAGTGTTGACGGGCAGACGCGATATCGTTCTGCGCGATAGACTTTCGGAGTGACGGGCTTAGAACGAGGAAGTCAGGCGCGTGAAGCTGTCAGATATAGGCAATCCCAAATATATTGCTCTGGAGACCTTCCGCCAGAACGGACAGGCGGTCAAAACACCAGTCTGGACTGTTGCGCAAGAGGGCAAGTTGCTGGTATGGACGCATGGCGACAGTTGGAAAGTCAGACGTGCTCGCAACAACCCGCGTGTCAGGGTTGCCCGATGTGACATGAGGGGCAACGTTCAGGGTCCCTGGGTGGAAGGCGTTGTCAGGTCGATCTCAGATGACGAAGAGACGAAGAGAGCGATGGCAGGTCTGCTTAGGCGAAAGTACCCCTTTGCGGTTGCCGTGCTTTCGCTGATCGCCGTAATACGGGGAACGAATAAAGGACAGGTGGTCGTGGAAATCGGGGACGTCTAGTGGCCGGCCGTCTTGAAGCAACTGTTTCCGTGTAGTTACTGTGCCATGTTCTGTGCGTGTACTGTGTGCGGTCTGCCTGGATTCGCAATGACGGACCGTTCTGTCAGTCGGTTTGAAAGGGTGCATTTTAGACTTTGGGTGGGAACAGTCTGGCGGGGAATCAGTGCCAGCGGCGGCTGGAGTTGTATACTGTCTTTGGGCGAGACGCAGTGCAGGCGCCTGGCCTGGCCGTACGGTGGAGTCCGTCAGTTGGGGAGGGTGCGAGGGCAGGCACAAGGCCGGCAGCTGCTGGGATCTGGAGGGGCCGGCGGGACGTGGTCTGGCTGGACACGTTCGATTGGGCACCCGTTCGATTAGGCACCCGTTCGAATATCGGCACCAGGTCGATGAGGGATGGTTTAGGGGGGGCGTTGGGGGGGGGGGGCCCCCCCCCCAAGGGGGGGGGGCCCGGGGGGGCCCCCCCCAAAAGGGGGGAGAGGGGGGGGGGGTGTGGGGGGTGGAAAAACACAGAAAT
>JAPPKG010000582.1:0-25351 GCA_026914085.1 Caldilineaceae bacterium | reverse complement strand
GCAGCGAGTGTGTGGCAATATGACCTTGACGACCCGCTGCGACCGGGCTTCCCCCTACCCCGCGCCTTGGCACTTTCAGAGTATGTGCCAGCGCAGGCAAGACAGGCGAGGCAACTCCCATGTATACCCAACGTTCACCGCCATGACCATGGCGAGATCCCTACAGAAATACTGACGGTACATTCCGCCCAAACAGGCCGCACACAGTGCACACACTGAACATGGCTCAGCAGTTACGACGGATCTACAAGCTTCCAATTGAAAGGCTATTAAATCTCTGCAACGTTCACCTTGTCGCCAGCAATGCCGCGGCCGCACCGAGTACACCGGCTCTGCCCCGCTTGTTGAGCACAGGAAACCGGATCCGCGCGATTCCACCGTCTTGCATCAGATATATCTTGCCCCTGCGCTCGTAGTGATGGGCATCGGCATCCTCGGATAGCTGGGGCCAGATCGAAAAATAAGCAATCTGCCCCGCTTCATCGTAGCGCACCATTCCCGATGGCAACGGTTCATCGGTCCTGAAAGAGACTTCATCGCAAGCTGCGCGTAGCCAGCGGCCAACACCCAGCCTCTTGTGGTCTTGAATGCTCACGCCGACCAGCCGGTAAGCACTGATGTGGGCCACAAGATCGGCGTTAGTCCAGTTGTCCGTTTCCGGTGCCCTTCTCGCAATCCGCAAGTCAATCATGTCCTTGCGGCGAACCCAGACCGTCTGGAAAGGAAGCTCAAATGCGCGGACGCTCGTTCGATTCTCTGTAGTCATTCTCTATGCAGGTAAGCAAGGTCGCTAAGACTATGAAACAGTAAACCAGCCAGGCCAGCGATCATGATGGCAGGTCCCCAACCAATTTCAGGGATACTCCCGTATAGGTCGGCCAGGGTGGGAAGGATCTGGCGAAACTGGGCCACGGGAAAATAGACCGCGGCCCCGGCCAGAACAACCAGGACCAGGCCGCGTACAATGGCAATCGCCCCGGCGGCCCGCCAAAGGCAACCGCGGCGGCCGGCGACCCCAGCAGATTCGCCCAGAGCCCCTATCAGCGTTCGAGGCGACTGAAAAAGCGCGGCCAAGGGACTAAACGCGACCAGCGCCAGGCAAAGTAGCATTGCAGCCACCTGTAAACGAAACTCAGGCATGAGTAGTTGCTGTGGAGTCCACGCGGGGGGCAACATGTTGAGGGCAGCTACAATTGCGACCAGAAGGTACGCGATGCGAACAGGCCAGGAGTACAGTGGCCTATCGCCTCCCAACTCCGTCCCCGGGCTCTCCCCGCCCGCACTGGCCGCGGCAATCGAACTCCGCCGAAAAGAGTTCAGACTCAGGCTGATACTCACCGCCACCAACGGCAGGTAAAATCCTTCGCGCCAGAGGCGAATCTCGCCCTGTTGCACCGGGTACAGGAACTTCACCAGTTCACCCAAATCCAGTCCTAGGACCGCCAGTCCTGCCGCCTTGTGATCGATCCACGGTCGGAAGTAGCCTGTCAACGTAAACAGCGCCCCGGCGGGCAGAAGCCATCTGTGCCAGGGCTTCGAGGACTGGTTTACAAAGCGTCGAAAGGGTTGCATCCGCGGATTGAGGCCGTCTTTGCCCCGCTCACTCCAGTTTCTTCCCGGCCCGTTTGAGCCTCTGGCGTTGCCGTTCTTCGCCCTCCTCAAATCGCCGTCGTTCCGCTTCGTTCGTTATTTCAAGCCGCGGCACCTCGGTAGGCAAGCCTTTCTCGTCCAAGGCTACGAAAATGTAGTAGGCGCTGTTGGTATGTGAAATCTCGCCGGTCAACAGGTCCTCCGCCTGGACGATGACTTCGACCTCCATGGAACTGCGGCCCACGTACGTAATCCTCCCCCGCATTCTCAGGAGTTGGCCGACCTGCACCGGCTCATGGAAGGCCATGCTGTCAACCGCGACAGTCACCCCTACGCGCCTGGCGTGGCGCGCGGCCGTGATCCCGCCGCATTCGTCGCACAACTTCAAAAGCACGCCGCCATGCACGTTCCCGAGCACGTTAGCGTGCTCAGGATTCATTATCTGGCTGATTCGTGTCATCGAGTCGGCGACTGTTTTGCTCTTGGCATCCATACCTGGCTCCCGGCGGCTGAGTGCAGTGAATTGTACCATATTCTCAGGCCAGCGCCTGTTCATAGGCTTCGAGAAGCTGGCCCAGACTCCGACTCCAGGTAAAAGAACGGGCATGGACCTCTCCGGCGGCTGCCAACCCGGCGCGCAATTCGGGCTGGGTAGCCAGGCGTACAATACCCTCCGCGATACTTTCGACAGACTCGGCGTCAACGTAAAGAGCCCCCTCTCCGCCGGCCTCAGGCAAACAGGAGTTGTCTGAGGTAAGCACCGGTGTCCCGCAAGCCAGCGCCTCGATGATAGGAAGCCCGAACCCTTCGTATAGTGAAGGGTAGGCAAAAAACTCTGCTCCCGAATAGAGGGCCGGCAAGTCGGCGTCGTCTACGAATCCGGGAAAGTGTACATCTTCTTCCATGCCCAACTCCCGCACAGTGGCGAAGATCTCGTCAAAGAGCCAGCCTTTTTTCCCGCCGATGACTAACCTGTGAGGCAGACCCGAATCACGGCGGGCGGCGTGATATGCGCGGATCAATCTGGGATAGTTTTTCCGCGGCTCAAGAGTGCTCAGGGCAAAGATGTACGGCCTGTCCCCTATAGCGTACTTTTGGCGCGTATCGTCTAACGCCCCCACATCTGACACGCTATGAAACGCGCATAAGTCGACCGCGCCCTGGACTACGCTGATCCTGCCTTCGAGTTGCGGCCAGGTCGACTCCAGGTCCAAGGCAGTGTTATGACTATCGGCGATGAGATGGTCTGCACGGCTGATACTGCGAGGAACCACGACGTTCAGATAGTGGTGCAGAGAAGGCATGGCCGCCTGCGGATAACGCATGAACGCCAGATCGTGCACAGTCAACAGCTTCCTGTTGGCGCTTACCGGCGCCATGACAAAGTCAGTGGCATGAAAGAGATCGACACCGCCGCCGGTCAGCCACTCCAAGCGCGGTGCCGGAATATTCAGGCGGTGCCATATCCGCGTCAGGTTGCGCTCTGAAAATCTGGGAAAAGTGTGTAGTGAGAGAGGGGCGGCAGCTCGCTGTTCGGGGGTCACCTTCCCGGCAACAAATAGCCGGATGTCATAGCCGGGATTCTTCTGCACCAGCTCACTGATCTGCCCCCGGATGATACGGCCGATGCCCGCCGTCTGGCGCACGGCTGGCGTGTAATCGATGACAAGCTTCACAGCTCTTTAAAGGTCCACAGACGGTTGGCGGCGAAGTTCCAGAAGAGGACAACCCCAATTGAGAACAGCTTGGCAAAGATATAGCTCGCCCGAAATCCCATTTCCGAGCTGGAAAGTATGTCGATCCACATGTTTCGCAGGGATTGATCTACGTATTCAAAAATGACCAGATTAATCCCCAATCCGACGACGCTGACGAGGGCAAACTTCAGTATCTGGCGCCGCTTACTTTGTATCCGACTCTCGGGGAAAGTCCACCACCGATTCAGCAGGAAATTCTGAAGCACGGCCGCGCTGAAACCGAAACCGCTGGCCACCACTGGAACGACTCCCGCAACTTCGACCAGAATGATCAGTATCGAAAAATCGGTCAGCGCGCCCAGCGCGCCGACAACAGCGAACTTTACGAACCTGAGCGTCTCTTTCCGTCTGCTGATACCCATCGTCAGAGGTCTAACCCGGCTCAATTTGGAGCTCCAATTCATTGTCGTGGAGTGGCAGATGGCTCTCGCCCTTGACGGTTCTCCAGGTTCCAACAAGAATCCATCGGCGTTCTGCGCCCCGCCTACCGCAACTTGGGCGCTCGTTGCCTCAGGCGGCAGCGCCGTCAGCCGCCTCGCTGCGCATTAGCGCCACTGCGGAGCCAAGCCAGAGCGCGACATGCAAATAAATGCCCTGAACGAAAAGATTATCGAACAGGTGATGGACTGAAAGATGAACGATAACGCCCATGACACCCGACAGAACTGCTGCGGTCCACGCCAACGAAGGCATCGGCGCGAAGCCAAGTGACAGTGAACGAAACTGGCCGTCAACCTGCTTCCGACCTCTCAGCAAGACGCGCCTTCGCATACAGATGAGCCAGACGACAACGCCCGTCCACAGCGCAAGATAGGTAATAATCCCAATCAGGCCGTTCTCTGCCAACACGTTCAAGTATGTGTTGTGAGCATGCCCCAACGGGTCTTCCCACCTGTCTAACCTTACCTGCGGGTAAACTGCGGCATAATTTCCCGGCCCCACGCCGAGCCAGGGCGACATCTCCCACATGCGCAGTGCAGCGATCCAATGAGCCAGGCGCTCAATTACCGAGAAATTGCCATCGGTCACCGGTTGCTGAACCACCTCCCACATTCCTGTCCCCAAATAGGCGGGCAAATCGGAAAGTCGGTCGGTGAAGGAGCTGGGAATGTACCGATACGTCAGCGGCCCGAGCAGCATTACCGCGCCCGCCCCTGCCAGAGTCGCGCCTTTGACTAACGGCCCGCCCTGCAAGAAGACTACGACGCCAACCCCGGCCGCGGCGCCGAGCCACCCGCCTCGACTCCAACTAGCTCCAAGTCCGGCGCCGATCACAGCTGCTGCCCCGCCATAGAGTACCGTGCCCGCAAGAACCTGGCGCAATCCGGTGCTCGGACGCCCTACCATCGAGCTAATGCTCACCAGAAAAAGGGAAACCGCCACAGGCAAAGTCAACCCCAGATATCCGGCAAACGGATTGGGCTGGCCGAAAGTTCCTGCCGCTCGCATGAATCGGTCCAGCAAGAGAAAGTTCGGCGGCCCGATTCGAAATACAAACTGGTAGATGCCTAGCATCGCCTGCAGCACACCGCCGGCCAGAAGACCCAATACCAGCCAGCGCACCTGCCGCGACGTCAGAGCCTCCTGAATCAAGAGAACTGTCACCAGCATCTGCAGCCACTTGATCACGCCCTCAACTGCCTCCTGCAGATCAATCGCTTTGGGAAAGGAAAGCAGGAGCGCCAGAAGATAGACGCCAAATAGAGACGGCAGTAGGCCCGTGTAGAGTCGAAGTCGGCCCTTCCGCGCACCATCTACAAACCACAGCAGCACGGCAGCCCCCAGCATGACGTCCGCCAGGCTGACTGGTCCCCGTTTGACGGCGCTTGCAAAGGGAAGTGCAAGCGCAAGCCCCAGCCAGGCCAGATGCGGGAAACGCAACAACAACAAGCCCCCACCGCCGGCCGCAACCGCCGCCGCCGACCAGAACAGCGGCAGATTGGCCAGCAGCCAGGCCAATCCTGCAAATCCAATGACCCCGGCAGCAGTGCGAACCGGTCGGCCCGTTGCGTGCGGCAGACCGTCAGGACGGCCCAAAAAGCCTCCGCTCAGATTCAGCCGCGCTGCCCCGACCCACCCCATTCCCGCGATCCCCTTTCTTGGCTACTGCACACGACGCCCCGCTGAAAGTCAACGAAAAACTCCGACGTAACCACCTGTCCAATCAATGAAAATTCCCGGACATATTGTGTCCGGGAACCGAGGCGGAGAGGGAGGGATTTGAACCCTCGAGGGCGTAAACCCTACGCGTTTTCGAGACGCGCGCACTCGGCCAGACTATGCGACCTCTCCCAATAGTGCTCGTGCCGGGCAAGCCCGACCCGAGAGATCCTAGCACATTCGGTAACCTCTGTACAATTCTTGGCCCGATCGTCAGCCTGAAGTCTCTGCTCGGGAACCCCGATCCGCACCCCGGTTGGGCAACTTGCCCGCGCCTGCTCTCAAAGCAGTGCATCTGCCAGTTGAGTGAAGTCTTCCACTGTCAAGGCGGGCTGAAAAGGCGAGTCTTCGACCGGCATCTTGTAGCGGTCCACATAGACCGCTTGATACCCGCAAGCCCGCGCGCCGACGCAGTCAAAGGCATTCGCCGAGACCATCAGACACTGGTGGACCTCCAGGTCGAGAAGGTGGGCAGCCCGCCGGTATACGCCGGGATGGGGCTTGAACGCGCCGTTACCCGTTGCAGAAATAACATCGTCAAAGGGAAACTCTACCTGCTTCTCAACCAGATGGTCCAGATAATGGGGATCCCCGTTGGAGAGAACGACCAGCCGGTATCTCTTACGAAGCCGCTCCAGCGCCGGCACTACCTCGGGAAAGGGAGAAAGTCCCTGCCACGCCGCCATCAACTCCTGAATCCGTCCCTCCGTCGGCTCCATCTCGTTCAACCGTAACACGTAATGCAGCGCCCGCCGTACCGTTTCAAGATATCCTGCGTGGCCAACCATCATTATCGTATCCTGGTACTGCTCCAGCCGCTGCCGCGTCCGCCACTGATCCCAGAACGCCTCCGGCGACCGGATAGGCGCCTCCCTTGCGAGGAGTTCAGTGATGGCAGGCTTCAGGCTTCCACCCAGATCCAGGATCGTGCCGAACAGATCGAACGTCAGCGCGCTGGCAGTCGGGCCCATGGATTCTCCTTACCGGTCTCAAGAGGCTATTTTCTCTGCAACCGGGGGCAGCAGAGCGCCGTCTTCAGTGAACCGAATGCTCTGCGCAATGCCGACCTGGGTCAGGGACGGAATGTCAACGGCCTCTTCCAACAAGGCCGGCGATAGCCACAATGATTCCAGTTCAAGCGTGTTCCGAATCCATACCACGCGCGCCGACTCCACATCCTTTCCCATCAACCCGGTTTCGATGACCTCCCTGTCCGACGGCAGTACGGCAGGCTGTTTTGCAGCGGCGAAGCTGCCGGCAGTCAAACAATTCGTATAGGTAGCATGCCAGTCGATCTTGGCGCGCAACCTTTCCGGGATGAGGTCGGCCAGACCAACCCCTGAGGCATTGCCGTGACTGCCAGCCGTCAGATCCAGGACCGCCAGAACGCGAAAATCCGGCTCTCTCGGACCGCCGTTCCTGCGCCACATCCCGATGATGTTGGTATCCATTCCGGTACCACTGATATTCTTGCCCATCTCCTGCACGATTAACAGGTCAAGATCGTCAAAGGGAATGGACGGCTGCAGCGCTTTCGCCTTTCGCAGTAGTACCGGCTCTTCGTCGAAAATCCTTTCACCTGCCAGAACAGCAACCTCAGCAGTGTCGTGCCGGCCGTTCTCGACGATGGCGACGCCGGCAACGACCGGCATCTTGTCCAGGATGACCTGCGCAGCCCTCGGGATAGCCACCGCGGCGTCATGGGCATGCAGCGTCGCCGCCCCCTTCTTCTTCCCCAATCCAATCGTCATAATTTTGCACAAACCGCTTTCGTGATCGGCGCGAAATGCAGTGTGTGCCTTAACTCGGTTTACGGGAATCACAGCATCGGCCTCGGCCGCGTGACGGTCCCAGTAGATCGGCATACCACCGTCTTCACCGATCTGCTTCACCTCCAGGCTGCTGTGAATGGGAACGCCCAGGTCAGCCATTCCATAATCAACGAGGACGGCATGCTGACCCTCAGCTGTACCCCCGCCGTGGCTCCCCATCGCCGGCACAAGAAACGGCTCCGCACCCAAGGCCTGCAACGATTCCACTACCGCCTGAACCACCTCCCTGTAGCGCGAGATGCCCCGGCTCCCAACGGCCACGGCCACCCGCATTCCTGGCCGCACCCGTTCAGAAAGAGCAACCGCGTTCAGACCGTTCCAAACGGCTGCAGACACATTCCCCACTTGCTGTTCCGAGACCGATTGCCGTACCGGGGCGAGTTTAATCATTGAAACCTCCCTGAAGCCCTTCTGCCTACGTTCCCACCTGTCCCTTCAACCAGGCCTCGATAAACTGGTCCAGATCACCGTCCAGGACCGTCTGCGGCGAGGCCGTCTCCACGTTCGTGCGCAGGTCCTTCACCATCTGATACGGGTGCAGGACATAGGAGCGGATCTGACTCCCAAAGTCGGCCTGAACATTTTCTCCCTTTAGGCGGGCCTTTTCAGCGGCGATCTTCTCTTGCTCGATGGCGTATAGTTTTCCCCGCAGAATCCTAAGTGCAATTTCCCGGTTCTGTGTCTGGCTGCGCTCATTCTGGCAAGATACGACGATGCCGGTCGGAATATGATGCAGGCGAACAGCCGTCGCGTTCTTCTGCACACTCTGGCCCCCTGCCCCGCTCGAAAGAAAGACGTCCATCCGAATATCATTCTGCGCAATCTCTATCTCAATGTCTTCGTCAATGATTGGCATCACCTCAAGCTTGGCGAAGGAGGTATGACGCCGGTTGCCCGCATCAAATGGGCTGAGCCGTACAAGTCGGTGGGTGCCCCGTTCCGCCTGAAGATAACCGTAAGCATAGGATCCGTCCACGGTGATCGTGACGCTCTTGATGCCGGCCTCTTCACCTTGTGTCATGTCGGTGATCTCGGTCGCATAACCCTTCTTCTCCGCCCAGCGCAAGTACATGCGCTGCAACATCTCCGCCCAGTCCTGCGCCTCGGTTCCGCCGGCCCCAGCATGAATGCTGATAATTGCTCCGCCTGAGTCATATTTCCCATTGAGAGCCAGCGTGAACTCCCGTCTTTCCAGCTCCTCGTCCAGAGAACTGGCCTCGCCGTCCAACTCCGCCAGCATCTCCGCGTCGTCTTCAGCGATCTCTGCCAGGTCAAGCGCGTCCTGCGTCCGCTGCTTAAGCTTATCCCAAACGCCGATCTGCTCCTGCAAAGCGTTTAACGCCTGCATCTTCTGTTGTGCAGCCCTCTGGTCCTCCCAAAAATCGGGCGCTATTGTCTCCTCTTCCAATGCCTTTGCCTGTGCGACTTTGTCTGGCAGGTCAAAGCCGCCCCCGTATCGTGTCGACCCGCTCCGCGAGTAAGTGAAGTCGGTCCGTCAATTCGCCCATGTTTCCCTATCTCCTTTGATATAGTTGGATGGCATCCTCAAGCCGCCGCCGGCCCCAGGATTTAGGACCCTCCTGGTCGGCCACCAATGAAGCACCCTTTGCCACTATTCTCCCAATAGGCCTTCCACAAATGTAACCGGTTCAAACTCTGCCATGTCTTCCAGCTTTTCCCCTGTGCCTACAAACCGCACTGGAATCCCCAACTGCTTCTTGATATTGAGAACCGCGCCGCCCTTGGCAGTACTGTCCAGCTTGGTCAAGATGATCCCAGTTACCCCTGACGCCTCCTTGAAGCCTTTCGCCTGCAAAATGGCGTTCTGGCCCGTGGAGGCGTCCAAAACAAGCAAAGTCTCGTGCGGCGCCCGGTGAACCTGTTTTGCAGCCACACGGCGCATCTTCTCCAGCTCCTGCATCAGATTGAACTTGTTTTGCAACCTGCCTGCAGTGTCCGTGATGAGCAGATCCGCGTCACGGCTCTCCTGGCTAGCCCGAATTGCGTCGAAGAGGACCGCCGCCGGATCCGATCCCGGCGCCTGCGCAATTACCTCAACGCCCGCCCGCTCCCCCCAAATCTGGAGCTGGTCGATAGCCGCCGCACGAAAAGTGTCACCCGCGGCAAGTACCACCTTCTTGCCGCGCTCCTTGTACCGCAGGGCTAACTTGCCAATCGTCGTGGTTTTGCCCGACCCGTTCACCCCAACGACCAGCACCACAGTCAGAATGCGCGGCGCCTCTATCTGCAACGGCTCGTCAGCCTGCAACAGCTTGACCATCTCCTGCTTCAGAATTAGGTAAGCATCCTCGCTGCGCCTAACGCCCTCCTGCTGGACCCGGTCGCGCGTGGATTCGACGAGTTCCAGCGTTGTGTCCATGCCAACGTCGGCTACGATCAGCGCCTCCTCCAGCTCCTCCCACAGTTCATCGCTGATCTCGTTCTCCTGAAAGATCGACCCAATCTGACTGAAAATGCCCGATCTGGTCTTTTGCAGGCTCTCTTCAATTCGAACGTCGTCGGCCGTCTTCTCTTCCTGGCGGCCGAACAAGCGCCTGAGCACGTTTGAGTCTCCTGGGAATCGCCTTGAGGGCTGGTCACGTGGCAATTATAGCACGGGCAGGAACGATAGAAAGAACATCCACTCCCCGTCGCGTCCACGTCTGAACATGACCATAGTGCTGAGGCAGCATGACAGGAGTACGAACAAGGTGTGTTAGCAGGATCAGAACGCCTGACTGTATACTGATCTCTGTCGAAGGATGATGGTCTCTCAAGCCGGCTTGAGAGACGCTATGACTGCCCGGTTCCCAGTCCCCCCTGAGGCGAAAATGATAGTAACCAGGGAAGAGTTGGAGCAGAGGGAAGTAAGGGAGTTGGCCGCCTATGCCATGCCCAGCTGTCACAGCCGCGGGCGGGTCCATCCTGACGGCGAGCACGCCTATCGCACCGCCTACCAGCGCGACCGTGATCGCATCATCCATACCACCGCCTTTCGCCGCCTGCAATATAAAACGCAGGTTTTTGTTTACAACGAGGGCGATCACTACCGCAACCGCCTGACCCACACAATCGAAGTGGCCCAAATTGGCCGCACCCTGGCCCGAGCCCTGTCCTGCAACGAAGATCTCACCGAGGCCATCTGCCTCGCACATGACCTGGGACACCCGCCTTTCGGCCATACCGGCGAAACAACATTGAATGACCTGATGCAAGGACACGGCGGCTACGATCACCAGAAGCAGACCTATCGCATAGTCACTCAGTTGGAACGGCGGTACCCCGATCATCCCGGCCTCAACTTGACCTACGAGGTACGTGAAGGGGTGGTCAAACACGACACCGACTATGACATCGTCGACGCCAGAAACTACAACCCCGACGAGATGGGTACTTTGGAATGTCAGATAAGTAACCTGGCAGACGAGATCGCCTACAACACCAGTGATTCCGACGACGGCTTGCGCGCAGGCATTCTGCACCCCAGCGCGTTCCTGCAACTGGAAATCAGCAGGCGAGTCCTGGAATCACTTGGCGAATCCGCAGCCTCCATTGATCTCACTCAACCGCTGGACCGTTACCGCTTCATCCGGCGCCTGGTAGGGATCGAGGTCAGCGACGCCATCCAGGCTACGGTGGCAAACCTGCGCACCGCCGGCGTGCAGAGTCTCGTCGATCTGCGAGCACAGGGAACAAATGTGGCAGCCTATTCGGATGAAGTGGGTGAGGAAAATAAAGAGCTGAAGCGATTTCTCTTCGATCGTTTCTACCGGCACTACCGCGTAGCCCGCATGGCAGCCAAGGCTGATAGGACGATCCGCGCCCTCTTTCTGGCATTTGTCGAGGAGCCGGCGCAATTGCCCCCTGAAACCCAGGCAAACCTTGCTGACTCAGGCAGAGACCTCCACCGCGTCGTCTGCGATTACATCGCGGGCATGACCGACCGCTACGCCATCGCCGAACACCGCCGCCTGTTCGACCCGGAAGAAGGGGTCTGAACTGCAAGCCTCTTGGCGCCTTCAGGTTCAATCAGGATTGAACGTAAACAGCTAGGCTTACCCTGACCGCACGGAATGGCATCGGCGCCTGCTCGCCCTCCAGAAATGAAGCGCTCTTAACTGTGCATTCCAATATTATGCGGTCCGACTGCAGCGTGCACGTCAGGCCGGGAAAGACCTCCAAGGGAAGGGACGACTCCGAGCCATTGCCCTCCGCGTAGCTAATCAGGCCCGATTCGTCAAATCCAGGCGAGACAAGTGGCTGGCTAACGCTGCGCACCGCTGACCGGTCATAGAGCCAGATGTCAAACAACCGGACCTGGTCCGTATTCGCGGCAGCGCGGTCCACAGACTCGTTAATTCCCACCCCACAAGCGCCTAGCAATTCACCGTCCGCCCCGTTGATTGTAAAGCTCTCGTCATAGGTCTGAATGCCGAAGGCGTAATTCGCTTCGAACTGTCCCACAAGTTGTCTTGCAGTACGGTCAATTGGCGCCGCTTCCGGCCGAGTTAGCCCTGTCTCGACCGATTCACTCCCCATTCCCTGGATCAATGATGCCTCCGGCCCCACTCCCGCCCGCTCATACGGTCCGTCGGGGCCTGCAGCAGACTCAGAAAGCTCATGCCTTTCCGTACTGGAAACGGATTCCTCTTCCACTTCATCCGGGACCTCGGCTGGGGGTGCCCCAGAGGGCATCGTTTGCCAATCCTCTTCCCAGAGGTCCTGGTCCTCGCTGTCTTGGCTCTCTCTGTGCCCTTCGATCTTAGGCCCGGTCGGCACCGCCCCGGCTGGGAGCCCGCCTCCAAGTTCTTCAATATCCTTGTCTGTTCTCGATTCCACCAGGGACAGGTCCCGGTCGACCCCTTCAGCGAACCGCACGTAATCCGCTTCGTCGTCGCTTTCTTGCATGCCCTGCGTCGCAGTTTCAGAGCCATCAAGAGACGCCGGACCGTATGGGCCGCGTTCACCCTCGACCGCCTGCTCTGGCGGCGCTACAGAAGCACCCGCCAAGTGGCCGGTCGTACCCTCGGGTGATGGATCTTCATCCAGTTGCGTCGGAGCGAACTCTTCTTGACTGCGCTCGATTCCTCTTTGAGAGGACTCGTCGTCCGCAGTCGGGGAATGCCGTGTCCGTTCATCTGGGCGCGGCACGGCGATGGACTGTTCTCTGAAGACAGGCTCCTCGGATGTTGTCTGTCTTTCAGTTTCGCTCTCTCTGCGCAGCCACCTGAGACCGGGTTGGCGTTGCCTCGCAGGTCTACCCGCAAGGGTGGGAGGATGAGCGCGCGCCTCTCGTGGGGCAGTCGCTTGATTGGAGCGGTTTCTGTTGAATGGAAGTGGAAAAGGTTGTTCCGGAGGATCCTTGCCTTGTGACTGGCGCAACAGCTGGTAGCCTATCACGACGCCTCCTACCAGCAGGAGCGCCGCCGCTACGTACAGCAATCCCTGGCTTACCCAGTTCAAAACCGCCGAATAGTTCGAATCGGACCGTTCGCTGCCTACCGCAGGCCCTTCTGCGGTTTGAGCCGGTGCCGATACCGCCTGCGCCGCCCCCGGCGCCTCGACCCACTGCACAGGCCACACCCACCAACCGACAAAAAGGCCAAGTGTCAGCCCGACCAACCCGGCCATTAGAATGTGAATGAGTGACCTGTGACGGTCGATCATCTTCCTGCCCGTAGCTTTCGCCGCGGCTAACGGTTCGTCAGAGAAGCTCGTTCCGTTCAGCGGCCTGCAACTCGGCGACGACCTGCTTCACTTGCTGTATGCTTTCCTTCTTTCCGATCAACAGTGCGTCCCCCGCGTCAATCACGATCAAGTCGTCGACGTCGATCAGTGCTACCAGCCGATTGTCGGCTGCGATAATGTTGCCCCGGCTGTTCATCGGCAAAACCTCCCCTTCCACAGGGTAGTTCCCTGCCGCATCCTGGGCAACAACTGATTCAAGCGCATCCCAGCTCCCCATGTCGTTCCAGCCAACCTGCATCGGCACCACCGCCACCTTCTTCGCGCCCTCCATGAGCCCATAGTCTATCGATGTCTCGGGCATGGTCGGCCAGACCTCAGCCAGCACGCTTTCCTGTTCTCTGGTGCCTAGCGCATCCGTGATGCGATTCAATCCATCATACAGTTCCGGCATTTGCCTCTCAAATTCGCCCAGCAACCTCTCCACTCGACTCACGAAAATGCCGCCGTTCCAATAGTACCCTCCATCCGCCAGGAACTGCTCTGCCGTATCCTGGTCGGGCTTTTCCAGGAAGCGGCTTACTGAGAAAGTCGGCAGGTCCCCTGACAGCGGCAAAGGCCCGTCTTCCCGCTGGATGTAGCCATAGCCCGTGTGGGCTTTTGTTGGCTCGATGCCCAACACAACCAGAAAGCCCTCGCGGGCGCATAGCTCCGCCTGCCGTAACGCCTTCTGGAAACCGGCACTGTCCTGAATCAAATGGTCGGCGGGAAGTACTGCAACCACCTCCTCCGGATCGCGGCGCCGCAGATGTGCACAGGCGAGAGCAATCGCCGGCGCAGTATTGCGTCCTGTCGGCTCTACCAGGACATTGGCTTCCGGTAGACCGTCAACTTGCATCGAACACAGGCCCGCATAGCGTCTGCCCGTAATGACATAAGTGTCATTCGGGCTGACCAACCCCTTTAGCCTGGCGACCGTTGCTTGTATCATGGTGCGCCCGCTGCCGGTGATGTCGGTAAACTGCTTAGGCGTGCTTTCCCGGCTGCGGGGCCACAAGCGTGTACCAACGCCGCCGGCCAGAATCACTGCATACATGTCATTTCGGAATTAGTTGGCGCGCACATACTGCATCAGCCCAACCTGGCGTACAAGGCCCTTGAGCTCCATCATGGCCAGCAAACTACTGACCTCAGACGTTTCCAAGGGGGAGGCCCGCACGATTTCGTTCATGTGCTGCGGCTCGGTCGAAATATGTCTCAGAATCAACTCTTCTTCCGGCGACGCCGGTACCGTAACGCGAGCCTCCTGATGCGCGACCGCGTTCACCAACTGCAGATTCTCCAGAAGATCGCTGACCGATGTTATGGGATACGCGCCGTCCTGAATCAACCGGTTGCAACCGTCGCTGCCCGGGCTGAGTATCGATCCGGGAACGGCAAAGACATCCCGAGCCTGTTCAGCCGCAAAACTGGCTGTTATCAGTGCACCGCTGCGCTTTCCGGCTTCTACAACGATAACGGCCAGACTCAAACCACTGATGATCCGGTTGCGGGGTGGAAAATTGCTGGCTTCAGGCTTCGTACCCAGCGGGTACTCGCTCACCAACGCGCCCTGTTCAATAATCTGCAGTGCAAGTCTTCGGTTCCGTGCCGGGTAGATCTGGTCGACACCGCTCCCCAGAACCGCAACCGTGCGGCCGCCAGCCTCTACTGCGGCCTGATGGGCGATAGTGTCGACACCCAGCGCCAGGCCGCTTACCACGGTAACGCCGTGCCTGGCCAGCTCACTACCAAGTTCTCGTGCCACCTCCCGCCCGTACGCGGAAACCTGCCGTGTGCCAACGATTGCCACGGCCAGTTCGTCCTGCTCGACGAGCCGGCCGCGCACGTACAATACAGGTGGCGGATGCGGAATCTTGCGCAGGTTGGTCGGATAGTCGCGACTGTCCCAGCAATGTACATCGTATCCGCGGCGGATCACTTTGCCCAACTCTGCTTCGGGGTCCACCTGCTGCCGGGCAGTCAAAAGGTTCTCGATGCTGCGCCGGGTGAGCCCTGCCGCCTGCAGCGTCTGAATCGGCGCCTTCCAGGCCGCCGCGATATCTCCGCAACTTTCCAATAGGGCCGTCAACCGCGCTGGTCCGATTCCCGGCACCCGGTTAAAGGCGATCCAAAAAGCACGCTCGTCCATTGTTTCAGGAAAATGTCCAAAGGCCAGCGGCAGCAAGCCGGCAACTACGCTTCACCATCCTCAAGCATCCCTGGCTGCAAGCGAACCGTCAATGTCCCGGCCCCAACATCCACGCCGCGTACCACCTCCGCCAGCGCGGGGATCAATAGGTCGCGGTCGCGGTTGACCCCCGGTTCCGGACGGATAATGTAGACTTCGTTGGCGCCGGTGAAGAGAACGTCCACCACCTCTCCCAACTGACTCTTGGCTTCTGTTTGCACTTTCAAGCCAACTATGTCGTGGACCCAGTAGGAATCCGCATCCAACTTCATTGCCGCCGCTTCCGGAATGTACAGCCATTCATTTAGGAGTCCCTCGGCCGCAATTCTATCGGTGACCTCACTAAACTGGACCAGGATTATCCCTTTGTGCGGCCGCGACGACGCGATCTCCGCCAGTAGCAACGCCTCGCCAATCAGGACCTGCTCGCCGGCAGCAAAGCGGGCGTCAAAGTCGGTATGAGACTCGACCTTTACCTCTCCCCGCAATCCATGCGCGCCCAGGATTCGCCCGACGGCGAGGTGCCCGTCTGGTACCGTGATTGAGCGCTGGTGAAAGCGGTTCGAACGTGAGCGGCCACCCTTCCTTGCCCGCCGCCGATTTGGCTTTGATCGAGCCTTCATCCTGATGGTCCTTGTGCCAGCAGACCCCCGCTCAGAGAAGCATGGCCAGCCTGCGAAACAGATTTTTCTGGAGTCTCTGCGCAGACTGCACTGTCAAGAGACTGCCCGCCCACTTCAGGAAACCACCTGGGGTCCGCCTTCCTGTGGGCTCGTAGTACAAGGCGGACCATATTGCGGTCGTGGAAACGGGCAGCTGCAGGGAGCCTGCCAGGAGAGGAATATGTGACCTTTTGGGGCAGTTACATTATTTTCAGTATTACGTCGCGAGACTGGCGAATCGACGCTACTTTCAGGACTGACCGCATCGCGTTGGCCACTCTACCGTTCTTGCCGATCACTCGGCCGGCATCCTCCGGCGCAACCTGCAGGCGCAGAACTACCCTTTCCCGGTATACGCGTTCCGATACGTGCACGTCATCCGGAGATTCCACGAGTGCTCTTGCCATGAATTCGACCAGTTCTTTCATCGGGTTCTCGCCTTATCAGGCAGCTTCAGGCTCTGCCTCTGCCTCATCAGCTTCTGATTCAACCGCCTTAAGCTTTCCGTCTTCATCGGTGATCCCGGTCTTTGTCAACAACCGGGCCACAGCTTCACTGGGCTGGGCCCCGACACTTAGCCAGTGACCGGCGCGTTCGCTCTTGATGTCGACTGTAGGCGGATCGGTCATCGGATCGTAGGTGCCGATGTTTTCAATGAAACGGCCATCGCGCGGGCTGCGCTGGTCGGCCACGACAATACGATAAAACGGCTTCTTTTTGGCGCCCATGCGGCGCAAACGAATTCGGACCACTGATTAAGACTCCTTGGTTTATGTCTACAAATCCTTTTTCAGAAGAATTTGCCGGTTACTAGCCCCGTGTTCACTTTTTCTGAAGTTTATCTGCCCATTTGGCCTTCATGAAAGGCGACCTTGCCGCAACGACGCCAGAATGCCATCGGAGTTTGGCTCACGGCGCCTGCGCCTGCGCCGCCTTTTCTTCTTGCTGCCTTGATCTCCCAGCATGCCTGCCTGCTTCATCATCTTCTGCATATCTCGAAAACGTTTGATGAGCTGATTGACGTCCTCGACCTTTGTGCCGCTCCCACTTGCGATGCGTCGACGTCGGCTGGCGTTGAGCAAATTGGGCAGGCGTCTCTCCTGCACCGTCATGCTGTTGATGATTGCTTCGATCTGCTTCAAGTCGGAATTGATATCCTGGGCGTCGATCTCTTTGGCCATCTGCCCCATGCCCGGAACCATCTTCAGAATATCCTGGATGGAGCCAAGTCGCTGCAGCTTCTGTAGCTGATCGCGGAAATCTTCAAAGTCGAACTGGCCGCCGGCCAGCCTCTCCTCCATCGCCAGGGCATCCTCTTCGCTGATGCCGTCCGATGCCCTTTCGATTAGCGTGAGCACGTCGCCCATACCCAGTATTCGCCCCGCCAACCGGTCCGAATGGAACGGTTCAAGGCCGTCCATCTTCTCGCTCGTGCCAAGAAACTTGATCGGGACGCCCGTCACCTCGCGAATGCTCAGCGCGGCGCCGCCCCTGGCGTCACCATCAATCTTTGTCATCACAAGCCCGGTCACAGGCACGCGTTCATGGAAACCTTCGGCAACCGTCACGGCCTCCTGCCCCGTCATCGCATCGACCACCAGCAGTACATCCGCCGGTCGCGCCACCAGGCGAATCTGCTCCAACTCCTGCATCATCGCCTCGTCAATCTGCAGTCGGCCCGCCGTGTCCAGGATCAGAACGGTGTAGGCCTTCTCTCTCGCCAGGCGCAGTGCGTTCTTGACGATACTGCTCGGCGCAACATCCGTTCCCTCGTTGTGGACCGGAATGTCGATCTGGCGGCCCAGCGTCTCCAGCTGCGCGATCGCCGCCGGCCGATAGATGTCTGCCGCCACCAGTAGAGGGCGCTGCCCTTGCTTCCGCAGACGCAGGGCAAGCTTGGCGGCCATCGTCGTCTTGCCCGCACCCTGCAATCCCACCAGCATGAGCACGTTGGGAGGCGGCCCGGACAGGTTGAGCGGCGCCGGTTCACCCAGGAGCTTGACCAACTCTTCGTTGACGATCTTGACAACCTGCTGCGCCGGCGTGAGGCTTTCCATCACCTCCACACCGATCGCCCGCTCCTTGATCCGGCCGACAAACTCTCTGACCACCTTATAGTTGACATCGGCCTCAAGCAGAGCCAGCCTTACTTCACGCAGAGCCGCGTTGACATCGCGTTCAGAGAGCCTGCCGCGAGTGGCCAGATTATCAAAAACGTCTTGCAGCTTGTCGGACAAACTTTCGAACACGAACTCTTTCCCGCTTACTTCTCTGTCCCGGTACCCGGAAAAGACACAGAACCCGTATTATAAGCTAGAACGGGTGTGTTAGCCAAATTCCCGGCTGCACAAGTCAGTCTCATGCCCGTACCGTCATACTCTCAAAGTCTATAATGATTTGAGCTTTTCTGCCAATGGAGACGCTTGCTAGGGAGTCAAGGAGGAGGAGGCATGAATGCGTCAGAACGCCAGAACTTTGGAGATTGCTACGGCCTCACCTAGTTGCCGGCATGCTGCTTACTTCGGGACGGCGAAGTACGTATGTAGACCTCGTAAATGCGCTGGACCGCCGTTATGTTCGTCATCACGGCAAGCACCCAAAGTACCGGCAGAACAAAGCCCAGGATCAGTCCGGCAATGAGCAGAACCAGACGTTCAGGCCTCTGAAGGATACCTCCTTTACATTCAACGTCCAGGCCTTCAGCCCTTGCCCGCGTATAGCTTACTGCCCAGGAACCCACTAGAGTAAGGAAGATCAGAAGAAGGTGGGTCTGTGAGCTGCCCTCATTGGCATAGTATATGGCCAGCCCCAGAAACGTAATGCTTTCCGAATAGCGATCCAGTGTGCTGTCCAGAAAAGCGCCGAACTTGCTTTCCGATTGGCCGAGGCGGGCCAAAGCGCCGTCGACCATGTCGAACATCGCCGCTACCCACAGGACGCCGCCTCCTATACGCAGGCTTCCCGTCGCCAGAATCGCCGCCGCGCCGATTGTCAACGCAAAGCCGGCAAAGGAAACCATGTTCGGAGTCACACCGATACCATGCAGCCAGCGGACGATAGCGCCTACCGTGGACGAAAGCAATGGTCGAACGTACTTCGCCAACATCGATCGTTATCTTTCCGACTCTCTAGGGAAAATCGACTTATTCCGGATAGGTCCGGGGCAGTATACAACCGCCGCGGTATGACCGCAAGAGGCCTTCCAACTTTTGACGCTCCAATCTGCCCCGAACACCCGCCCCCTCACGTTATCGAATGTAAGTTTCCAGGGTCTCTGGACAGTCAGTTTTGCACCGGCTGGCCATGCATGGAAATCGGATTTATATAGAGCTGCCCGCCCCGCAGCGAACCGAGCGTGAATCCCCACCCGTCTCGCTGCCGAGTCGCCCGTTGTGAACCCGGATCAAGTATGTACGCGGTAGCAGGGGTCGTGATCGAAACAGTATCCTCAAAAGACGTGACATGAGCGTAGTGAATGTGCCCGCTCAATACTGCATGAACGCGGTGACCGGAAACTGCCTCCGCGAGATCATCTGAGTTCTTCAGGCAATGTTCGCTCAACGGTTCGACTGTGCTGAAGACCGGCGGGTGGTGAATTGCGATCAGATTGCCAAGCGGGGCCGGTTTGCGTAGCTCTTCGGCAAGCCACGCCAGCTGAGGCTCGTCTAGGTCGCCATAGACTGCGCCTGGCAACTTGCTGTCCAACATGACCACTCGTAGTCCACCGAACATCCTGCTATGGTAGTAGCGCCGCGACTCGTCCTCAGACTCCTCTCCCAACACGATGCGTCGAAAGTGAATCCGGCAATCATGATTCCCCAGACCAAGTATAAGCGGCGCGCCGAACTCTCGCAGCTCATCTAGCACTGAGTTTAGCCTTCTGTATTCGGATTCCTTTCCGTCGTTGACCAGATCCCCGCTCAGAATGAAAAAATCGGGGCTGACGTCCATGTCCTGAATAAGCCCAATGACATCGCGCAGCTTGTCAGTTGTCCGCCGCCCATAGAGCAGCTCCTCTTCATCCGGCAGAATATGCAGGTCCGTCAGATGCACAAAGGTCATGTCGGTCATTGTTGTTGCACCTTCCCCCTCTGGGGCTATATATTGAGAGAATGACGTCCAATGCCAGCCAAATGGACCGCGGGCGGCGTGCAAGGCCCAATCATAAACGCCTAAAGGTTGCTGAACAAACACAATTAAGGGAAGAATTCCGCGATGAGCGACAAGATCATCTACTCCATGGTAGGTGTTGGCAAAATCTACGGACCTAACCAGCGCGTTCTACGCGATATCAGCCTCGGTTTTTTCCTCGGGGCAAAAATCGGGGTACTGGGCCTGAACGGTGCCGGAAAATCCACCCTTCTCCGAATTATGGCCGGCGAGGAGCCCCAATTCGACGGCGAAACAATTCTGGCCGATGGCTATACGCGCGGCTTTCTGCCCCAGGAGCCCGTCCTCGACACGTCCAAAACTGTGCGTCAAATCGTAGAGGAGGGCGCGCAGGAAGCAGTGGACGCACTTGCCGAGTTTGACGATATCAACGCCCGCTTCGGCGAGGATCTCTCTGCCGAGGAAATGGACAAGCTGATTGAACGGCAGGGCGCCGTGCAGGATCGACTGGACGCACTGGACGCCTGGGACCTCGACAGCCGCCTCGAACTGGCTATGGACGCCCTGCGTTGCCCGCCCGGCGATACGCCCGTGGCCATACTCTCCGGCGGTGAACTGCGGCGTGTCGCGCTGACCAGACTGCTCCTGAAGAAGCCCGACATCCTCCTCCTTGACGAACCGACCAACCATCTCGACGCCCAATCCGTCGCCTGGCTGGAGCGCCACCTGCAGGAGTACGCAGGCACCGTCATCGCCGTTACACACGATCGCTACTTTCTCGACAACGTAGCAGGTTGGATTCTCGAACTCGACCGCGGACACGGCATCCCATGGCGGGGCAACTACTCCGGCTGGCTGGAACAGAAGCAACGGCGCCTTGCCCAGGAGGATAAGCAGGAGGGCGCACGCCAGAAAACGCTGCAAAGAGAGCTGGAGTGGCTGAATATGTCACCCAAAGCACAGCAGACCAAGCGCAAGTCACGCGTCAACGCCTACAACGACCTTCTCAGCCAGGAGTTTGAGGAAGCGCGTGAAGATCGGGAGATCTACATCCCGCCCGGCCCTCGCCTGGGCGACGTGGTGATCAGGACCGAGTCCCTGACCAAGAGCTTCGGCGAGAATCTGCTGTTCGAGAACCTGACGCTCGACATTCCGCCCGGTGCCATCGTCGGCATCATCGGTGCCAACGGCGCCGGCAAAACAACTCTCTTTCGCCTCCTCACTGGCGAAGAAACACAGGACAGCGGCAGCATTCAGCAAGGCGAGACCGTTTCACTTGCTTACGTGGACCAGAGTCGCGACAGTCTCGACGCCAATAAGACCGTCTGGGAAGAGATTAGTGCAGGCAACGAGCAGCTGCTGCTGGGAAGCCGCCAGGTCAACAGTCGCGCCTACGTAGCCCGTTTCACCTTCACCGGGCAGGACCAGCAGAAAATGGTCGGTTTACTGTCCGGTGGCGAACGCAACCGTGTCCACTTGGCCAAACTGTTGAAGAGCGGAGCCAACGTCATTTTGCTGGACGAACCCAGCAACGACCTCGACGTCAACACTCTGCGTGCACTGGAAGATGCACTGGAGACCTTCGCCGGCACCGCCCTCGTCATCTCTCATGATCGCTGGTTTCTGGACCGCGTCGCCACGCACATTCTTGCCTTTGAAGGGGACAGCAATGTGCTGTGGTATCCAGGCAACTACAGCGAATACGAAGAGGACAGGCGCCGCCGCCTTGGTGCAGAGGCTACCCGTCCCCATCGCATCACCTATCGCAACCTGAGTCGCGCCTGAACACAGACTTTACGCCTGGCCGGCCAGCTCGCTTGCTTGCTCCCTCAGACGCTCTCGCTCCACCCGCAACGCGGGGCAGCCGATGACCTCCGCGATCTCTTCTGCGTCCAAGTCAGCCAGCTGGGAAAACCTGGCAATCCCAGCCTCCCGCAGCCTCGCAGCATAGGTGGGACCAATGCCCGCAATCCGGGTAAGATCGTCCGCTCCGTCCACCCTTTCTGAAGCTGCGGTTAAAGAATCGGTAATCTCCTGCCCACCAGTGGCAGTTGTACCTTCCACTTCCCGGCTCTCGTGAGACGCCTCTGAGGGCGCCTGGGTGGCGCCGGCTGTTGACTCAGATACGTCTGGCAAGCCAGTTTCTGAGATGTCTGTCGTCGCGTCACCTTTATCACTGCTCCCCGGCGACGCCGCCCCGCCGCTTGGGGCAGGCCCATCCAGGTTGCCTCCCAATGCCCCCCCTGGAAGACGTCCCGAACGCCGCGCCACATGCACGACCACCGCCCCCGTACCGGTAGAGCCGATCAGCAGGGCTACTATGAAGCCGAGACAGGGAAAGATTACCCAGGAAAACGCCGTAACGCCGGTCACGACAAGAGAACTGAGCCCAACCGAAACCAGCGGATTCCAGGTGTGCACGCCTGGTCCGGCAACGAGCTCATCCAGGCGGCGTCCCAACCAGTAGCAGGTCACGGTCCAGCCGCAAAGCAAGACCAGTGCCAACAATGCCAGAAGCGGCAACGCAAGCAAGGCAAAGCAGATGGTAATGGTTAGTATCGCGGCCAGAACAGCCGACCCTAGGATTCCGATCGCCCCCGTGGCGAAACTGAGAGCGGTCTCCCTCTCCGCAGTGTCGGAAATCGCTCTGATCTGCTTCGGCAGCAACCAGGCAAACAGAAGGACAAGACCGGTGATCAGCAGCGTCCACAAAAAGGCCTGTACCAGCTTGCCCACAAAGACAAGGAACCAGGGCGTCCGATCAAGGGCCGCATGGGCACGCGCCGTGGCAGCTGCTTCGCGTTGCAGCTCGGCCTGCTCGCGCGCGGCTTCTGCCGCATCTTCCACCGCTTCTGCCCACTCCTCTGCTGCTTCCTCCGCCGCTTCTGCCCTCTCCTCCGCTGCCTCCTCCGCCGCTTCTGCGGCCTCCTCTACTGAACTTCGACGCCGTTCGGACCGGGCCCGAACTTCCTCTCCTGGCCCTCCCGCAATAGTGACCTGCGCAACTGGTCCAGCGGGCTGCTTGGGCGGGTCCGGTACTGCGGGCGGTGCCGGCGCTGCTGAATAGAGATTCGGGTGCGCTACGCTATTCGTGTAAATGCGCCAGCTGATGCCTCCATCCACGCGCGCGTCCGGATCCTGCTCTATCCGTCCACCGACAACTCTGACGTTGCCGCCGACGTGTGAGTGCCCGGCCAGCTCTACGTCTCCGCCGACAACGGCAACATTGCCGCCGATCACCGACGAACCCTCTATGTCCGCATCTCCGCCGACTACACTGACATTGCCGCCAACCTGAGCGTGCCCTTTCAATTCAACGTCACCGCCGACAACAACAAGATTGCCGCCGATCTGCCCTTCCAGAGTCAGGTCGTCCCCGACGACCATCAGGTTTCCTACGATGTGCTCGTCTTCACTGATGTGCACGTCGCCGCCGAACACGGCAACATTGCCCTGCAAAGGTCTGCCACTGAATTCGTTTCGCCCTTGCCTGGACTGTGTGAACAGAAAAATGATCGCCCCAAGCGCGAAAATGAGCATGAACGCCGTCCAGCATCCGGCTCTGCGCAACGACTTCATTCGGCGATTCCCTCCAACACAAACGGCGGCGCCGCTTTCCGATCTCCGTCTTCGCCCGCCACCACACTCTTACTCGGATCGTTCAGGCTGGAGCAGCCCAACAACGTACAATGCGTTCTGCAGCCTTGAGACCGATAGAACGTCACAATGCCCACCCTCTTCAGTCCTCCCAGGCCCGGGATCGGAGCGGCTGGGTCGTACGCTGGATGATGACGCACCAGACCGCCAGCGCCGCGATGACGACAACCAAATAGGTGGATGCAACGCCTAACGCCGTTGACGTCGCAGTTAATTCGACAATGACATCCCACAGCGACTGCCCTACCACCCCCGCCACCGCCCATGCCTCGCTCAGGAATAGACCCGTTTCAGTCAATCGTTCCAAATTGGTATAGATGAGCGTCCCGGCTAAAGCGCAGACCCCGACTAGGCCCAAGGACCAGACGACAACGGTGAACACAGTCAGTATCACGCCAATCTGCAAGTTGCGCCGGCGTTCCTGAAGGGCCAGGCGCTGGGCAACAGATTGGGCAAAGCCGGGCGCCGGCACAGGCATCGGGGTCTCTCGCAACCTGTTGTCGAGCGCCTGCCACAGCTGCCACTGGGCCCGGCACGCGCTGCATCGTTCCAGGTGTCCATCCAGCCTCTTTTTCTCATCCGCGTCCAACATGCCGTCCAACTCCAGCGAAATCAACATCAGATACTCGCTGTGGTCCCCGGCTTTGCTGGAGGACACGCCTGCTCTGGTCAGCATATTCGACATCATTACCTCCTGAACGCCTACAGGCCGGCCCCGCTGCTGAGGGCCCTGTGCAAAGGAATGGTCAACGCCTTCCATACTTCCTCGGGGTCCCCCTTCCTTTCTGCCGCATCGAACTGGGCGGTCGGCTGATCCGACTCTCCCATTCGATGCCCGTCCGTCTGCAACGAGAGGCCGCCGGAATTCGTCATGCCTTCCACCCGATGCGGCTGTTGAGCCGCCTCGTACAGCTCAGCCAGCTTTTTCCTGGCACGGAATAGCCGGCTCTTGACTGCCGCCACCGAAATGTCCATCACGTCAGCGATCTCCTGATAGCTGCAGTCATTCCAATAGCGCAATACCAGCGGAGTCCTGTATTCCGGCTCCAGCTGATTCACCAGGGCCTGCATCTCCTCGGCCTGCTCAACTGCGAGAGTCTCCGCCTCCGGCCGGGACGATTCGCTTTCCAGGCTGTACACGACCGGCGACTCGTCCAGACCGACAAACTGCACACGCCGCTTTCGCAACCTGTCAATGCAATGATAGTTGGCGATCGAAAACAGCCACGTGCTGAACTTGCGCCCTGGATCATATTGGTCCAGACGGGAATAGGCCCGCAGGAACGTCTCCTGGGCGGCGTCTTCGGCTTCGGATAAATCGCCGAGCATGCGATAGGTCAAAGCAAAGACCGGTCTCTGATACGTCTCTACCAGCCGGCCAAATGCCTCCTGCTCACCAGCCCTGGCGCGGTCCAGCCACGCTTGTTCCTGTTCATTCATTCATTAGCACCTTTGGACGCTTATTGTCTACTACGCATCTACGAAGGTAAAGTTTCGGGGGTTTTGGTTTGTCCTGCCACCAGTCTTCGCTACAGTGACCTTTCAGCCATCGCCATCTCGCAATCAATTCTGAGCCAGAGGAAACGGCAGTTCTCTCTCCTCACTCGTCTTCCCTCTCTCCTCGCTCTTTTGGGCGGTCGGGCCTATTAGGCCCTCCCTTGTGGGGGG
>JAPPKG010000003.1:0-2840 GCA_026914085.1 Caldilineaceae bacterium | reverse complement strand
CCGCGTAACTGTACTCGTCGCTGGCAAGGAAATCGAAGTAGGACCGCTCCACCTCAAGCACGCGTAGCGCCTGCTCGACAACCTCGTCGGCGATCGAGAGCGGAATCGAAACGACACCGTTGGCATCCCCGTGCAACAGGTCGCCCGGCTGAATTGTCAGCCCGTAGATCGAAATTGTTGTACCCGTATTGGTATACGCGCCGTATCCGTGCGAGACCACGGCGCCCGCGCAGAAGAGCTGGAACCCCGGCGCGCGCTGCGCTATGCCCTGAAAGTCCCGGCTCCCCAGATCGGTCACAATGCCGACCCCGCCCAGCTTCTGCAGCGCCGAGCAGAACATGTCGCCCGCCAGACAGCTGCGCATACGGTCCCCGCCCGTATACTGCACCGCCAGGACCACCGGCTTGGGCGCGGCCGCGACCATGTCCAGGACGTCGTGCAGGCGATTCGGCCTGTCGTCGCCGGCGCTCGTGGTGTCTTGCGTCGCCGTCACCGCGAATCCGACCATCGGCTCCGCCTCGGGGAACTGGCAGCGCAGCTCCAGCGAGGCATAGCCGCTGACCGGATCGCGCACCTCGAAATGCTCGATGGCATTGGCGACCGTGGCGCTGTCGATCCGGCGCAGCGCCTCGATGGTTTCGGCAGAAATTTGCGGGTTCGTCATTGTGTTCTCCTTGAACTGTACGCCGGCGGCTGTTTGGTTGTGACCATCTGAATCTACGCGATTTCCACACCGACCGATGCGGCTGCCTCGGTGAGGGACTGCCAGATATCTTCGGCGATCGGAATGCCCTCACGCCGTCTCTGCTCCCGCGTGCGCGCCTCCAAATCGCCCGGCGCCAGCACCTCATCGAAACCCGGCGCCGGCGGCACCGCCCGCACGCGCCGCTCCATCTCGTCCGCCCGTTCGGCATATTCGGCGAAGGGCTGGAACAGGTCCGCCTTGATCGCCAACATCGTGACACCCTGATGCAGCATGATGGCGCCGGCCCGCCCCGTTTCCACATAGCTGTCCGCGCCCGTGAAGATCCGCCCCAGGTACTCGGCCGTCATCATCAGCGTATAGCCTTTGTGCGCGCCAAACGGCAGGTGCCCGCCGCCGTTGAAAAAGTCGTCCGGATTCGTGGTCGGGACGCCATCCTTGTCAACGATGCTGTTCGGGGGAAGCTGTTCCCCGCGGTTGTAGGCATTGTCGACTTTGACGCCGGAGAGGGCGGTCGTGGCCCAGTCGAACATCATCGTCGACTCTTCCCCTGCCGGCAGCCCGACCGAGATCGGATTGGTGTGCAGTACGCGCCTCCTGCCGCCGTAGGGGACGGTGGCAGGCGTGACTTCACCGTATCCCCCGGCCCAGACCATGCCGACCATATTTTCGGCGGCCGCCATCTCCACGTAGTGGCCCAGCCGGCCGATGTGGTGCAGCTGCACCATGCCGACCACCGCCACGTTCTGCGTCTTGGCCTTGCTGATCGCCAGCTCCATTGCGTACTTGGCGCCTACGTGACCGAAAGTCCAGTTGCCCGTCACCAGCGCGCTGGTGGCGGTCTCCTGCAGGATCGACGGCTTGGCCGCCGGAAAGATCTCGTCGGCCTGTATGCCGGCCACGTAGATCGGCATGGGCCAGATGCCGTGCGTGTCCACACCGCTCAGATTGGACAGCACCAGGTGTTCGGCCACCTCCTCGGCATTCTGCTCATCCGCGCCCGCGGCCAGCAGGATCCGTTTGACCAGGGAGTGAAGTTCATCCTCGGTTTTTATTATCATGTCATTTCCTTTGTGGCCAGCGGCCAGTGATGAGTGTCTGGCCGCCCCTTAGCGGCCGTTGAGGCTCAGTCGGACGGCGGCTTCACTTCATATAGTTCGCCCTGCAATCCGACCGGTGTTGAAAAAAATATGTAGCGCACAATCTCGCCCGTGTCCACCACGTCGACGTCGATCTGCTGGATCTCCTCCGTGTCAAAAGTGACCCCCGTTGCCTTCAGATCGGCGACCGCGGCGTCAATATCGTCAACCTGCCAGGCGACGTGCTTCACAATGCCCGGCGCGGCGTCATCGGTCGCCTGCCACAGCTCCAGGCCCGGATACCAGGCAATGGTGAGCCCCGGCCGGTTGACCTCTCTCAGCTTGGTCAGACCGCAATGCTCTTCCAGGTAGCTTCTCGTTGCCTCCAGATCAGCGACATCCACCGAGACATGGTTGTCTATGATTTCAAACACTGTTTCCTCCTTAAGGACACTCGTTTATTGCCAAACCGGCCCGCCAGACTGCGGCATGACCGGCGATTCGACGTTGTTCAATGCGCTGCAACTTGCCGCGCGTCCGCGTCTCAGGCCGAATGCACAAGCTCCATCTGCGCCCACCATTCGCCCACCTGTGCCTCCGGCGTCGGTTCCTGGAAGCTCCGCATCAGGTCGTCCCACGCCCGCAGCCGCGCCGCCCCGCCCCCGGGCGCAGAGAAGGCCCTTCCAAATTCGAACCCGTCTTCCGTCTCGATGTACATGAACAGGCGCCGGCCAATCAGGAATATCCTCGTCTTGAGGATGCCCAGGTTGCGGGCCTGTTCCAGCACCTCCGGCCAGACATCCCGGTGGTACGCCTTGTACTGTGCGATGACCTCCGGATCATCCTTCAAATTGATGGTCAGGCCATAGCATTTCATGGGCCTTCCTCCTCTGCCCGCCTCCGCGATCGGCGCAAAAGCTACTGCAAAATGACCGGCAAGCTCTTCAGATTGTGAAAAGTGTTGTTCTGCTGCCATTCGACACCCGCCTCGTTCAGTCTCATGTCTGGAAACCGGCGCAGCAGCGTGGTGAACGCGATCTCGGCCTCGCGGCGCGCCA
>JAPPKG010000097.1:0-2841 GCA_026914085.1 Caldilineaceae bacterium | reverse complement strand
CAGCGTCTGAGCTCGAACCAGGTGCGGAGGTTACGCAGGGAGAGGAGGGGTTCGGTCTGGGCATGGGAGCCGTTGGCGGATTGGGTTTTTGCAGTTTCCGGGGCGGTCGTTGTCATGGTCGATCTTTCTTTGTGCGCGGGGGCTGCGCGGCGCGGGTGGCGGCGAAATGGGCAGCCTGGCGCATCAGCGGCTGTCTCCGTTCTGATGGAGCCAGCACTTTACGTGCTGGCGGCGGCCTGTGCGGAGCAGTTCGGGGTCGTTTTCGCAGAGCTCGAAGCGGTGGTCGCAGCGGGGGGCGAAGCGGCAGCCTGATGGCAGGTCCTGGAGGCTGGGGGGATGGCCGCTGATGAAGTCGGGCTCCTCGGTCTGGCGCAGCTTGGGAACGCTGGACATCAGTTTCTGTGAATAGGGATGGAGGGGCTCGACAAAGAAGTGCTCGGCGTCGTTGACCTCGACGAGCTGGCCGGCGTACATGACGGCGGCGCGGTCGGCAAGCTCGCTGGAGGTGCCGATGTCGTGGGTGATGAGGATGAAGCTGGTGTTGGTCTCCTGCTTGACGCGCTTGAGGACGTTCATGATGTTGGCCTGGGTGAGAACGTCGAGGGCGGAGGTTGGCTCGTCAAGGATGATGAGGTCGGGGTCGGTGACCATGGCCATGGCGATGGCGACGCGCTGGCGCATGCCGCCGCTGAGCTCGAAGGCGTAGCGTCTGATGAAGTCGGCGGGGACGCCGACGTGTTGAAAGGAGGTAGCGACGCGTTCGAGGGCCTCGCTGCGGGGGATGCCGTAGTGGGAGAGGAGCGGTTCGGCGACCTGGTCACCTACTTTGAGGACAGGGTTGAGCGAGTTCATGGCGGCCTGGGGCACGAGTGAGATCTGGATCCAGCGCACCTGCTGGCGGTACTCTTCGTCGCTCAGTTGCATGACCTCCTGGCCGTTGATCTTGACGCTACCGGAGTAGGTGTGGACGTTGCGGGGGAGCAGGCGCAGGATTGCCCTGGTGAGGGAGGTCTTGCCGCAGCCGGACTCGCCGAGAATGACCATGGCCTCGTTGCGGCGCAGGTTGAGGCTGACGTTATCGACGGCGTGCAAGACGCCCTGCTGCGTGCGGAAATAGAGACGCAGGTCCTCGATTTGCAGTACCGGCGGGTCGGAAAAGGCCATTACAGATCTCGCAATCTGGGGTTGAAGACCCTGTCGAGGGCGAAACCGACCATGGCAAAGCCGAGGCCGGAGATGAGCAGGAGGGCGGCGGGCTCGAGGACCCAGTAGTAGTTGCCCTGGTAGAGGGCGTCGTTGACGCGGGCGTCGCTGAGCACTTTGCCCCAGGTGGGGAGCAGGGGGTCGCCGAGGTTGAGCACGGCGAGGGTGGCCTCGACGAAGACGAAGGAGGGGATGGCCACGACAAAGCCGGGCACGAGGGTGGGAATCAGGCGGGGGATGAGATAGAGGAAGATGATGCGGAAGTTGCCAGCGCCGTAGGCGCGGGCGGCCTCAAAGTAGGGCGATTCCTTGATCTGGAGAAAGATGGCGCGGCTGGTTTTTATGCCTGAACTGAAGATGCTCAGAGCGATGAGGACGCCGAGCATCACCCAGATGCTGCGTGAGAAAAAGAGACCGACCATGATGAGGATAGGCAGGGTAGGCAGGATGAGGTTGACCTCGGTTATGCGCTGGATGGCGGAGTCAACGATGCCGCCGAACCATACACCGATGGCGGCTACAATGAATGTGCTTACGGAGGTCCCCACGGCTGCGAGGAGGCCGAAGGCGAGAGCGACGGGCATGCCCCACATGAGGGCCAGCATGAGGTCGCGGCGCAGGTGGTCGGTGCCGGCGAGGCCGTAGACCTCACCATAGACGACCAGACGGGCGTCGACGTCGGCGTCATCTTCGAAGACGAGCCCGGCGGCGACGAGTTGGTAGGTGCCCTTGAGCGGCGTGGGGTCGTCTGCGCCGGAGGCGGGGTCGGCGAAGAGGCCGATTTCCGCTCTAACGCCGTCGAGACGTCTTTGCAGTTTTTCTTCCTGCGAGAAGCGGACGGTAACGGGTCCTTCGACGGTAACGTCGGCGATGCGGATTTCGCGTCCGTCGGGGGTCAGCCAGGTTAGAGACACGAGCGGGCGTTTCTGTTCATGCTCAGAGGTGAGGAAGAGGGAGATCTCCTGGGGAAAGTCGTCGGCGGTGTATTCGAAGGAGAAGGTGGTGATGACATCGGTCATCTCTTCGGAGACAACCTGACGCTCCTTGTGTACGGAAGCGTCATCGGATTCGCCCGCGGGACCCATATTGATAGTTTCGGGCAGGTTAACGCCGGGGAAGAGGTTGACCCATTTGGGCTGGGCGGTGCGCGGGTTCTCCAGCCACACGCCTTCCCCGCCGCGCCAGAGGTCAACCGCTTCGCTGTAGGGAATGGCGATGACGATATAGATTGAAAAGAGGACCATGGCCACGATAATGGCGAGCCCGACGACGGCGGAGGGATATTGGGAAAGAGCGGCGAGGGTGCGACGAATTGCCGTCATGCCTGTCCTCCTTGATTTCCGCCGACCTTGACGCGGGGGTCTATGAGTGCGTAGACGATATCGAGAAAGAATACGGTGATACCGAGCAGGTAGGCATAGACGACGGTGGAGCCCACAATCACGGACGTTTCAAAGATGTTGGAAGCCAGATATAAGAGCCGCCCCAGGCCCGGCCAGTTGAAGATGGTCTCAAGTACGATTGAACCGAACCAGAGGGCAATAATCGAGAGTGCCAGGCTGGTGACGATGGTGGGTAAGGTGGGGCGCATGATGTAGCGGCGCTCGACCACGCGGTCGGACAGGCCCTTGGCGCGGG
>JAPPKG010000222.1:0-2856 GCA_026914085.1 Caldilineaceae bacterium | reverse complement strand
GGCCGAATAGGCCCGACCGCCCAGAACTGCAGTGGTTAGTGGTCAGTGGTCAGAGACGGCGCTTATTCTGGCGGAAACTGAAATGGGAACTGAAATGGGAACTGACCATGGCTTGGGCGCGTCCAGAGGTATACGAAAGTTCGCCCGCATTTGGGGATGCACGCCAATTGCCCTGTTTCGCAACCCAATTCAGGTGCAATTGCCCGGTGCCGACAACCATCAGCCAAGTTGTGAACCGACAAATGGTATGACAGTTGAATCTTCCTGAGCGAACCTTTATACTGCGAATCAGGACGACAGGGAACATGCGGCAAGGCGGAGTTTTGGGATACCGACCTGAATCCGCTTGCGAACACGAGGAGAGAGGGATGCAATACGTGAATTTTGGCAGCGCGGGCGTGAAGGTTTCGCGCGTGGCGTTGGGGCTTGGGCTGCGAGGCCAGAGCGACGAAAAGGAGGCACGCAATCTGGTGGCGGCTGCGCTGGATTCGGGTGTGAATCTATTCGATTGCGCCAACATCTATGGGCTGGGGGACGATCGGGCGTTCAGAGGCACATCGGAGGTGCTGCTGGGGAAGGCGCTACAAGGGCGGCGGGATGATGTGGTTATCACGTCCAAGGTGCGGGGTGAGATTGGCGACGGTCCCAACGACAGCGGCCTATCGCGCTACCATATTCTACGCGAGGCGGAGCGTTCGCTGCGCCGGCTGAACACGGACCGGATCGATGTTTATTTGATTCACGGATTGGACGAAACGACGCCGGTGGAGGAGACGTTTGGGGCGCTAGACAGCCTGGTACAACAGGGCAAGGTGCGCTATGTAGGCATCTGCAACCACCAGGCGTGGCAGGTGATGAAGGCGCTGCGGGTGCAGGAGCGGTTGAATGCGGCGCCGGCGATAACGGTGCAGAACCCATATAATCTGCTAAACCGGGAGTTGGAGCGGGAGATGTTTCCGATGGTGGCGGAGATGGGGCTAGGCGTAATGGTATTCAGCCCGCTGGCGGTTGGTCTGCTGAGCGGAACTTACACTCCTGACAGTATGCCGGAGGAGAACAGTCTGTGGGGCGGGCGGCGGCGGCACGCTTTCCAGGACACATTACGGGACCGGGCAGCGGAGGTGGTGGCGGAGGTGATCGCAGTGGCCGAGCGCGTCGGCGCGACCCCTGGGCAGGTATCGCAAGCGTGGATATTGTCACGGCCGGAGGTGACTTGCATTATCTCGGGTGCGGATGTGCCGGCGCACATTGAGGACACTGTGGGAGCGGTCGGCCTGGAGCTGCCGGTGGAGGAGATCCGGCGGCTGGACCTGGTGTCGGCGGGTTTGCAGACGGTGTTGGACGGGTCTGTGTTTGAGCCGGACCGGTGAGGTACTGTGCTTCGGCGATCGGAAGACGATTGCCTTGCTTGCAGGTGTGGGATGGATCGGCGTTTCAGGCGGGGTCCGTTGGTTGGAGATGTTCGATCTCGATGTTGATCCCGTCCCACTTTTCGCGGAGGTATTCGGCGACGAGAAGCCGGTGACAGTGGTGTGGCTTGTGCTCGCTACATAGGAGGCAGGCGTTATCGAAGAGTTCCGGTGGGAGCTCTTCTTCAATTTTGCGGGCAGCCATCAGGGCGCGAAAGGAAAGTTCATAGGCTTCCCACGACCCTTTTCTTTTCTTGAATTCGTCGAAAATGTCCTGGGTAGGCGCGAGTTGGGGCAGATGCAGGTAGTCGATCCTGCCGATTTCGCGCAGGAAATACCGGAGGTCGCTCTGCTTGGCAAAACCGGAGAGTTGCGACCGGTTGTTGAGGCGAGTATCGATCAGCGTGCGGACTCCTGACTGTTTGAGCTGTGTAAAGAACGTCTCGGCGCTCTTTTGGGTAAAGCCGATAGTGTAAAGTTTCATTTCAGGCTTTCAGTACCGGGTATTCAAGCACCTGTTTTGTCCATTCAGTGGATGACGCTTATGGTGGGTGCCCCTCTCAGACTTTTCCTCACGAACCAGATGTAAAGTCTATTTTGTTCAGTATGGCAGTCATCCGGAGAATTATCGCAAGAGTAGCCTCAATCATTGAATAGGCTCAATAGTGATATCGCCGCCGTCCAAAACGGTTATCGTCACGCGATTGCCGTAGAGAAGTGACATGCCGACCAAGGCGCCCCCTTCTGCTTGCAAGGCAAGAACTTCGCGTTCCTGATCATTCCAAATGACTGCTGCCAGATATACTTCCAGAATCACCGTATTTCCATCTCCCAAGGTGGCAATTCGATTCCCAGCTGATTGCAGTGCAAGGGAATTTACCGTAGCCTTCGGCAGTGTCAGGTAGCCATCGAAACCTGTGTCAATTGCTGCTTCAACCCTTACCTTCCTCTGATTCTGCCCAACAACCTCCAAATCAATGACGGCCTCTCGGCTTTCTGTAACTCTCCCAGCAATCATTTCTGATTCACTGTGAAACGTCCGCCGATACGGTAGGCTGTTGGAAAGCCGATGCGCAGACCGTAAATGACAGCATCCGGAAAGCTGGCAAGTAGACGCTTTGTTGCCATGAGGTCGTCAACGTCGATTTCATAGGCACCAGTTTCGATATCAATGACCAGGAAGCTGCCACTGTGCTCAGGCTCGACTGTCCCCTGCAGCTGCTGGCGATAAATGGAATCTCCCTTGGATGCAACCTCCTCAGAGGTGTATTTTGCACCAGGCATGAGGTCCTTCTCCTATCCTTTCATCAGCGACGTAGCCTGCGTTCAGATCACACGACTGCGGCCATGCCTTCGGCGCCGGTGTCGGCGGCGCCGGTGAGCGCGCCGGTATGGGGGTCGATGTGGAGGGCGTGGACGAGGGCGAGGCCGCCGTGGCTGTAGGGGA
>JAPPKG010000559.1:0-2863 GCA_026914085.1 Caldilineaceae bacterium | reverse complement strand
CGGGGGCCAGGTGCATCTTGCGGTACTTGCCCATCAGGTCGCCCTTGCGGTCCAGCAGAACGCCCGTATTGAAGACGTTCTCGCCATCCCGTTCGCGCTGGCTGTACGCGACATAAAGATTGTTGTCGCGGGCGCGCTCGGCGAATTGGGCCAAGGTGGCGCCGCCGGGTATCGGTTCGGGCAGATCCGGCAGGCGTTCGGGAGCGCAGCCGACCACGTCCGGCTCTTCGGGCAGGAGCACGATGTCGGCGTGGGCATCGCCGGCGCGGTCGATCATCTCCAGGCAGCGTTCGATGCAGCGGCTGGGATAGCTGGGCGGGTCGTCGTGCAGGATGCTGGCGGTGGCCAAACGGGCGGGTCTCATTGGCTGGAGCCTCCGACGGATAGGGTGATGGGCTGCGTCAGGTCCAGGGTGACGCGCAGCGTGTCGAGCTTGACGAGCAGCCCGGGCTGGGGCTGGCCGTTGAGGATGACGACGGGGTTGCGGCGCAGGTTGGGCGGCACCTTGATGTCGACGGTGACCTGGCGGCTGGCGACAGGAGACGGCAGGTTCTGCAGCCGCAGGCGGTAGCTCTCCTCCCCCGCCGCGTCCGAAACGGATTCGACCTGCAGATGACGCCGGCAGACGATGTAGTCGAGGATCTCCTCGGCCGTGGCGGTCCACACCTTGTCGCCGCTTTCGATCACGGCGTTCAGCCGCGCGCGGTGCTCGTCGATGTAGAGGTCCTTGTTCTCGTGGGGAATGGTCGGCGCCGGACAGTGGCAGTAGTCAATCACCCAACCCGACTCCCGCTGCGCCTGCGTCAGCCTATGGTGGGAGTCGAAGGCCGCGAAGAGCGGCGTCCACGCCTGGTGCAGGTTGGCGACGCGGCCGAGGAACCAGAGATCGGCGTCCGGCCGGTTGATATCGTCGGTGACCGAGAGCGCGCACAGGTAGCCGTGCTCCTGCAGGGCCGCGGTGATCTTCGGTGTGATGTTGGCGTTGCTCCCCGGAGCGGTGTAGACGGTGACGCGATGGCCGATCGCGTCTTCCAGCACCTCCTTGGCCTGGCGCACTTCGAGGTCGATGTTCTCCTCGACGATGCCGTGCGTCCACGAGTGATTGCCGACGCCCCAGCCCATGTCGATCAGCTCGCGCAGCTTGTCCGCGCCCATGTGATGGTAGCCGTTGTAGCTGGAGTTGCCCACGCGGCGCACTTCGCCCATCTGCCCGACCACGACCTCCACGTGGCCGGGCAGGCCCAGCTCCTCGTGCAGGGGGACGACATGGTCGAACAGCTCGGTGAGCGCCTCGTCGTAGGTGACCGTGTAGGCCCACTCTTTGCCATGCTTAAAGGTGGTCGGGGTAATCGAGATACTCATGTCAGTTCCTGTCTCTTGTTGGTCGGTGTACCTGTCTATCGCGATCCGTCAGGAGATGCGATTGCGCTCCGCAACGGTGCGCACGATCGACGCCGCCAGCTCGCAGTCCTGCGCCTGGTATTTCTCACAGAAGGAGGACCAGCGCACAAAGTTGCGCAGGAAACCGTGGGCGTTGGGGCAGCTTTCCGCGCTGTATGTATACGTGCGGGAGGCCGGCGGCATCGCAAACTGATGGGTCCGGTTGCCGGCGCGTTCATGCAGAAAAGTGCAGGCCTGCGGCATCAGGTAGTAGCGGCCCTGCCCCGCGCCGGGAATGCCCGCGTCGGCCACCTGCTGGGCGAACTCAGCCGGCGTGCAGCCGAAGGCGGTCGGGTCGATGCTGAAACCGGCCATCCAGCAGGAGTAAACGTCCATGTAATCGGGAATCGCCAGGGGCGTAATGCCGGGAATTCCGGCCAGCAACTCGCTCAACAGCCGGATCATACGATCGCGCTGCGCCACCTGCGGCTGGATGATCTCAAGCTGGCCGAGCGTGATGGCGGCTGTGGCCTGGGGCATGCGATAGGCGTACCCGAGCGCGGAGTGGACCCTGCCGAAACCGCCCGCCGCCATTTCGCCGCCGCGGCTGTGGCCGATATAGCGCAGGGCTTCGGCCAGCTCGTCGTCATCGGTGACCACACAGCCCCCCACGTCGGAGCCGAGCGTCTTTTCCGAGTCGAATGAGAAACCCGCGGCCTGCGCGAGCGTTCCGGCGAAGCGCCCTTTGTAGCGGCCAAAGACCGCCTGGCAGACATCTTCATAGACGAAGAGGCCATGCTTGGCGGCCAGCTCGTTGATCGAGTCCATGTCGCAGATAATGCCTGTCTTGTGCACCACGAGGACGGCGCGCGTGCGTTCGCTGATGCAGGCTTCGATCGTGTCAGCGCTCACGTTGACGCTGCCCGGCTCGGTGTCGGCGAAGACGGGGATGTAGTTTTCCAGGCAGAGGCCCTGGATCGTCCCGAAGTCGGTGATCGGGCTGACGATGATCTCGTCACCCGGTTCAAAGGGAAAGGCCGCGGCCAGAACGCCGAGCGCCGGTGTGCAGCCTGGCGTGGCGATGCAGTGGCGGACGCCCAGCTCGGCGGCAAAGTTCTTCTCGAACCGTCCGATCATGTCGACCGTGAGGCCGCTGTCCACGACCTCCTGCAGATAGCCGGCGCAGTTCGGCCCCATCGTGCGCGGGAAGGGCGATGGCAGCACGGCCTCTTCCCCGTTGAGGCTGGCCGCGCCGTAGGTCGCGCGTACTCTCGATGCAGTCGTCATTGTAAAAGTTTCCAGTTCTCTGTTCGGGTGCACCCCAAAATGGGGGCGAACTTTCGTATACCTCTGGAGGCGCCCAATCCATGGTCAGTTCCCAATCCAGTTTCCACCAGAATAAGCGCCGCCTCTGACCCCTAACCCCTATCCCCTAGCCCCTGCAGTTTTGGGCGGTCGGGCCTATTCGGCCCTCCCTTGTGCG
>JAPPKG010000269.1:0-2878 GCA_026914085.1 Caldilineaceae bacterium | reverse complement strand
TATGCGTGAACAGCTCCGTCTCCTCGTGAGAGGGCGCGCCGCCCGCGCGCCAGTGTGGTGCATGCCAGGCCAGGGCCACGTGCACCGTCCGGCTCTCACCCGCGGACAGGTCGAACGGGATCGCCAGCGATGCGCCGCTGTCCTCCGGCGAAGGCGCCGGAAGTCCGTCACCGATCCGGCCCCACGCTGCCCTGTCCGCATTGAGGGCGCCCCCGTCTGCCACCGCATCCCCGTCCACAACAGCCAGCACATAGGCCATCTGCCAGGCATCGCCCTGCCGCCCGCTTTCCACCAGCACACCCTGCAGCGGGCCCGTCAGCCGCCGCCGCTGCACCCCATCCTGCGGCCCGAAGCCGGGGAAGTTGAACACCAGCGTCCCGCTCTGCGCAGCGCCGCCCGGGTTGCGCAGATGGATCTCAAACACCGCGCCCGGCGCCATTGAGGTCACCGTGTCTCCCGGGATGAACGGCGACCACGCCCGCACACCCACCTTAACCGGCGCCGCGCACGCGAACTCCATGTCCAGGACTGGATAGTGCCCCCAGTAGTCGATCGAGTCGGCGATCGCCGCGCCCGCCAGGCCGATCTCGTCATACAGCGGCGCGTAGTCGGTCGGCGGAAAGGTCACCGCGCTCTGGCTCGGCTGCGGCGTGTCCCGCTTGCCCAGCGTATCCGAAACCAGTATCCACGCTCCCTCCGCGCCGTCCTCGCTCCGGCAGGCCAGCCCCAGCATCGGCAGATTCAGCAGCGCCCGCGGCTCCACCAGATGGTTGAAGATCGTGCTGTAGCCGAACATCCCGTTCGGCTCCACGTCAATACAGCCGGTATCCAGCCCGCCCAGCGGCATGCCGCACGTGGGCCTCGGCTCCCCGCGGTAGACAATGCCGGTGACGGGCTGCGAGTAGCCGGCCGCCTCAAAGCTGTGCCAGCGCGCATGGAGCAGGTGTGGGGGAAAGAGTCGGTCACTCATCGGGCTCTCCTCAGCGTTTTGGGCGGTAGTTTATCTGGGTGATGTGAATCAGAGGTCAGAGTTGGGCGCGCCCAGTTCCGCGGACAGCTCCGCGGCGACCTGCATGACGGTCTGGGCGAAATGGGGCAGCTGCTCTTGTGTGATGCGTGTCGTGGGCCCTGAGATGCCCAGCGCCGCGATCACCTGCTGCCGGTGATCGTGGATCGGCGCCGCGATGCAGCGCACACCGGCAAAGGTCTCCTCATCGTCGACCGCATACCCGTCGGCGCGCACCGTTACCAGATGGCGCTTGAGGTGTGACGGCTCGGTGATCGTCTTGGTCGTGTACGTGGTCAGCGGAGCGCTCGCCACCCACTCCGCCGTGACCGCATCCGGCTGCGCGGCCAGCAGCGCCTTGCCCAGCGCCGAGCAGTGCAGCGGACGGCTCGTGCCCAGCGCGAAATTCACGCTCAGCGCGGCCTGCCCCGGCTTGTGCGCGATATAGATCACGTTATTGGCCTGCCGCACGCCCAGATTGGCCGTCTCCCCGCTCTCGTCCCGCAGCTTCGTCAGGAAGTCGCCGGCAACGTCCGGCCAGTCCAGCAGCGTCGCCACCTTGCCGTAAAGTTGGAAGAACTTGGCCGGGTTCGAGGTGAACTCGCGCGTGCGTTCATCCTGAAGCAGATAGCCCTTCGCCATCAACGTATACAGAAGACGATAGGCCGTGCTGCGGTCGATTCCGAGCGCCTCCGCCACCTCAGACGGGCGCACGCTGCCGTCCAACGCCATCTCCAGTGCCGCCAGCCCCCGCTCCAGCGACTGCACCAGCTGTTGCCCGCGCCTTGGTTGCATAATGCCCCTCAAGTGTTGCGTAATTCGCACATAGCGCATATCTTGTATACCATATGCGCCCCGCTGTCAATGCCCGCGACCACGGCATCGCGCCGGTGCGGCATGATCATCCCGCCTACCAAATGCATGGACGACCGCGATAGCGACGGCATCGTGTGTGAGTGAGGAGGAACTACGACATGGCAACGGTTGAACTGAACTGGCAGAGAGTTTCCACCACCGGCAGAGATGAGATTCACCGTTGTGAAGTCAAGGCCCGCAACGGCAAGGACGCGCTGTGCATGGAGGTGCACGGGGGCAAACTGACGGGCGGAATACACATCGTTACTGCCTACTACTGGCTGGAAGACAGCCAGCGCTCCATACCGCTCTACCCCTATGGGACATCCGACAGTCTCGATGACGCGAGGACGGCACTGACGGCGTGGTATTTCGAAAACGCGCCGACGTTGCTGATGACGCTGGCGGGGTGAGGTCGGGGGCTTTGAGCACGATAGTACCGTGCAATTCGCTGCGGTTGCCTTGCGTTGTCGAGGATAGCCCGTGGACAATCCGATGCCACCAGCATGTTTGGACGGCGTATACCCGGGCGACCGGAGCAGCACCAGGGTGACATGTGCGATTGTTCAATCGGGGTGATTCTGCGAGGAATTCTCAAGAACGAACGGTCATATTGGTCAAGGGTTAGCCGAGGGTGATCGACGGCAACGGGCGCCGGCCAACAAATGACCTGTCGCACGGCGGCTACCGTTCCTGAGTACCTTCATCCTCCCCCACGTCGGCGAAGTTTGTGATCGTTACCTCGCCTTCGGGAAAGTCGGCGACGATTCTCAGTTTGCCCCCTACAGCCTCAATGTAGGAACGGAGACTGGAAATGTACACGTCGGCCCGCTGCTCCAGTTTCGAAATCGCGGGTTGGTTCACCTTCAGCATCTGCGCCAGCTCCTGCTGGGTCAGCGCCCGCGCCCGGCGCAACTCGTGCAACGGCATCTCCGCCAGCAGCTCCCTCTTTACCTCGTCAATGCGACGTCGGCGCTCCGGCGAAAAATCCTTGGTCAACTCGCTGAACGAATGGCG
>JAPPKG010000563.1:0-2882 GCA_026914085.1 Caldilineaceae bacterium | reverse complement strand
CCATCCCGAAAATCCAAAAAAATCCAGCAAATCCTGATTCAGACAACCACGCAACTAAAAAGAGCCCTGACAGGCCTGTCGGCTTACCGTCTCTGCTGGATAGAGATCGGCCTTCCCGATATCTCAGAGAAACCAACCACGTGAATGAACTTTGAAGGCTTTTCCTACCTGCGAATCAAATTGCGACTGCCCTGCTCCCATCAGTGCCCGATATCGTCAGAAGCCTGAATATGTGGTAAACTCTGCACGCGCAGCCAAACTTTCGCCCCTGCCTTCTTGATGGACATGTCATTAGGCACGGGAGGACGTTTGGCCTTTCTGTGTGCATTTACCATTCCACTCTACACTTCACATGAGTCTTCTGGTTGCCTCTCACATTTCAAAAAACTACGGCGATCTCGACGTACTTGAGGACGTGAGTGTTCGCATCGAATACGGGGACCGGATCGGACTCGTCGGTCACAACGGCGCCGGCAAGACCAGCCTTCTTAGAGCCTTGGGCAGGATCGATTCAAGCGTAACCGGCGAGATCTCGGTCGCTCAAGGCACGCAAACCGGCTACCTCGCACAGGACCCGCCGCCCGCCGGACAACGCACTCTCTATCAGGATCTGAGACTCGTCTTTGCTGACCTCCTGGCCGAAGGGGAAAAGCTCCACCGCCTTGAAGCTAAGATGACTGAGGTGGCCCAAAGTGATCAGGATCTGTCGGGCCTGCTGACACGGTACGGACAGCAACAGGAGGCATTTGAGAGGGCCGGTGGTTACGACATAGACCAGCGAATCCGATTCGTCCTTAGCGGCCTCGGCCTGGACGAGTCCCTATGGCAAGCGCCCCTGTCGCACCTGAGCGGGGGCCAGCGCACCCGCGCAAGTCTGGGGCGCCTGCTGCTTGAGGAGCCGGACCTGCTCCTGCTGGACGAACCCACGAATCATCTGGATGTGCGGTCGATGGCGTGGCTGGAAGGTGTACTTATCGGTTGGAAAGGCGCCCTCGTGGTTGTCTCGCACGATAGGTACTTCCTCGATTCCGTCGCGACCAGAATATGGGACCTTGCGCACCGCCGTGTGGACGCCTACCGGGGCAACTACAGCCACTATCGCCTCCAAAGAGAGGAGCGCCGTGCCCGCTGGCGAAAGGAATATGACCGTCAGCAGGAGTTCATTCGCGAGACCCAGGCATTTGTTCGACGCTACAAAGCCGGACAACGGACCAAGGAAGCGCAGGGCAGGGAGACGAGGCTCAAGAGGTTTCTGGAAGAAGAGGCCCTGCCGCCTCCCCCGAACGAACAGTTCATCCGGCTCCCGCTGCGTGCGCACTCCCGCGGCGGCGACCTGGTGATGCGTACGCGCAAACTGATCGCCGGTTACAAAGACGGTTCGGATTCATTACCATCCATAGCATCAGAGGATGCGGTTCCCGGACCAGCATCTCGACCGCCGGTGCCTCCCGCTGGGCAGGGCCGGTTGCGTCCCATGCGCAGCCTCTCCCCTAACGACACGCCTATTCTTGAAATACCCGACCTTGACCTTCTCCGAGGTCAGGTTGCCGCCCTCATCGGCCCCAACGGCGCCGGCAAAACCACTTTTGTTAGAACCATCATGGAGGAGCTGGAGCCTCTCACTGGAAGAGTTGAGCTGGGCGCTTCGGTCGACGTGGGGTATTTGGCGCAACGGCATATAGGCAAAGGGTACGGCCTCATGGACGGCCGTCAGACCGTGCTGGACGCGCTGCTCGAAATAAAGCGCCTTCCCACTGAACGCGCCCGAACCTACCTTGGCCAGTTTCTCTTTAAGGGAGAAGAGGTCTTCCAAAGCATCGAAAGTCTCTCAGGCGGCCAGCGCAGCCGCATCGCGCTGGCACGGTTGACTCTGCAGGGCGCCAATTTCCTGCTGCTGGACGAACCGACGAACCATCTGGATTTGGACAGTCAGGAAATCCTTCAGGACGCCCTACGACAATTTGATGGGACAATACTGCTTGTCACCCATGATCGCGCCCTCATTGCCGCTCTGGCTACGCAGATCTGGCAGGTGACGCCGGGAAACGGTAAGAAGATCGGCCAGCTTGAACTGTTTAAAGGCTCTTGGAAGCAGTGGCAAGAGGAGCGTCTTCAGACGGCAGTTCCCAAAATGCCGGCGAAAGAGGAATTGCCCCCGACGGTTGCTGAAGAGGAGTGGGAACGGCAGAGGGAGGCCCGCCGGCTGCGGCAAAGAGTACAACGACAAGAACAGGCCGTCGCCGAGACAGAGGAGCGCGTCGCACGCATGGAAAACCGGTTGACCGACATCGAAGAAAGCATGGCCCAGGCCAGTGCTCGCCAGGATTTCGCAGAATTGAAGACGTTGCAGGAACAGCACAATGCCGTCTCCGGACGGCTGGATGAACTGATGGAAAAATGGGCTGCACTGGCAGCATGACAGGCTTGTCAGCAGTCCCGTCTTTCAGCTAAAATAGGGCCAAATCGGGGCAACCATCTGCAAAAGGTCAAAACAGAAATGTCGCGAAAATCGCTGGTAATCGGGTTGACTGGAAACATCGCTACGGGCAAGAGCACGATTCTCAACTACCTGATGGAAAAATGTGCCTTCATCATCGATGCTGACAAGCTGGGCCACCGCGTGATCGAGCCGGGCGGTCAGGCTTACGATGCAGTTGTGCGCGCTTTCGGACGCGAGATTCTGAGAGAAGACGGTACGATCGATCGCAAGAAACTTGGCAAAATCGTCTTCTCAAATCCGCTTGATCTGGGCAGGCTGGAGAAGATTGTCCACCCCAAAATCTTCGACTTGGGCAAGCAGGAGATTGCCGACAACGAAGCCCCCATAATCGTCCTGGAAGCAATTAAGCTTCTTGAGGCGGGCCTGATGTCCACCCTTTGCG
>JAPPKG010000163.1:0-2886 GCA_026914085.1 Caldilineaceae bacterium | reverse complement strand
CGACCTGGTGTCGACATTGGTGACATGTGCCTATTCGAAAGGGTTTCGCCAAACCCCGTCGCGCCAGTCCCATCAAATCCCCATAGGTGCCGGCCCTGTGCCTGCCTTCGCATCCCCTCCAACTGACGGAACCTACGATAATGTCCGGCCTGCCGCTTCCCCTGCGTCTTTCCAAAAACCGCCAGACTATTCCCACCCCAAATTTGGGCTACACCCCGATCCAACAAGTGCGCCCGATTTGGTAGTTCTACGCCTCCCGCGTGCTGACCACCACGGTTCCTGCTACCCGGTCGTGGATGCTTTGTCCCCTCGGAGACAGCGCCGCAGTCACCAAGTAAGCCAAGATTAGGATTCCTACAACTGCGTACTGTAGTGGAAGTTGATTCGGGATTCCTTCGGGCGAGTTGGCCCAAACCATAAAGAAATGATTCACTTCAAATGGGATCAGCATAAACACCGTGCGTACCAGTGCCCGCCTGAAGCCAACCGGACCACCCGGTAAGGGCTCCAAACGCAACCCCAGCCAGCGCATCATAAGCGTCGCCCTCGCCGACGATGCCAGCGTTCCAGTGTAATAGACAATTAGTGGCAAGTCGACCGTTCCGAGCAACCACAAGTGATAGACGCCTTTAGACAGACCGGCCCCGCTCAGCACACTTTGCACCAGCGGATTCAGTCTCAGCACGATGAGCAAGCCCTGCAGTACCAGTAAGCCGGCAAATAACAGAAAGACCTCTGCGCAGTAGCTGAATACTCTTCTCGAAATTGACGCGTATCGGCGCTTGGTGTCGGTTGCCACGGGGGCACTCCTTGTCTGCAAATGCAGAAACCCGTATAGTCTTGGGCAAAAGCCCACCTGAACGTGAGGCCGCCATAATATGACGGAATCTCTTTCCATCGGCAAATCGGTGCGGCTGTGCCAAACCACCAGTGGAGACAACAATGCGCATTTCCTCGATTAAAGCCTTCGCCATCAAAATACCCCCTGCCAAAGACAGTTCAGCGGCGGCCAGCGACCAGGTCGAGGCCTACGGCGACTATACAATCGCCGCCGATGCCTGGACTTCGATCTACTCGCGCAACCATGAGACCTGCCTGGTGCGACTGGAGACTGATGACGGTCTTGTTGGCTGGGGGGAGGGGCAAGCACCGGTCGCGCCTCGCGCCACCGCTGCCATTGTGGAGGAACTGTGCGCGCCCCTTTTGCTTGACAGGGATCCCTTTGACGTGGAGTTTCTCTGGTATCGTCTCTACAGCGCCATGCGCGAACGGGGCCACATCACCGGATTCTATGTTGATGCTCTGGCGGCCGTCGATCTGGCCCTCTACGACCTCTTGGGAAAAGCACTGGAAAAACCGGCCTACAAGCTTCTCGGCGGGAGTTTTCGTCGCGACGTGCAGGTCTACGCCGGCATGGGCGGCACAGAGCCGGACGCAGCCGTAGCCAGCGCCAACACACTACTCGCCGCCGGCTACCGCGCCCTCAAGCTGCACCTGCGCATGCCCAATCTGCAGATTCTTGCAGTCGTAGGAGCCGTGCGTCAAGCGGTTGGGCCTGAAGTCGAGCTGCTGGTAGATGTGCATGGCACCCGCGAAGTGTCGGGTGCAATTGAACTGGGGAAAGGGTTGGAGGCGCTGGGGGTGCGCTGGCTCGAAGCACCTTGCCAGCCCGAGGACATCCGCGGTCAGGCCGAAATCGCCCGCGCCCTCTCCATGCAAGTGGCCACCGGCGAGTGGCTGCGCACCGTCTGGGAATGGCGCGACTGGATCGCACTGCGCGGCTTCGACGTCGCCATGCCCGACGTCGCCCGCACCGGCCTCACCGAAGGCAAGCGCATCTCCGCACTCTGCGACAGCTTCAACCTGCCCATCGCCCCTCACGTGGGCGGTGGCGGCATCCTGTCCGTGGCCGCCACGATTCACTATTCGCTCGCAATCCCCAACTTCCAGATCATGGAGCACGGCCACGAGTCTCTCGCCTGGAAAGGCACCATCGCCCGCTCTTACCCGGTCCCGCAGGACGGCCGCTTCGCCGCGCCCCAGGAACCGGGTCTGGGCGTCGAGATTGACGAGGCAGCGGTGGCCAGTTACTCAAGCTAAGAATCGAATCTCGTCTTAATTCGGACTGGCGGTACCCTTGACTCTCTCAAGCGATCGAAGTCGCGCTTGGGCCTGCCGCCCCTGTCGTCTCTCTCGGCCTCACGCTTTCGACGATCTCACTACCTGATTCGATCTCTGCCACTCGAAGTTCAAAGGTCTTTTGCAGGTTCAACCAGAGTTGGGGCGTGGTGCCAAAGTATCTGGAAAGTCGAAGCGCCGTGTCGGCCGAGATTCCACAATTTCTGTGCAGAATTGCAGTGACACGGTCTCCAGGGACAGCCAGTGCGCTTGCCAGCGCCTCAGCCGAAATGCCAAGCTCTTCCAACTCTTCCTCTAGAATCTCGCCGGGATGTATTGGTCGCATACCGTTCGTTACACTCATTTTCGTGCTCCTTAACGATGGTAGTCCACGATCTCTACGTCGTAAGGTCCGTGTTCTCCCCAGCGGAAGCAGATTCGCCACTGACGATTGATCCTTATGCTAAACTCGCCAGCCCGATCGCCTGTTAGCGCCTCCAGTCGGTTACTGGGAAGACCAGCCAAGTCTCCAAGTGACTCCGCACTGTCGAGCACTGTCAACCGACGAACAGCCTGGTCAGCGAAGCCCTCGAATTCCCGGACACGCTGACCACCGAAGAACCTTTCAGTCTTCCGTTCCCTGAAACTTTGAATCATTATAACGCCTCAAGACAATCGAACATATCCCCTGAACTCTGTGGCGAATGCATTGAATCTAATGTAAGTTCAATTTGATACCAAGAGTTTTTCGTACTCTGGGTCGAGTTC
>JAPPKG010000226.1:0-2888 GCA_026914085.1 Caldilineaceae bacterium | reverse complement strand
GTGTCGACATTGGTGACAGGTGCCTAATCGAAGGTGTCCAGCCAGACCACGTCCCACCGGTCCCATCAAATCCTCGCACGGTCAGGCCCTGTGCCCCCCAAACAACTGACCTAACCGTACGCTTAGACTTTCCGCCTGCCCCGCCCCTCTCCAAAAGCGGGCAAACAATTTCAACCACCGCTGTCATGGATTCCCCGCCAGACTGTTCCCACCCCAATTCTGGGATGCACCCGACATCGAAGGCCGCTGGCATCAACCGCCGCCGCCGTGTTAGAATATATGTGCCAATCGCGCAGCGGGCAATCACTATACAGGAGAGTGCATGGAATCCACAGAGATGGCGCCCGACGCTCCTCAATCGCAGACAGATCAACCTCAGCCGAACCGCTCCACCCCAACCGAAGCCGTCTCGCCGAACCCCACCCAGGATACGTCCTGGGCGCCGGATAACGGCCGCTGTGTTACGCTCGAAGAGTACTGGGAAAAGTGGTATGAAAATCCCTACCCGGACCTCGACGTCAGTTACGAGTGGAACAATGGCATACTTGAGGCCAAGCCCCCGTCCAATGCCCCCCAAATCCGCCTGTACAACTGGTTCCTTTTCCTCCTGCACCGCTACCTGGAGACATTTGATCACGCGTCTCTGATCAACCTGGAAACTGGTTTTGTTCTGAAGATCGAAGACGACTCAGACCCCAAAGGTGAGCGCATCCAAGTGCGCAAACCCGACATCGGCGTGATCCTTAACACCAACCCCGTGTCGTGGGGAGCGCTGGATCAGCGCCACTTTGATGGGGTCTGCGATATGGTTGTCGAGTCAGTGTCCGATTCCACAATGGAGGAGGTACTGCGGGATACAGAAGAGAAGAAGAACGACTATGCGTTGGGCGGGGTGAAGGAGTACTACATCCTCGACCCCGAGGGTGAGCACATGCGCTTCTACGCGCTCACCTCGGAGGGGACGTATAAGGAGATCCCACCTGACGCGAACGGCGTAATTCGCTCGAACGTGTTGGCTGGACTGCAATTCCGGCTGGATGATCTGCATCGCAGGCCTGGCCTTGTAGAGTTGGCTCTGGACGACGTATATTCTGGGTATGTTATTCCTGAACTCCGAGCCGCTATCACAAGGGCTGAAACAGCGACGGAAGCACGTAAGAGGGCAGAAGAACAGGCTGAAACGGCATCGGCAGCGCGTGAGAGAGCAGAGGCACAAGCTGTAACGCCATCGGCGGCCCGTGAGAGAGCAGAGGAAAAGGCAGCAACAGAAGCGGCCGCACGCCAGCAGGCCGAAGAAAAAGTGAAGGCACTGGAAGCTGAATTGGCCCGCCTGCGCAGAAAATCCTCCTGAGCCGGCTCTTCAGAATTTCAGGACAAGCGTCCGGCGTTGCACCCTCACGAACATCGGTTGCATCGCCGACTCCAGCAATATCTGGTGGGACGTACGCCCCCATAGCTACCCCCTTGGAGTTTCGCGTCTGTGACATCTGCTCGCGCGTCGAAGAGGCCATCGCTATTGCCGCCCTCAGCCAGGCCCTCGTGCTCTGGCACTGGAAGTTGCGCCACCGAAACGTAAACTTCCGAGTTCTTGCCAATGAGCTGATCGACGGAAACAGATGGCGCGCCGTGGCTACGGCTTGGAAGGCAAAACGATCGACTTCGGCAAACAGGAGGAGTTGTCCGCCCTCACGCTGATGCGCGAGCCGCTTGAGCCAGTCGGCGGGGAAATCTCCGAGTAAAGCACTGAAAAAGAGATAGCCCCAATTGAACCAATCTTCGCCAACGGCACCAGCGCCGACCGCCAGCTGCGCTTCTACGACGAATCAGGCAGCGACCTCAAAGCCTTCGTCGACGACCTCGCCGCCGAAACGATTGAAAGGCTTTAGGGCCCTCAACATGTCAGGCGAAGAAAGTAGTGTGTCTGAGACTGATGTGTTTAGAGACAGAGAACAGAGGATCTTTGAAGTGAGACTGCATTTCCCTATTCTTTAATGGAAAGTCGAATGAGAAAGCACTCTGCTAGTCTTCTTGTTTTGGACGCTCAAAACTAGCGAGATAGACAGGTTTACTGCATAAATGCTGGAAGAGCGGGAGACCCGGAAACGACTCGACATAGAACGGCAATGCAGACAAGACTTAAGGTGGACAAAATGAGTTCCATTATTTTCAAGAAAGTGGACTACAACGTGGGAGCGCTAGTCCAAGACATTGCCTTAGGTAAGATAGGTCTGCCGGACATTCAACGCCCTTTCGTCTGGAAAAACGTCAAGGTTCGAGACTTGTTCGATTCAATGTACAAGGGGTATCCAGTCGGGTATTTGCTCTTTTGGGAAAATGGATTAAGCGCAAGTGAAAGGACCATCGGATCTGATTCGAAGCAACTCTCGCCATCTCTGGTAATTGTCGACGGTCAACAGCGACTGACTTCACTCTATGCGGTTATAAGAGGCGTTCCAGTCGTCCGCACAAACTACAAAAATGAGCACATGAGAATTGCCTTCAATCCCCTTGAGGAAGTTTTCGAGGTTACAAGCGCAGCAATTGAACGTGACCGATCGTTTATTCCAGACATTTCAAAACTGTGGAGGGGGGGGGACAAGCCTTTTCGACATGGTGGACGAGTACCTTGATGGACTGCGATTGGCTAGGGAAGTTTCTGAAATTGAAGTTAAGACCATCAAGAGTTCTATTGCCAGGCTCCATGGTCTATTGAGTTTCCCATTTACCGCTTTGCAGTTGTTAGCGGACATTTCCGATGAAGATGTGGCGGATGTCTTCGTCAGGATAAACAGTAAAGGTGAGTCGCTGGACCAAGCAGACTTTATTCTTACAATGTAACTACTAAGCCTGAATGGTGTCAGGGATGAATGGTTGGTCAAGGAAGGCGT
>JAPPKG010000316.1:0-2897 GCA_026914085.1 Caldilineaceae bacterium | reverse complement strand
GCCAGCCGATGCCCATCATGGCGCGACCGGAGACGACCTCGGCGACCATCTCGGTTGTGCCGTAGGTATTGCCGCCCGGCGGGAGGTACTTGCTCAGCTGCTCGTAGAGCGTGAGCGCATCGCAGCCGGCCTCGTTGTCGAGGATTACGTTGAATTCGTCGTCGAAGATGCCGCCGCCCATTGACCAGAGGAGGGCGAGGGCGTCACTGCCGGCTGCGCCGCGCACGTTGTAGCCGTAGAAGGGCGGGTCGCAGTCGGGGCAGTGGACCTGGTCAGCGATCGCGAGTACGTCGTCCCAGGTTACAGGCGCATCGAGTCCGAGTTCGTCAAGGACATCCTGGCGGATGTAGAACATGATGACGTTGCCCTGGATGGGCAGGGCGTGCAGGTCGGGGCGCTCGCCGGTCTGGAAGTCCAAGGGGATGGGCCCGTAGGGGGGAGGCCAGGAGAAGACGTCGTAGGAGACCTGGGGCACGTCGTCGTCGCGGGTTGCGCCGTAGGCTTCGGTGAGGTTGACGGAGAGCCCGCCGTCGACGATGTTAGGCATCCAGGGATCGTCGGCGAAGATTACGTCGAATTCACCGGACTCGGTGCGGGCGAGGGAGATCACCTTTTCGAAGAAGGTCGTCCAGGGGAAGGGCGCTACTTCGACCTTGATGCCCGGGTTTTCTTCTTCGAACTGCGGGATCAGAGCGACGAGGCCATCAGCCAGGGGGCCCTGGGCGGTGATGATACTGATGGTGACTTCCTCTGGCATTTCTTCTTCCATGGCCCCGGTCTCAGCCGGTGCCGCGGGCGCCGCGCAGGCCGATACCATGATAGCCATCACCAGGGTGAAGATGGCGAACAGATAGAGCTTTTTCATGACGTTGCTTCCTCCTTACTGAAATAGGTTTGGAGAGAACTGCACTGGAGTTTCACGGAAATGCGATACATTCAGGCACTTGGCAAGGTCGAAGGTCGGGGGCGAATCTGTTCTGTTGGAAAGGTTTGGCTGGCAGGTATATTGGAAGATATTGGGCACTTTGTCAAGTGCCCAATATCGGGGGCATGCGCGGCTGAACACTCAAGTGGGGAGTTACCGGTTTCGGTTCTTTGGGACTGTCCTTTGCGATGGACAGACCTGGAGGAGCGATGAGAGCGCGCGGTCAGGTGGAGGGCTGGTACTGCAAGTGATACGGGGTGTCTTGTGTCAGGCAAGTTCCCAGCGGACTGCTACCACATACTGGACAATCGGGCTCTCTTGTGTCCACTCATGGAAAGCAGTAAAGAGCGAGCTGTCGCTGAGTTGAATCGTCGTAAGGTATCCGATGTGCCAATACAGATTGGGGACGGCTTCCGGGGGTGCGATGCCGCCGGAGCTGATGACGAACTCGTTGGCGACGTCCCAGGATAGCCCATCTTCGGAGATACATCCGCGGATTCCCCAGGGGTCGCGGCGATGGCCGTAGGTGCAGAGTATGCGGCCGTCCTGCAGGAGGGTGAGGTCGGCAGGGTAGCCCCTGGGGGTTGTCGCTTCAGGCAGGCACCAGGATTCACTTTCGTTGCGAAAGTAGTTGGTCCACAGTTATTTATGGGGGTTGCGGACGCCGGGAAGGCTGGGAGCCTTCAGAAAGAGTTTCATTCATAGGAGAATAGGAGCAAACACTGACAACCTATTGGTTCAGTGACCGGGGCATCGCGTATCTGAAGAAGATCAAGCGGGACTGCTAAGGTGGGTGTCGGAAAGAGAAGGGTAGAACGGAGCAGGGATGAATTCAAGTAGTGGACTACGATTGTCGTTTGAGGTCAGGGTTTTTGAACGGCCAAACGAGGCACGATTTGCGGTACATGGGATTGTGAAAAGCAGAGACCGCCGCTAGAGACAATCTCTGTTGGCCCAGGTATAGCCTCTATGCGGCAGTCAGTGTTTTTTCCGGATTGGTTGAGGAGGGCGTGTTCACGGGGACACCTGGAGAGTACCTACCGGTCAAGGTGTGGATGCGGAGCTATCACTGCTCTTGGTGCGATCGCGGGTAGGGTCTGTACGCTGCAGAAGCTGTTTGAGGGTGGCCTGCGCTCTCTCGCCTTTGCTCTGACCTTGGATCACGGCTGATGTGACTTTTGCGGCGGTCTGTTCGGTTTTGGCGCGGGCCTGGCTGCTGGCGTTTTGCAGATTCTCGAGACCGGACTGGGCGCCGCCGAGCACTTTTCTCATGCCCTGAACGGCGAGAAAAGCGACTGCCAGTGGAACAAGACAGAGCAGGAAGAAGAATATTGAGATCCAGACGACGGACAAGTTGCGCCAGAATTCAAGCGTCATGGGAAGGCGGATAGAGGCTGGAATGAAACGGTCGTCGAGGCCGTTATTTGCTTTTCATTTGGGTCAGATGACAGGCAGCGCTGCGCCCGAATTGTAACAAAGTCGGTCGCGCACGTCCAGATACGGTCGCCCTCGGGTGCATCCCAGATTTGGGGTGGTCGTTGTCTGAATCAGGATTTTCAGGATTGAAAGGGATTTTCAGGATGACAGGCGACCGGTTGGTGTCTGTTGGATGAAGGATTCTGCGCGGGATGAGAGGGCGGCCTGCAGGGAGACAACGGAACAGGATGCACCCTCGCCCTCGGGTGCATCCCAAATTTGGGGTGGGTACAGTCTGGCGGGGAATCAGTGCCAGCGGTGGCTTGCGTTGTTTACCGTCTTTGGGCGAGACGCAGTGCAGGCGCTGGGCCTGGCAGTACGGTGGAGGCCGCCAGTAGGGGATGGTGCGAGGGCAGGCACAAGGCCGGCACCTGCGGGGACCTGATGGGCCTAGCGGGACGTGGTCGGGCCAGACACCTTCGAATAGGCACCTGTTCGAATATCGACACCAGGTCGATGAGGCATGGCGTGGTTTAGGGCGTGCGCGGTGGTTGCC
>JAPPKG010000093.1:0-2908 GCA_026914085.1 Caldilineaceae bacterium | reverse complement strand
CAGCGTCGGTTTGCCCGCATCGAGCAACTTGCGAATCGGATTCGCGCGCATTGTTCAGTTCTCCGCATGGGATGGCGTGCCGGCCTCCCCTACCGCGAGAGCCAGCCAAAGTGATGATAGATAAAGCGCCGCACCTCCGCTCTACATATCACAGCGGCGGTGGAAGCGCTTCGCTAAACGATCTGTGCCTCAGAAAAGTGTGCCAATGGTAGGACAGGCCGCCTCGGCCCGCAATGGGCAGTATAGCACAGCAAAAAAGGGAGTAACAGTCCCGCACCGCCGTCTCTAACCCCTGGCCCCTGGCCCCTAGCCCCTGCAGTTCAATCGTTTGGCGCCAGCAGGTCCTCCGTCTGCCCGCTGTGAATCAGCAACACAGTCCCCACCGCACTGAGCCAGCCGTTGAGCTGGTTTCCGTATCTCTCGCGCTCCTCCGCGTCCGGCCGGTTCATGCCCAATAGCGTCAGATCAGTCTCTCTGCTCCACGTCTTTACCGTCTCCGGGAACGCCTCACCTCGCGGCGGCACCACCACCACCGGCTCGGCATTCACGCGCACCCTGTCCAACAGCCCCCGCAAATGCGCCTCCACCTGTTCCCGCCCTTCCCCGCGCGGCAGCGTCTGCAGCAGCCGGATCGACGCCCCGTCCCACGTCGGACTCTGCGAAATAATATGCGCCAGCAGCAGCATCAGATCCCCGTTCCCACTGCGCCCCCGCCACCACACGTCGATCACCCTGCGATTGCCGAAACCCCGCTTCTCATCATGATGCAGGAACAGCACCGACTTGCCCAGCTCGAACAGCGTCGACAACAGGCGCAACGACAGCGTGCGCCCGCCCTCCGTATCGCTCCAACCCATCAGCACCGCGTTCGGCTCCAGCCCGCCCACCCCATGCGCCTGGCATACCGTCACCGCGCCCGCATAGAAATTCTCCACAATGTCCGCCTCCGCAAAGGCAGTCATGTTCTGCTCCTGGATGAACGTGCGGATCTGCCTCCGCGCAATGCTGCGCAGCCTTCTCTGCGCCAGCTGATCGATATCCCCCACCAGAAGCTGGTAAAAGGAAACAATGCCGTACCCCCGGCTCAGCAGATTCGCCACCTCCACCAGCGGTGCCCGGTTATGCGGCTGCCCCGTGAACACCAGAATGTTCGGCCGCCAGTTCTTCGCATGAAACACCGAGCGCTCCAGGTTCAGCAACGAACGCCGCGCCAGCGCAAACCAGATCCCGTTGCGCACGTCGCCCCACGTGCGAATCGTCGAGCGGCGCTCCAGGTAGAAATAGATCCCGTAGCTGATCAGGATCGCTACCACCGTAGCCATGGGATTGATCACGAACATTGCCCCGTAACAACCGGCCGCCCCCAGCAACGAAAAACTGAAATGGATATTCGCCCGCGGCCGGAAACTGGGATTCCCCACCAGCTTCTCAATCCCCGCCACCAGGTTCGTCATCCCATACGTGTTAAGGAAAAACATCGTGATGATCGGCGCCACGACGTTGAGATCGCCGGCCCAGATCACTGCGAATGCGATTCCCGCCGTGATCAGGACCCCCACCCGCGGCTCCGTCCTGCTCCCCAGCCGCGAACCCAGCACCCGCGGCACGATCCCGTCATTCGCCATCGCCTGCAACGTACGCGGCGCCGCAACAATGCTCCCCAACGCCGACGACAGCGTCGCCGCCCACACACCGATAAGGATCAACGGCGGAAACAGTGCAATGTCCCGCATGATCAACGTGTTGCTCTTCAGCTCCGCCGGCGTGCCATGCAACGACAGCCAGATGACCGAGAGAAAATAGACGACAGCCGTAAACATCACCGAAAAAAGCGTGCCTTTGTGAATGCTCCGGCCCGGGTCCTTCAGATCGCCCGACATGCTCGCGCCCACCGCAATGCCCGTCACCGCCGGGAAAAAGACCGCGAAAACACTCCAGAAACTCATCCCCTCGCCGTAGTTGGCCGTCAGTGTCGGAGCCTGTATCGACAACCAGCCTCCCCCAAAGAAAGAAAGCAGCGCCGCCATCAACGCCGCCAGAATGAAGTACTGTATCTTGATCGCAAAATCCGCGCCGATAAACGCCACCACCGCGAAGACAACTGCAATCCCTGTCGATAGCACCCTGGCGTCGATCTGGCTGAAAAAGGCAATGCCCTCCAGCGACTCGGTGAAGCCGATGATGTAAAAGGCAACCGAGATCGCCTGCGACAGATAGAGCGGCACCCCGATCGCCCCGCCGATTTCACGACCAAGCGTACGCGAAATCAGGTAATACTTCCCCCCCGCCCGCACGTTCATCGATGTCGCGATCGCCGACAGCGACAATCCCGTCAGAAAGCTGATCGAGTTCGCGATCAACACGATCAGCAGCGCCCCCAGCAGACCGGCCTGGCCTACAACCCAGCCCGCCCGCAAGAACAGGATCAACCCCAGAATCGTCAGAACGTTCGGCGTAAACACGCCCCCGAACGTTCCGAATCGGGCCGACGCATTTATCGTTTGCCCTGAAGCCGCCTGTGCAGATGCAGTCATAAGCCTTGGTTGACCTCCTTCTCCAGTGCGTTGCGCCAGGCAGCTGGGATCCGCTCCCCCAGCTCGACGTCCTTCGCACCGATAAACTGGGCCAGCTCCAACAACGTCCCGGCAACTGCCGCCCCCGTCTGCGCGTCAATGCGCACCCCTTCCTCCGCATACAGTGCATGAATACGGTAGATTCCCGTCTTGCGCTCGATCTGCGAATCCATTCTCCCCAAAAAGCGGTCGCCGTGCAGCAGCGGCAACACATAGTACCCGTACTCCCGCTTGGCCTTCGGCACGTAAATCTCGATGCGATAGTGAAAATCGAAAAACCGTTCCGTCCGTTCCCGATCACAGATCAGATTGTCAAATGGCGACAGGAACACCGT
>JAPPKG010000426.1:0-25970 GCA_026914085.1 Caldilineaceae bacterium | reverse complement strand
AACAGGTGCCTAATCGAAGGTGTCCAGCCCGACCACGTCCCGCCAGTCCCATCAGGTCCCCTTACGTGCCGGCCTTGTGCCTGCCCTCGCACCCTCCCCAACTGACGGACGCCGCCGTACGGCCAGACCTGGCGCCTGCACTGCGTCTAGCCCAAAGACGGTACACAACGCCAGCCACAGCTGGCACCGATTCCCCGCCACAATGTTCCCACCCCAAATCTGGATTGCACCAGCGCGTTCCCTTCCTGTTGATGCATAAACTCTACTGCGGTAGGATAGTGGAAATGGAGGAAATCTGTTTCTCTACTGCCACCCAACTGATTCGTGCCATCCACGCGCGCGAACTCTCTGCGCAGGACGTTGTTGCCGCATTTCAAGCGCGGCTTGAGTCGGCCAACGCCCGGCTGAACGCCGTAACGGTGACTTCAGAGGACGCCCTGGAGCAGGCCAGACTGGCCGACGAACGGCAGGCGCAGGGCGAGCAGCTTGGCCCTCTGCACGGCCTGCCCTTCACAGTCAAGGACACGTTCGAAACGTCCGGTCTCCAGAGCCGGTTGGAAACTCGCATCCGCAAGAGGCTCGTCGCCCGTACAGACGCCACCGTCGTCGCCAGGATGAAGCAGGCCGGGGCGATTCTTCTCGCCAAAACCAACTGCCCGCCATCGGGTAGCGGCGCCGATACCGAGAACGCCATTGTCGGTCAAACATATAACCCGCACAACGCCAGCCGCTCCCCAGGCGGAAGCAGCGGTGGCGAAGCAGCTTTGATAGCGGCCGGTGCATCTCCCTTGGGTCTTGGCAGCGATACCGGCGGCGGACTTCGCATCCCCGCCGCCTTCTGCGGCATCACCGCCCTCAAGCCCACGCAGGGCCGCGTCCCCAACTCAGGCGTCTACAATCAGCCGGGAGGGCTCACCGACCAGCGCACGCAAATCGGCCCCGCGGCCCGCCGCACTGAGGACCTCCTGCTCGCCCTGAGGACGATTTCCGGCCCCGACTATCGCGATGCCGGCGTCGTCGCCAAACCCATTTACGATCCGGGCCAGCTCCCCTTGCGCGACCTGACTATCGCCTCCTTTCCCTACGACTCCGCCTCTCTGGTGACATCCGCGGTGGCAAACGCAGTTGGCGCCTCGGGGCAAGCCTTGGCACGCGCCGGTGTCCAGGTCGTTGAAAACCAGCCTCTCGACCTGGTCGGAGGCGCCCGCGATCTCGATCGCGGCTGGCGTCACATGGCCGGGACCCGGGGTCAGGATGTCGTTGAGCTCCTTCACGCTTGGGACCAGTTCCGCACAAATCTGCTCCAGTTTATCCGCTACTACGATGCCATACTCTGTCCCGCTGTCCACCACACCGCGCCTGCCATCGGAACCCGAGACAACCAGCGTTTCGACTACACCGTCCCTTTCAACTTGACAGGCTATCCCGCCGCCGTAGTCCCGGTTGCCGCAGATGACCAGGGCCTCCCTGTCGCTGTGCAGATAGTTTCCCATCCGTGGCGAGAGGACATCGTGTTGGCGCTGGCTGCGGTCCTGGAAGAGGAATTTCAGGACTGGCAAGACGCGCCCAACGGCCGCGCGAAACCACAGCGCCGGTCCGGCGTAGAGTAAGCACAGGCATCAAAACTGAGGAGGCACTGATGCAAGAAGAACGCCGGGATGAAAACGAGGATCGGAACGAAGAAGAAGAGGCCGCGGACTTCAGCAAGAGCGACGACTTGGCCGTAGAGATTCAACAGCTCGTCGAAGCCATGGCTCGCGCCGCGCGCAACGTCTGGAGCAGCGACGAGCGCCGCCAACTGGAGAACGATCTGCGCCGCGGGCTTGGGTCACTGCTGGGTAGCCTCGAAGAGGCCCTTGACCGATTCGGTCGCAGCGAGCAGGGCCAGGATCTTCAGGAACAGGCCACCAGAGTGGCAAACCGTGTTCGCGAAAGCGAACTCGCCGCTGAACTGAAGGAAGGACTGACCGTCGGGCTCAGGTCTGCCGCCGATGAAGTCCGGAAGTTCGCAGACAGCTTCGAAGAGCAAGAAACGCAATCTCCTCCATCTCAAGACATTCCCGTGGAATCTGACAAAGGCGAGAGCGACGAGAAGATCGCATAAGAGAATGTGCAGGTAGCTCTGAACCGAGGTCTGTTCCTCTTAGGGAAGTGAGAAGAATACTTTGGCAAGCTTCAAAACGCCTTGGCTCCACGGCACACGGTGCGAGACGCCGCTGCTTCCTTCAAAGCTGGCCAGGTTTTCGATATACCAGACGTAGTTCCGCACAAGCGCTTCCTGGTTGCTGTACATTGGGTTCCATCCAAGAATCCGCTGGGCCTTGGCTACTTCTACAAAGGAGTCGGTCGCTGCTGTCTCATATACCCACTTGTAGAGCGGCGAAATCCCCAGTTTTTCCAGCAATCGCAAGGTCCAGATGGCTGGCGCGGCCGGCAGCGGGATGATGCGCTTGCCGTGACCGGCGAAATCGAGGACGGCCTGATAGTCTTCCTTCATCGTTGCAAACTCAGTCGCACCGATGTTAAACGTATCGTTGACTCGTGAGCTTGGCAAAGTGGCCGCCAGAAAAATAGCAGAGCACAGGTCCTCTACGTCCAGCAACTGGTACCGGTTCTTCCCACTTCCCAGCATCGGAAAGTTCTTGCCGTCCTTTGCCCAATCATAGAACAGGGCGAAGACCCCTAGCCGCTCAGGGCCGACAAAAGATTTGGGTCGGATGATGGGTACACACATCCCCCTCTCCCTGAACTCCTGGCAAATCTCCTCGGCCTCGATCTTGGCTTCGCCGTAAGGGCCGACCCCGTGCAGCCGGTCGTCTTCCTTCAGCGGATGGTGGTCCGGGATACCGTAGACAGCCGTGGACGAAATGTGAATTAACCTGTCTATTCCCGAATCGTACGCCGCCTTCAGCACGTTGCGTATCCCGTCAACATCCGTCGAAAAGATCTCCTCCGCGCTGTACAGAGGCAGAGCAGCCGCTGCGTGAACCACCAGATCTACGCCTTCCATCGCCGCGCGCACGACCTCGACGTCGCGAATGTCCCCATCCAGGACCTTGACGGAATCCCTCTCAGGATAGTCGAAAGGGGCAACGTCGAGCGAAACAACCTGGATTCCCCTCTCACGCAGGTAGCGAACAAGATTGATGCCAAGGAAGCCGGCGCCGCCGGTTACAAGACAGGTACCTACGGCACTCCGGCCTTCAGCCTCCTCATCTTCTGATTTGCCTTCTGCCCCAATTGGCGGGGAAGACTTGGGTCCAGTGCTTTCTGTGCGATGGGATTGATTCATCAGCTGGCTCGGTTCGGCCGTTTAAGCGCGCCTGCTTCGGTCTCCTGGCAACACTCGACGGAGGTCAAACTGATGGATGCCTTCCAGTTCTTAAGCAGCGTTTCAGTCGATTCAAAAGCCAGCTCTTTAGGGATCTCTTCCGCACAAAACCACCCCGCGTCCTGCGCGTCGTCTGCGACAAACGGTATCTCCGGCGAACCGGCTGGTTCCCCCTGAAACGCCAGCACTATTCCTATGCGTTCGCCTTCGTCATTGACCATCGGGAAGATATCGATCAAGTCGCCGATTCTTGTTCGCAAACCGACCTCTTCCTGCAGCTCCCGCTGCAGCGCCTCATGGGGCATCTCCCCGGCATCCATGTATCCGCCGGGTAAGGACCACGCCCCCTTCCCCGGGTCCACCGCCCGTTGAATTAACAGGACCTTTTCGCCATGCTGTATGAGTGCAATGACCGCCACCTTGGGATCGAGGAATTGGACGAATTCACACGCCGAGCAGACCGGCCGCAAGGCGTTGAATCGCACCTCTTCCACTACCGGACTGGCGCAAAAAGGGCAATATCGGAACGTCCTGGTCATTCTGACAAGTATAGCACCTGGCCTGTGGAAGTGGTATACTTGGTGCACTATAATAGCCGCCCAAACTACCTCTATGACAAAGCCGGAAACACTGCTGCAAGAACGTCCTGCAAAGGGCGCCCTGACCAGGACCGGTGGATTCTTGAAGGGATTCAGCCATACGCTCCAACCATACATCGGGTGCCGATTCGGATGCAGCTACTGCTACGTAAGCCAGTCCAACGTTCACCGCTTTTACAACGGCGGCATGGAGTGGGGAAGCTACGTCTATCCCAGAGTAGGAATCGCCGAACGACTTGAAACGGAGCTGGCAACCCTTCATCGTCGTGATGCCCTTGAGCGGGCAGCGATCTTTATGTCGTCGTCAACGGATCCCTATCAGGGCGCGGAACGGACATATCGATTGACCCGCCAATGTCTCTCAGTGTTTCAAAAATATCCACCTGGCCTGCTGGTGATCCAAACCCGCGCGCCCCTCGCAGCAAGAGATTTCGACGTCATGGCAGCGCTGGGGAAGCGGTGCCTGCTCAACCTGACCATTGAGACGGATCGAGAAGATGTGCGTCGTGTCCTGACGCCCCATTGTCCATCGATTCAACAGCGACTTGAGACCGCCCGCCAGGCTCGCGAACACGGTATTACTACGCAGTTGACGGTGAGCCCATGCCTTCCCTTTTCTGGTGTGGAGGCTTTTGGAGAGCTCCTTCTGGAATCCGGCGATCGGGTAATCGTGGACAGCTATGTTGCCGGCGACGGCGGCGGCGGCAAGCGTACAGCGCGCACCGCGATTCCGGGTCTGTATGCCCGGTCGGGATGGGAGGACTGGCGCTCACAAGAGGCTGCTCTTTCCCTGTACGATTGGTTGAGTCGTCGCATTGGAAACTCGGCGGGCTGGTCTCAGGAGGGCTTCACGCGCCAAGCCCGGAGCATTACAGGCAATGTTTGCTGACAGCGGTCCTGGGAGTAAGGTCAATCACATGAAAGCTGCATACGGAGGAATCGAGGCAGGTGGAACCAAGTTCGTCTGCGCAGTCGGCACAGGCCCGGATGATATCCGCGCCGAAATCCGCCTCCCTACCGAGTCGCCGGAATCCACCCTGGGCAAAGTCATCGACTTCTTTCGCCAACAGCAAGAGGACCATGAGATTGCTGCCATCGGTGTCGCCTCTTTCGGGCCCGTTGACCCGGATCCCGACTCACCAACTTTCGGCTACATTACCAATACGCCCAAACCGGGATGGGCCAACACACCGGTGGCCCCGACGCTTAGGGATGCCTTCGACATACCCATAGGCTTCGACACGGACGTAAACGTCGCCGCCTTGGGCGAACACAGTTGGGGCGCCGCCCGCGAAGTGGATACATTTGTGTACCTTACAATTGGCACCGGCATTGGTGGAGGTGGCATGGTGAATGGCCAGCTGATCCATGGCCTGCTCCATCCGGAGATGGGCCATATCGCCATTCCCCATGACTGGGATCGTGATCCCTTTGCCGGCACCTGCCCATTTCACGGTGACTGCTGGGAAGGCTTGGCCAACGGGCCCGCCCTGGAGGCGCGCTGGGGCCAGCCCGGCGAACTGCTTCCACCCGCTCACGAAGCTTGGGCGCTGGAGGCACACTATCTCGCCTTGGGCGTCACCAGCATTATGATGATTCTCTCTCCTCAGCTTGTAGTGATGGGTGGCGGAGTCATGGAGCAGGAACATATCTTCCCTCTCATCCACCGAGAAGTGAAGTCCCTGCTCAATGGTTACATTCAGAGTCCCACAGTATTGGAGGGGTTGGACAGCTACATCGTGCCGCCGGCTCTGGGTGGCCGCTCCGGCGCGCTTGGCGCCATAGCCCTGGCCCAACGCGCCCTTCAGGCCTCCTGAACCGCCATGACCTCTCTGCCGCGATGCCTCTTCCTGCCCCACACTGTATGACCGTCCCATTTGACCCCACCGAGCATCCGCACCGGCGCCGCAATCCGCTTACCGGCGAGTGGGTACTTGTCTCTCCCCATCGAATGAGACGCCCTTGGCAAGGCCGGACGGAAGCCGCGCCGTCCCATTCCCTGCCGGAGTACGACCCTTCCTGCTATCTCTGCCCCGGCAACGAACGCGCCGGCGGGCAGGTCAATCCGGCCTACACACACACCTTCGTCTTCGACAACGACTTTGCCGCATTGCGCGCCGATACGCCCGACTTGACGCTTCAGAAAAATCGCTTCTTCCAATCTCAGGCCGAAACGGGAATCTGCCGCGTCGTCTGTTTCAGCCCGCGACACGATCTGACACTGGCGCGCATGGACCTGCCCGACATTCGCCGCGTTGTGAATCTGTGGGCTGAACAAGTGGAAGAACTGAGCCGGGACGAGCGTATAGGCTACGTCCAGCTCTTCGAGAATCGGGGCGCCATGATGGGCAGTTCAAATCCCCATCCACATGGCCAGGTATGGGCGACCCGCCGCATTCCCACAGAGCCGGTCAAAGAAGATCAAGAACAGAGGGCCTATTTTGAAAGCGAAGGCGCCCCCCTTCTGATAGACTACCTGATCGCCGAGCTGGCAGCAGAGGAAAGAGTTGTAGTAGAGAATGAGGACTGGGTCGCAATAGTTCCTTTCTGGGCCGTTTGGCCGTTTGAAACAGTCCTGCTGCCTCGGCTCCACCGCCAGCACCTGCCCGAACTTTCACCAGCGGAGCGAAACTCCCTCGCCCATCTCCTCAAACGCCTGCTGACTCGCTATGACAACCTCTTCGAGACCAGCTTCCCATATTCTATGGGCTGGCATGGAAAGCCTTCCTCTGCAGACGATCACGCCCACTGGCAACTTCACGCTCACTTCTACCCGCCCCTCTTGCGCTCGGCAACCATCAGGAAGTTCATGGTCGGCTACGAGATGCTGGGAACCCCTCAGCGCGACCTCACCCCCGAGCAGGCCGCGCAACGCCTGAGAATGCAATCCGAAACGCATTACCTGGAACGTTGAGTATATTCGCCGTCCCTGCGATAGGCTTCCCTTGCAGCCAGATAAGCATCGCCACCGTGGCAATCGTTGATTACAATCAACGGGAACTCTTCCACCTCCAGTTCACGTACCGCCTCGCTCAGTAGATCGGGATAGGCAAGCAGGCGGCTACTGCGAATCTGGCGGGCAAGCAAGGCGGAAGCGCCCCCAACTGCCCCAAAATAGACCGCCCCGTGACGCACGAGCGCTTCCTTGACCTCCTCTGAACGACTTCCCTTACCAATTAAACCGGCAACGCCTCGCTCCAAAAGAGGCAAAGTATAGGGGTCCATGCGGCCGCTCGTAGTTGGCCCGGCCGGCCCGATGACCGCGCCCGGTTTGGCCGGAGCCGGCCCTACATAGTAAATGACCTGGCCTGACAGGGGTAGAGGTAACTCTTCGCCCCTCTGCAGCGCCGCCACCAGCCGCTTGTGCGCAGCGTCCCTGGCAGCGTAGATCGTGCCCGTCATGACGACCCGTTCACCTGCCCGCAGCGACTTCACCGTGGCCTCGTCAAGGGGCGCCTGCACTGTTCTTGACATCACATCTCCAATGTTGCTCGCCGCGGCGCAGAGCAGTTCAGGTTCACTGCAACCGGCAAAGCCGCGATGTGCGTCGCCACTAATTCAACGTGGACGGCCAGTGCGGTAACAACGCCCCCTAGCCCCTGCGGTCCGATCCCAAGTCCGTTGATGGCGTCAACCAATTCGGCCTCGAGTCTCGCCACATGCGGTTCTGGACTCACGCTGCCGATCGGACGCAGCAGAGCTTTCTTCGCCGCCAACCCAACGGTGTCAAGTGACCCGCCAATGCCCACGCCCACAATTAGGGGCGGGCAAGCATTCGGACCTGCCTTCTCAACCGTCTCTATCACGAACTCCTGTACTCCCTCTTCCCCAATCGCCGGCGGGAACATCTGGGCCCGGCTCATCAGTTCCGCCCCGAAGCCCTTCTGCAACGTGCTTATTCGCAGCCTGTCGCCGGCAACGATCTCCCAATGTATCAATGCTGGCGTATTGTCGCCAGAGTTGACTCGCAGCAGCGGATCGCTTACAACCGACTTTCGCAGATCCGCATAGGCATCGCGGGTTGCGTCCTGCAATGCCGCATCGATCTCCCCCCCACTGAAATGCACGTCTTGGCCGACTTCTACAAACAGAATCGCCATACCCGTATCCTGGCATGTGGGTACCGTCTCTGCTTCTGCGTAATCGGCGTTCTCCAGCAGAAGTTCAATGACCTCCTGGCCGGTCGGCGAACGCTCCTGAACGCGAGCCGTACGCATCGCCTCCAGATAGTCCTCAGGCAAGCTGTGTGCAGAATGGCGTAGGAGTTCACCTACCGCCTGTCTAACCTCACCGACATCGATTGTTCGCAAGGCTACGACTCCCTTCTGTTCGCTGAAGAGTGCAAGTAACAGGTACGTCGACCACCAAACTGCTTTCCTTTCTGACCACCCGGCTCCTCAATTTCCCTCCCCCTTCCATTTCTTATATGCCGCCGCCAGTTCGGCGAAGCGGGAATCACTGGGAGACAGCTCTGCCGATTTCTCCAATCCGGAAAGGACCGCCGGATCGTCTCTGTCTAGTAAGAAACGGCCCCAAGCGCCCAACGCATGAATGTCCGCCCTCTCTGGCTGAACGAGTAACGCGCTATTGCCGTACTGGACCAATAGGTGACCGACCGTCTGTTCAAATCCGTAGGCTGCTGAGTTGGCGGAAATCGGTGTCTCGCTGAACAAGGTCGAAGATCCCATCGACCACAAGACCTCGAAGGAAAAGCCCCAGTCGCCCGCAAATACGTGGCTTAGTAGCGGAAATGGACTGACACGCGCAAGCTGGCGGCTCACCTCTAGGTGATGGCGGACCCAGAGCGCGTTCCATTTGACAGTCTGGTCGGACGGCGCCGCGATTTCGGCGCGCTCAATCTCGTCGAGCGCATCGGCGTACAATCCCGCCTCCGCCAGCGCCAGGGCATGGCTGTTAATTGCGCGCAAGTGGACGGGGCGGTCCTCCGGCAACAGTCTGGGGGCGGCCTCCGCGAGTTTCTCCCCATCCCAATGGAAGAACCGCGCCTGGTAGAGCTGCAGGCCGCAGGCGTAACAGAAAATGTACGGATCGCTGTTGTTCAACAAGAGATCCAATCGACCGTCGCCATTCAGGTCTGTCACCGAACCTGCGTCAGGGATACTGTTGAAGCTGCTTATTACAAGCGACAATGCTTGGCCGTCCCAGCGCAATATCTCGAGACAACCGCCGTGCGCGCCTGCCCCGCCTTGCACGGCCAGCCAAAGGCCCGAAGGTTCTATCGCTACCTGTTCCAGTGAGTGTTCGTCCAGGTAGTTCACACAGTCGAGCTCCACGCGGTCCCGCTCCAACCAGCCGCTCTCCCTGGCCTCGTGGATCGACACCGTGTGCATCGCCGAAGGACTCAACGGAGGGAGCCCGAAACTATAGGCTGCGAACAAGCCCTCCTCTCCCTCGACTTGCAGCTGTTGGACAGCCACGCCTCGCGACGCGTCCTGAGTCGACCCGAATTCGCTTGCCAGTTGGCTTTGAAGCGCCTCAGTACTGGGAAGTGGAGTCGCTGTAGGCGACGTCGACACCGCTCGGGTCCGACCCTTGAAGACATTTACTAGCTCCTCGTAGCGGTCGTCAGCCGTCGCCAGCTCTGCCGACCGCTGCAAACCCGACTGCACAGCTGGATCATCCGGATCGATCAGAAAGCGTCCCCACGCGCCCAGAGCGTGGACGGCCGCCCGTTCAGGCTGCAGCGCCAGGGCCGTATCGGCATATTGGGCCAGGAGAACGCCCACTCGGTGCTCAAACCCCGAAGCTGCAGACTCACTTGGGATCGGCTCGCCGCTGAAAAGGGTCGGCGGGCCAACCCCCCACAGAGAATCAAATGCCTCTTCCCAGTCACCGGAAAATACGTGGTTCAATAGGGGGTAGGAACTGGAAGAAGCCTCTTCCCGACTGGCCTCAAGGTGGTGGCGGATCCAAATCGCGTTCCAGGCGACTGTGGCGTTCTCAGGCGCTATGGCCTCTGCCTGTTCGATCTGCTCCAATGCGTCGGCGAACAGGCTGGCGGCGGCCAACGCCGCCGCGCGATCATTGAATGCGCGCAGTTCTTTGGGCTGATCTTCGGCCAGTGGAGTTGGCGTAACTTCCATCAGCGTCTGTCCGTCCCAATAGTAGAGTTGTGCCCAATACTGTCGAACGCCGCAGGCATAGCAAAAAATGTAAGGATCGCTGTTGTTCAAAAGCAGGTCCAACCGGCCGTCACCGTTTAGGTCAGTTAGCCAGCCACTATCCGGACTGCTGCTGAATCCGCTGATTATGACTGTAAACTCTTCACCATCCCACCTCAAGAGTTCTAGGCAACCGCTATGGGCGCCAACGCCGCCGGTAACCGTTAGCCAGACGTTGACGGGCTCTATGTCTACCTGTTCCACTGAGAATTCATTCAAGTATTCGGCGCACTCCAGCTCCACGCGTCCCAATGTCCTCCAGCCGTCCGGCAAGGCCGCATGGATCGAAACCTTTTGTCTGAAAGAAGGATCGTCTGGGGGAAAGCCGTGGGTGTGGGCTACATATAGAGGACCGTCGCCGCCAGGATCCTCAACCGGTTGCACAAAAACAAGCGGGCCCAGATCCTGGACCAAGCCGTATTCAGTGGCCAGTTGGTTCGCAAGAACCACCAGGTCAGCCGCCTCCTCTGACCGAACTGTAACTGTGGGCGTTGCCGAAACGGGCCACATCACAGTCTGCGCACAGCCACTGAGAAAGAGTGACAGCAATAGCGCTAAAGAGGATACTCGCCGTAAGGGGGGGAGTGGCATTGTATACTCCTTCAAACAGCCAAATGGATGCCGATTATGTTTGTAATGGAGGACCGAGCCCGGTCCCTATTGCAGTCGACCAAAGTACTCTGACCTTGTCCATCCGGACAAAGCATTTGCACGTCCACTGCGTGGCGGCTACAAGTCTAGCAGCCTTTCGCTGGCACCAACATCTCACTCCTAAACTGTTATTTGTTCTCCAACGACAAAAGAGATCGGCGCAGTTCCAAGAGACCTTCTGTCCCCTCAAGGGCAAAATACACGCCCTCACCCGCTCGCAGCGCAAGACTTCCTGTTGCCATCTCTGGTGTTGTGATTCAGGTGAAGTGGGGACGGACAAAGTATGCCTGCGCACGCAATTCTGAGATAATGCCCACTCAGATCTGCCGACAGAGAGCCGCCTCAAGGGAGAATCTCTCGCCCAGCCCGACTATAACACGGATCAGATAGGGCACAAAGCGGCCTGCCTGAACGAACATGCTCCTTTTGGCTCCTGCCAAGACCCACTTCTGCGCAATCGGACCCATTACGCGACTACCCCACCTGATGAATAACTCAGATCTGATCGAAGCCCTGCGGCTGAACTACATCGAGTATTTCCGACTCTTTCACAACCAGCACGGAATCCAAGTTCATGTCGACCGGGAGGCCGCATGGATCGTCGCTAACGGACCACCGGGAAACCACATCCTGCGCACCAACTTCCCTTCTGAAGACGCGGAACAAAGGATCGATTCCCTTCTTGCCGCGATCAGCAGGCAGACCGGAGGCATCCGTTGGCTGCTCTTCCCCCAAGACAGACCCGTTGACCTGCGCGACAGGCTGAAAAAGAGAGGCTTGATTGCAGGACGAGGCGATCTGTGGATGTTTCGCCAGTTGCAGCACCTGCCTAAAAACAGGCCTCCGTCCTTGTTACGCATCTGTCCTGTCCAGGATCTGCCTGGCTTGCGGGCTTGGTGGACCGCTTCAGCCCACGGATTCGGCACATCCCAGCGCGCCGCCCAGCGATGGTACGATGCCTTCCGCCGCCACGGTTTCGGCCATAGAGCCCAGGTTACCAACTTCATCGGACAGGTCGATCAAGAGGTGGTTACCACCGCCACCCTGATCCTCGCCGGCGGCATCGCAGGAATCTATGATCTGTCCACGGCTCCCCGCTTTCGGGGCAACGGCTTTGCCAGCGCACTAGCAACCAAACTGCTGCACCACTCCAGGCACCATGGGTACTCACATGTGGGACTGCAGACCGGTGACGCTGAACAGTTCTACCAAAAACTGGGCTTTGAAACCGGCTTTCAGGAAGAGGAATACTTCTGGGCGGCTGGCGACACGGACTTGCATGCACAAACGGAGTCGCCCAAAAATGCGGACATCACCACAGTCTGATACACTGAAGTTCGTTTACCTGTCTTCCCAAGCCTGAGGGCCTTAAGTTGAGCGTCTGAATGAAAAAATCGGCTTCCGGCGCAGTGTCTGTAAGCACTGAAGAACACTCGCGCCCGTCCGCGCAAAAGCGCGTCTTCAATTTGGCTTGGCCTGTAATCGGCGAGAGCTTCCTCGAGACGATGTTGATGGTCGTCGACACTTGGATGGTTGCCCAGTTGAGCACCGCGGCAATCGCTGGGGTCGGCGCCTCTGTGCAGGTCCTCTTCTTCATCATCGCAGCGTTGGGCGCTCTGAGCGTCGGCAGCAGCGTCCTTGTCGCACAAGCGTACGGCGCCGGCAGGCTTGCGGAGGCGGCGCGACTGGCGCGTCAGTCGATTGTCTGGAGCGTTATTCTTTCGCTCCCCCTGGCAGTAATCGGCTTTTTCCTGGCCGGACCGGTAATCGCCCTTTTTGGCGTTGAGTCTGACGTGGCAAGCATCGGCAAGGAATATCTTCAAGTCACCATGGCAACCGTCGTCGTGCTGATCGTCCTCATGATTGGCGGCGGCGCCCTACGCGGTTTGGGCGATTCGCAGACTCCAATGCGGGTGACGGCACTAGCCAACTTCGTGAATGTTTTCTTGACGTACGGGCTGATCTTCGGCGTTGCCGGGCTGCCCGCGCTCGGCGCGGTGGGCAGCGCTTGGGGCACTTTCCTCTCACGCCTGCTGGCAGCAGCCCTTCTCGTATACGTCATGTGGCGTGGCCGCAAAGGCGTCTCAATATCTGGGAGCAATTGGCTGCCTGAATTCAGTGTGGCCTCCTCAGTGCTGCGAATCGGCGTACCGGCAGCACTTGAGCAGCTTCTCACTTCTGCCGGGTTTACGATGATGACCGCAATCGTCGCTACGCTGGGAACTGCCGCCCTGGCCTCCCATCGCATCGCCTTCAACGTTCTCTCCTTGTCCTTCCTTCCCGGCTTCGGCTTTGCCATTGCTGCCACGGCCCTGGTTGGACAGTCTGTCGGTGCGCACGAACCGGAGGAAGCTGCAGAGGCGGCCTCCATCGCCACACGCTGGGCAGCAATCTGGATGGCGGCCATGGGGGTAGTCTCATACCTCCTGGCCGAGCCTATAATGCGGCTGTTCAGCCAGGAAGATGCCGTTGTACACGCTGGCGTCGCCGCCATTCAGGTGGTGGCCCTGGCCCAACCCTTCTGGGCAGTCCTGTTTGTTCAGTCAGGCGCACTGCGTGGTATGGGCAACACAAGCTTTCCACTGCGCGCCAATACTGGCGGAATCTGGTCCACGATGTTGATCGCCTGGCTGGCCGTGACCTATTTCAACGGAGGGATCGCCCACGTTTGGGGTGTCTTCCTTCTCACGTCTCCTGTCATGGCCGTAGTTCTCTGGAAACGTTTCAGGCGTGCAGTAAAGGAGTGGTCGGAAGTGGCGGATGAGAGTACACAACACTTCACACAAGCCGAAGCGGTCGGAACGCAATGACCCTCCATTCCTGAGAAGATTCAGTCGACTCGGCCCAACCAGAGCGACTCTCGCCAGGTGACTACTTGGTCCCCTTGTTCTCAGAAAAAGGCAGGAGAATCCCACCTGGGTGCAGAAAGATTTCTGACGAAATAGCAGTGAGTCCTCCATCCATATTCCGCCCGCTATCACCTGAAACCCAGCGCTGGCCCGGACTGCAAATCCACGCGACAAGCTCCAGGAAATGAACCAGGAATACTCGATACCCGCCGCCAATCACCGGGTTGATGATAAAATTCGTCGCAGCCATTTCATCACGACTGTGGGGCCCGCCGCCACAGTCGAAGACGCGAGAGCTTTCATCAAAGGAGTCCGCGCCGAGTTCGATTCCGCCAACCACAACTGCTGGGCATACGTCGTTGGCCCGCCCGGTTCAACCGGTCATGCCGGGATGAGCGATGACGGCGAACCCCACGGCACTGCCGGCCGTCCAATGCTCACTGTCCTCCTTCACAGCGGAATCGGCGACATTGTCGCGGTGGTTACCCGCTACTTCGGAGGCGTCAAACTAGGCAAGGGAGGACTGGTGAGAGCCTACAGCGGTGGCGTCAAATCCGCCCTGGATACCCTTCCCCGGGTCGAAAAGATGCCGATGGCGGAAGTAGAGGCGGTCATCGCTCATCGCGATGTCACTCTCTTTCAGCGCATGTTGCCTGAGTTTTCCGCCGAAGTCGTGGATGCCAGTTTTGCCGTCGCGGCTTCATATCGGCTGAAGATGCCGACCAAGTACGTGGAAACATTCAAAGTTCTCTTGGCCGATTTGACGAACGGTCAGGCCCACGTCGTCGTTCATCAGGCGGACTAACGCCCACCCGAATCTCAGCAATCGAATCCAGGACCACGTCGGCCATAGGACCAAGCGTCTCTCTGCTGCCTACACCCGTTAGCACCCCCACTGCCAGCCCGGCGCCTGCCGCGCGCGCCATCTGAAGGTCGGCCGCCGAGTCCCCTACCACTACACTCTGCGCTGGAGAAACATCAAGCAGTTTCGCCGCCGCCAGCAATTGGTCGGGCGCTGGTTTGTGGCGTCCTGGACTGTCGCCACAACCGATATAGTCTACTAATCGGGAAACTCCGAACTTGGCCAGCGTAGCCTCGGTTGGAGCCATGTCGTCGCTCGTGATGACGGCGACACGTACGCCTTGTTCGTGTAGCGAAAAAAAGAGCGGAGCCAGTTCTCTCACCGGCAGGAGTTCAATCGGGTCTGCGAGTAGAGGCGCAAACTCTGCTCTTACCAACTGCTCGCACTGATGCCAGGACAACGTGGGTCGAGAGTACTGATGTAGGACAGTTGCCGCCGCATATACCGTCGCATCGCTTGTGGCCGTCGCAAACGGCCCATCTTCGCCAAAAGTGCCCTCGGACGCGTCATATCCCAGAGTGCGGAACAGCGCATCTTGCATCTCGATCTCATCCGGAAACCCAGAGAGCAGACGCTCCGCCGCCTCAAGAAACCTGGGGCGCCAGCTGTCATGAAAATCAAAAAGGGTACCGTCCTTGTCAAAGGCGATCAGAGAGGCGTCGAAACAGTGTTCGCCAAAGTAGACTAGGCCCATGAGAGGGTGCAGATTCTGGAGAAGGGAAACGCAGGTCAACCAGGAGTAGAACTACTGCGCGTAGCCGCCGATCGTGCTGAGAAAATCCTCGCCGATTACAATTCGTAGGTTGGTTGACTCGGGAATGAGGAGACCGGGAAGCGAATATGCTGTGGTAGTCAGATCGAGCTGTCGGCCCAACTCCCGCACAAGCCTATCGTCTGTGTTGTAATTGACGAGAAGAGTATGCTGATAGTCGCTCCGGTCGGCATCCCCTATCGAAACGACTCGCCACCCACTGGCCTCAAGCTGTCGCCGCGCCAGTGCAGCGATTCCAGTCTGCCCCGTGCCGTTCAGGATCTCCAGCCGGACCTCCCTTGCGGCCATAACACGTACGTCGCGGTTCACGTCGGCGGCCAGTAACTCCCTGGTGCCGACTTCGGCGCTTGTACTTGTGCGCGGTTGAATCTGGGGAAGGGGCTCAGCAGGTGCGCCGGCTACGGTATTCGGCCCAACCTCTGGATCAAAGATCCTCTTGAGTTCAGGACGGATCAGATCGCGGTTCGGAAGCAGTATCCAGGCCCCGTTTTCACTATAGCTTTCCTCGCCATAGCGATCATCTAGGACCAACGTGCTGACCTCTAACGGGTTGGACCGCACATAGTTGGCGATTTCTGCCGCCGTCTGCAATGGCATATCCGTCCGGACGCTACCCCAGGTGGAACTCAACAGTTGGGGAGCCCTGGCAATCAACGTAGGTATCATGTCGGCGGCAAGTACCTTGTCCGCAATAGCTCGAATCAACTGCTGTTGCCTCGCGGCCCGGCCATAGTCGCTGTCCATGTTGCGGGTGCGCGCATACTTCAGCGCCGTCTGGCCGTCCAGAATGCGGGTCCCGGCCTCTAGATAAAAAGTCTGAAAACCGTAATCCGCTGTAGGATACTCCGTGTCGTATATTGTCTGAGGCACGTTGACCGTAATACCGCCAATCTCGTCGATGAACCGCACGAACCCGTTGAAGTCGGCCTGCACGTAGAACTGCACCGGCTGACCGATAAAGCTGCTCACCGTATCCTTCGCAAGCTGCGCCCCACCGAAAGGATAACCGCGCTGCTCGCCAATGGCGTACGCTGTATTGATCTTCGAAGTCAGATTGTAACCGGGGATAGGCACCCAAAGATCTCTGGGCAGAGAAATCATGCCCGCCGTCTGCCTGCGCAAATCAAGCGTGAGTAGCAGCAACGTATCAGTCCGTGGCGGCTCCTCACCGTCAATTCTTTCGTCCGATCCCAGAAGGAGGATGTTTATCTGGCTATCCGAAGCATCTGCCTCAACGGGCGCCGCCTGCTGCTCGACGCTCTGAGCGACAACAGCCTCCTGCGCGACTGGACTTCCCGGTTCCACTCCTGCCTTGGACAAGTAAGGGAGACCGGTTGTCATCTCCGGTACGCTTTTTCGCTGGGCATAGTCTCGGGCAAGATCGCCGAGGAAACTGCCAATAATGAAGGAAACAATCAGGACGACTACCGCAAACAGCCCTGCAAAAGCATAGGACGCCGATCTGCCCCCAAACCGGACGCCGAACCGCTTGTCTTCGACAGTCCTTTCGGATCCTTCAGGAGTGAAACCGAATTCAGACATAATGCGGCAATTATAGCACGAATTAAAGCGTGCCGTAGAATCTTCGAGGTCGAATAGAGGGACATAGTTGCGCTTCCCAGGAAGCGCAACCGATCAATAGGGGGAGATCTGCAGCGAAGTCCTTTACCGGAAAACCAGCCTTCCCGTTGGTTCTTTCAGCGGGGGAGCGGGTGGGCATACAGCCCTGTCTTTGTCAGTATGTAAAGTATGTCGGTTACTTCGTCAAGGAATAGACCCCTCAATCCAGCCAGCGCTAGGTCCTCGGCATCGACAAACTGCTGGATGTAACGCCCCTCCTTGTCGAAAACCAGGATGCGCTCGTCCGTCGCATCGGCCAGATAGAGCATGCCGTCGGCATGTTCAGCCATCGCAAAATCCACGAGCAAGCCACCCAGTCCAGGGATCCTCTCGAGGCTGAATGGCAGTTGCTGGCCCTCGCGGAAGCGCAGCAACGTTCCATCTTCACTGAGCAGCCAAATGTCGCCGTCGATTCCCATCGCGATCAATCCGGCGAGATCGCCCTGGACCTGCTCGTCAAACCATGCCATCGGCGGGTCATCGTATGCCAGACCGGCCGGTGAGTAACGATAAATCTGGTCCGAGCGTTCGTCGGCCAAATACAGGCGACCGTTATAGATGCCCAGTTGTCCCACGCTTCCCAGCGAACTCTGTTCTCTCAGAGTCAGATGCGTCGCACCATCCAGGCGGTTGTACCGGAACACATTGTTGTTTCGGTCCAGAACCAATAGGCTTGCCTTGTCTTCAAAACCGGAGATGCGCGGTTGCCAGGCAATGTCCACCAATCTGCCTACAGTCACCCCCGAGACCACGTCTCCTTCCCGCAGAATCGCTCCGTTGTCCTCTTCCAGCAACGTGCGTTCGGAATTGGTCCGGTAGTGGGAGATGGCTTGGCTGGCGCTGTCGAGCACATATATGTCTTGGTTCGAAACAACGATTCGTTGAGGCTCCGCATCGGCCGCATACGCCAGCAGTGGTACGTCAAGCGAATACAGCGCACGGACCTGCAGCAAATCCTGTAGTTCAGTCGCAATAACCTCCGACAGTTCCTGAATCTGGTCCGTCACACCGATCAGTACGATGGCTTCGTCCAGGTATCGCTGCGCCTCACTCAGAGACGCCCGCGCTGTCGCCCTGTCTTCCACCTCCAGGGCCTGCTGGACCTCAAGCAGTTTGCTGTCGGCCAGTTCAACCAGTTGCAGGCCTTCCTCCTGATTAATGCTCCCCTCGCGCAGGAAGGCGGCGCCGACGACAGCCGAAGTGAGCAACGGGATCAGAATTGCAATGGCAATGAACAACCTGCGTCGTGTTCCCTGCGAAGGCGCCGGCGGCGCGTAGCCCGGCAACGCCGGTAGCTGGACTCGTTCTTCCGGTTGATCCTGTTCCGAAGTCTCAACGGTCGGCAAAGGCACGGCCTGAGATGTCGGCTCAAATGGTTCCGGAGGGGTGGGCGGGGTTTCTGGATCAGGTAACTCCACTTCAGGCTGTTGAGTCGGCTCGCTCTGCCGGGTCCGGCGTTCAGGCAAAAGTCCTTGCAGCAGATTGGAGAACCACTTGGACGGTCCGTCCATCAGGCGAACGGCTCGACTTCGCCATCGGTCTCGCTCTCTGACAGGCGGACGCACAGGGACCGTCAGCTGGTGCTGCATCGTCGGGGCACTCGGCAATTCCGGCGGTGGCCCGCCAATTCGATCTCGGAGCGGGACTGTGTCTTTCGAACTCTCTTCTCCTGGCACATTGTGAACAGGCGGTGTGGCTCCAACTGCTGTCGGTAGAGGTGAATCGGCGGACTCCTCCGCGCCCTGTTCCTCCTCTACGCAAACCAGCAGCAGGCCGAGAAGAGGTACATTGTCGCCCTGCTGCCGGAGATGCACCACCATCTCCTGCAGATTGTCCAAAGTAGTGCTGACGACGGCGCCCCCAATCGTTCTGACGTCAGACTGCAGAGTCCACTCGCTTTCTCCAAGAAATAGAGCATCCCCGCTATCCAGAACGTGCCTGTATGTATGTACATTCGGCTCAGTCTCGCCGCCGATCGTGCCCGCATAGCGTTCTTCATCCAGCGGAAACTGGTCCAGTCTCTGACTCGTGGCCACGAACGCAACTGTCGGCCCAGCCGATGCAATAACCAGGTGGCCTTGGACCACGGCCGCGCAAATTATTCCCGCCTGCAAGCCTATGTCCGGGCTATTCCGGTTCATGTTGCGCAATATCTCGTGGGCGTCGGCGATCGCTTGCTTCAATACCTGGCTGACAGGGCCGCCCGCAGAATAGTAAGTGAGCTCAACCGTCGCCTGCATCTCGCGAACCGCGTGAATGCCGACCGGACTGCTGCCAATGAGCTCAATGAGAATATACAGGTTTCCCCTGGCCGCGCGTTCGTCTCCCCAAGCAGGTTCAATTGCTGCCAGATGTGCTGCCCGCGGATTGCGGTGATCCATCAGCTGTGCAGAATGGATGCGTGTTTGTATCGTAGATGCTGTCGTTGCCATAGTTGTTCAGTGTCTCGGCGAGGACCCTGGCCGCTCTGAGCGACCTGATGTGGGCTGTCGGACTCCCGGGGCGGCCCACTGGGGTTGTTCCCGCGGCGCCTACTGGAGACAGTCGAATTCTCATTGTACACCCTACCCTTTTTTGCCCACAAGCGCAGTTTTGTGCGCGGTGACTCCGTGCATCGAAACTGAATCTGCGGTAATATGGCACCGTTGCCGTCAGGACCGCAGACAAGACCCCATCCCAATGACGGCAGTGAGAGGAACGCGACTATCCTTTCAGGACGATAATTCACGTTTTCCCGATACGCCTCCTGCGCGCCGTGCATTGCCCGTCATACCTCCCTGAATTCACAGTACGTCGATATCGGCCGATGACAACATGCCTTGAACGTGTAACGCTTCTCGAGAATTCTTAAAATAGATCCGAAAGTGCTTTCAGCAGGCCACAGAAGCTGTTGCCCCTGACTCCACCAATGCCCGCGCGCTTGCCGGCCCCCGGGCCGCAGCTGCGAATGAGTCAGAAAAGCTCTGACAATGGGTAAAGTCAAATGAGAATCGGAATCGTAGGCGCGCCAAACAGCGGCAAGACCACCATTTTCAACGCACTCACCCGCAGTGCTACAGCCGCCACAGCCTACTCCAGCGGACAACTGGAAGTCCACACCGCCGTTGTCGATGTACCGGACTCGCGCCTCGGCTTCCTCGCCAAAATGTTCGCCCCTCGCAAAGCTGTCTACGCCCAGGTGACCTACAACGACATCGCCGGACTGACCAGAACAGTCGGCAGCGCGGGCCAGATTCGCGGCCCTCTCCTGAACGCAATCGCCGCCAATGATGCGCTGCTCCTCGTCGGGCGCGCCTTCCACGACCCCAACGTCCCCCACCCCAACGACCGTGTCGACCCGGCCGCGGACTTGGCGGAGCTCGAAACGGAATTCCTTCTCAACGACATGGTCATGATTGAAGGGCGCCTGGAACGCATCGCTGCCCAGCGGTCACGAGGTCCTGTTGAAGAGCGCCTGCGATTGGCGAACGAAGAAGCGCTGCTCCTGCGGCTCTACCCCCTGCTGGAGGAAAGTACCCCCTTGAGAGAAGCGGCCCTTTCCGCTGACGAAAGAAAGCTTCTTGGCGGTTTCGGCTTTCTGAGTCTGAAACCGCTTCTGCGCGTCGTCAACGCAGGTGATGACGATGAAGAACAGACGTATGCTCACCTCCTGAACGAAGAAACCTTCTTTCTGCGAGGACGGCTCGAGGCCGAAATCGCCCAGATGACGCCGGAGGACGCCGCCGAATTCCTGGTTGAGTTCGGCATAGCCGAACAGGGCCTGAACCGGGCGATTCGCCGTTGCTATCAGCTTCTGGGACTGATCACCTTCTTTACGATTGGCGAAAACGAGGTGCGCGCCTGGGCTGTCAGCGCCGGAGCTAAGGCGCCCGAAGCGGCCGGCGTCGTTCATACTGACATGCAGAAGGGCTTCATCCGTGCCGAAACAATACACTTCGACAGCCTGAAGAATTCCGGAAGCATGGCCTCAGCTCGCAACCACGGTCTTCTGCGCCTGGAAGGGAAGGACTACCACGTGCAGGACGGTGATATTCTGACCATTCGCTTCAATGTTTGAAGCAAATCCAAAAGGAATTTCGGGCCTTCCTGCTTTTGTCCGGAGGGTCAAAAAAAGCTATACTGCGTAACGGTGTTGCGCAGGGACAGCACCGTTGTCAATGAGGAGCGCAAGATGACCGAAGAAACCCGTACCGACGAGACCCAGACAGAAACCGCGCCGGCGATCGAGGACGACTCTGCCAAAAAAGTCATCCGCCTGAGCGTCGGTCAGGAAATAACCGGCAAAGTCAAGCAGGTTACCGACTTTGGCGCCTTTGTCGACATCGGCGCCGGCCGCGATGGCTTGGTTCATATCTCCGAACTGACTGTTGGGCGTGTCACCAACGTCAAAGACATTGTGGAGGAAGGTCAGAACGTCACAGTCTGGATCAAACGCCTGAACCGTGAACGAAATCGCATCAGCTTGACCATGATTTCTCCTGACACCAGGACGATCCGAGACCTTCAAGAGGGCGAGGTGGTCGACGGCGTTGTTACCAGAATGGTTCCCTATGGTGCCTTTATCGATATCGGGGTGGGCACCGACGCACTGCTCCACGTACGTGAAATGGGGAACAACTACGTCGAAAAACCCGAGGATGTCGTGGAAATCGATGAGAAACTTGAAGTTCGCATAATCACTCTCAATCGGCGACGCCGTCACATCGATGTAAGCATCAAAGGGTTGCGCGAAGAGCCGGAAGAGGAAGGCGCGGAATCCGCCGGTGCGGAAGGCGCTTTGGGAGAAGATGCAGAAGCTCAGGTTGTTGACAAGTTCGAAAACGTTGAGGTCCTTTCGCCCATGGAGTTGGCCTTCAAGCGCGCCATGGAAGCCGGTGGCGAGGAAGTAGCCTTGCCAAAATCGTCGCGGCGCCGGAGACGCCGTCAACACCGCGCCCGCTCCGAACAGGCCGATATCATTCAGCGCACTTTAAATACAATGCGCGAGTAGAATGTCAACACGAAACTCAATCCAAAACGGGCGGCGGAAGATTCCAGATTCCGTCGCTTTTTGATTGGCCCCGCGCCTGTCGGCCAGGGAACAGCACGCAACAGTCTGACACCAATGCTACCGCCAGGCCGAACTCCGAAGTCGCCGTCTCGTCCACCATTCCTAGTCCGGGGGCATTAGAGACCTGATGAACATTCGTGGCAATGTGGCACTGGTGACAGGCGCCGCCCACCGCGTCGGCAAAACAACTGCACTGGAACTTGCACGCGCCGGCGCCGACGTAGTCATTCTCTACAACAGCTCCGCCCCTGCCGCCGCCGAGACCGCCCGCGCGGCAGAGGCTCTCGGCGTCACCGCAATGACGGTACAGTGTGATATCGCCGATCTGCAGGCAGTGAAGCAGATGGCCCACGATGTGCGTTCCCGGTTCGGCCGCCTCAACATACTCGTCAACTCAGCCGACTGGTTCGCCCAGCACCCCTTTCCCACCGAGAACTACGGCACCTGGCACCGAACCATAGAAGTCTCGGTCCACGGCAGCTTCTACGTCAGCAACGAGCTGGCCCCCCTCCTCCTGCAACAGCCGGAAGCCGCAATCGTCAATATCGTAGACGTCTCAGTCTGGCATGCTTGGCCAAACTTCACCGGCCACGCCGTCGCTAAGTCGGCCCTCCTCGCCCTGACTCGCCAGATGGCCCTGGAACTGGCGCCCACCGTGCGCGTCAATGCCGTGGCCCCCGGCCCCGTTCTGCCCCCAGCCCGCTACACCGAACAACAAATGCGCCGCCACAGCGACCGTACCCTTCTCAAGCGCTGGGGCGAGCCCGAAGACGTTGCTCACGCCGTCCGATTCTTGATCGAGTCCAACTATACCACTGGTGAAGTCCTCCGAGTCGACGGCGGCGAACTGATTGCCATGCGCGCCATCGCTCCCTGACAACCCGCAACTGCCGAGACGTGTCGCTGACAGAAACGGACTGGCGCCCGCGCCTCCACAATGTATAAAAACTGTGCCCGAAACTGGACCACCACGCAGCGCCATCGCCCGGCAACAAATGGGGTCTCCTTGCCCCGCCAGACGCTCCTGAAGCCACGTTCACGGCTGCATCGCCGGCCCGTTACTTCCATAGAGAAACTTCCGCTTTCCCTGACCGTAGAGATTTACAACGACGCAACGCCCCTTTCGCATGGAGTCGGGCAATGGCACTTCTGACAGTCTGGATAGTTACTACTCTTAGTCTCCTGGTCATCTCCCGAATCGGAATCTTCGGCATCGACATCGAGGACGTCGGTACAGCGGTTATATTTTCCGTTGTACTGGGCCTGCTGAATGCAGTCCTGCGTCCCATCCTCGGTTTCCTCTCCTTCCCCCTCCTCATACTGTCCTTTGGCCTGTTCAGCGTCTTCATCAACGCCGCTGTTTTCTGGCTGGCCGCCAACCTGGTGAGCGGCTTTGAGCTGCGTCGTGGCTGCTTCAGCGCCCTGATCGGGCCCATAGCACTGGCCGTGCTCAACGCCGTCATTCTGTCGATCGTCACCTGACTGTTTCGGGCCCTCGCGCAGTCGGCAGACCACTATCTCAATAGCCCGCCCCGAACCCCATCCGTTTGACCTCCTGTACAGGACTTAGTATACGTCCGCAACCCCATCCATGCCGGGAGAAGGCTTCGATTACTTGCCAGAATCGCTGGATTTTGGTAACGTGCTCGCGTGCCTTTCCGAAGGCCACATGCGAAAGCGAAGGAGTGAAGTCAACCTGCGTCGGGGATACCTCTGAACGGGAAAGGAGCTCCGGTGGACCTTCTGACTGAATTCTCAACGGCGTTGCGGACGGATAGCGACCGTCCGGAGAAACTGGCCCTTCTGGTCGGCAAACTTACCGATCCGGGGCTCGATGTAGATAGCTATGTAAGACGGCTTGATGAGCTGGCCGACCAGGTTGAACAGAGTATGCCCGTCGGCGCTCTTGGCCGCGCCAGGGCCGAAGCTCTGATCGCTGTCCTGCATGACAAGTTCGACTTCTTCGGAAACGTCGAAAACTACTACGAACCCTCCAATAGCTTTCTTCACCGCGTACTGGACACACGTCTGGGCCTCCCCATTACGCTCAGCCTCCTCTACACGGCTGTCGGCCGTCGCATCGGCATGAACTTGCGCGGACTGGGTCTGCCCGGTCACTTCATGTTGGAATACAGCGACATGAACGGCGTATGGATTCTCGATCCATTCCATGGTAAGGTCGTTGCCGGCGAGGAACTCTCCTACTACCTCACCCAGCTCTTCCAGCAACCGATTCGCATCTCGGTCTCCTTGGATCAGTACCGGACCGACACTGGCGCATGGATGCTCCGCATCCTCAATAACCTGCGCTCAGTCTATATCTCTCAACACCGCCTGCGCGATGCCCTGTTGGTGCTGAACTACATGGTGATCGTGGATCCGGAAGAGGCAACCCTGTGGCGCGACCGTGGAATGCTCCACTTTGGGTTGGAAAACATGCTTGCCGCTGAAAGCGATCTGAGACGCTATTTTCTACTTCGCAACCGCCTGCACCTGTTTACCGGCGAGGCCGAATTCGTGTTCAGCGGCGTTGCAATCGGAGGTTGGATGCCGGAGGCAAAGCAAGAGCCCTCCCAAGAGGATCAGCGCGTTCTGTTCGTGCTGAAGCAGATTCGGGACGAAATCAGAAGACTGAACTGATGCGAGAATGAGGATTCCTTCCGACGCCTCCAGTTTGTGGAAATTCTGTCATGTGGCGCTTACCGCCTTGCGCCCCATCTTCTGCTCTCTGAAAATCGAGGGCGTGGAAAACATTCCCCGGCACGGCGGCGTAGTCTTGGCCTGCAACCATCCCGGCGGCATGGATAGCTTTGTCCTGGGCTTCGCTTCCCCGCGCCAGGTCTTCTATATGGCAAAGAGGGAACTCTTCAACGTCCATCCGGTGATGTCATTCCTGTTGCACCGTATAGGGGCATTCCCAATCAACAGGGGGGCCCGCGACACGGCCGCGATCGAGTACAGCGTCGACCTCTTGAAGCAGGGCTGTGTCCTGGGTATGTTTCCGGAAGGAACGCGCAACCGCGGCAAGCCAATGCGGCGAGGAAAGAGCGGTGCCGTGCGCATCGCCATCGATGCCGGCGTGCCTGTGGTGCCGGTGGCTGTGCTCGGAATCCCTCACCTGCACAGAAACTGGTACAACCCCTTCAAACGCACAAAGCTGTCCGTACAATTCGGACAGCCGGTGAACTTTCCCCCGGGAACGATGGAAGAAGTGCAGGAGTATACGACTGAAATAATGCTGGAGGTTGCCCGTATGATGCCTCCGGAGTTGCGAGGCCACTATGAGGAAGCGCTGGCCTCTCCCCGCGATCGAACTCCCACCGGTCCACAATCGGTGGAGCCCCTCAACCCAGGCACAAGAGACCTCGCAACCGGCTGACCGAAGCCCCTCACCTTCTCTCAGGCTGCCTCGTGACGGCCGGCGGCGGTCTCGATTCCTATGCCAGAGTCGCCATTACGCCTTCCAGGGCTTCACGGCTCGGACGCAGCTTCTCGTCCGGCAAATGCGTAAGTGGCGTTTCTGTCAGATTCAGTAGCTCGGTGAGAGTCGGTTCCCCTTCATTGATGTACAGCAACCCCGTGATCAACTTCTGCTCGTCTAGCGACTGCTGGATCACATTGTAAGCTGCCGTGCGATCCGTAGGATCATGGTCGGGATCGATCTTCTTGAGAATGATGCTGCCGCCGTCATGCAGCTCAACCTCTAGCTCATCTTCGTAGTCCTCAATCTCGATCTCTTCAAACTCAGGCACAAAATTCAGATCGTGTAACTTGATCTCATTTGCCCGCCCGAAACCGTAGCTTTTCGTCGACGTATCGTGATTGTTGAAGGTTACGCACGGGCTGACGATATCCAGCACCGCGATGCCCCGGTGATTGAAGGCGGCCTTCAGCAGTGCCTCCAGCTGCTTCGGATCACCGGCAAAGCTGCGGGCCACGAACGTTGCGTTGGCCGTCAGCGCTTCCATACAAATGTCCAGCGGCGGCAGATCGTTTACACCCTGATACTTGAGAAACTGCCCCTCGTCGGCCGTCGCGCTGAACTGCCCTTTGG
>JAPPKG010000136.1:0-26014 GCA_026914085.1 Caldilineaceae bacterium | reverse complement strand
CCCCCCCCCCCCCCCCCCCCCCCCCCCCCCCCCCCCCCCCCCCCCCGCCCGGGCCGCCCCCCCCCCCCCCAACCGGGCCGGCCCAACCCCCCCCCACCGCCCCAATGCGACGAGAGAGAATAGTGTAAACGCTTCTCTCTCTGAATTATGGGCGCCAGTGGGTAGAGATTAGGCAGTCACAGTGATCTGTTTAATCAGACGCATTCAAAGAGAGACTTTAGTCTGTGTATTGTGACCAGGTCTTCACGTCAGATGGCTGAAGAGCGACTGCAGAAGGTACTGGCGGCAGCCGGCGTTGCCAGCCGCAGAGCCAGTGAGAAGCTGATAAACGCGGGACGCGTGCGTGTCGATGGCAAGGTTGTCACCACACTGGGCACGAAGGTGGATCCTGCCACTGCTTCTGTTTCGGTTGACGGTCGTCCTGTCCGATTCTCCGATAGCAAGGCTTACTTCAGAGTCTACAAGCCGCGGGGGATCCTGAGTGACATTGGGGGGGACACGCGCGGGCGCAGAACGGTCGGCCACTTGCTGCCGAAGGGGGCCGGGCGCGTGTTTCCAGTTGGGCGGTTGGACTTGAACAGCGAGGGCCTTGTCCTGTTGACGGACGACGGGGCATTGGCCAACCGACTGACCCACCCCCGCTTTGAGCATCCCAAGACATACTACGTACTGGTGGCACAACGGCCATCTGTCGACGCGCTAGTTCAGCTGCGTGAAGGGGTTGAAATTGAGAGCGGTCGGACCGTACCGGCCCGCGTCGAAATCGCGGACAAGCTGCCGGCCCGGCTGACACTGGACAAGGGCACTCAGAGTTTCGGCGCGGCTCCGGCTGACGGATGGAAGAACTCGCCACCTGAGAAAGGCGTATGGCTGCGGATAGTCTTGCGCGAGGGGAAGAAACGACAGATTCGGCACATGGCAGCAGCGGTTCGAATCGATCTCAGACGGCTCATTCGCTGGTCCATAGGCCCGCTGACACTGGAAGGCCTCGAGCCCGGCATGTGCAGAGAGCTGACGCGGGGTGAAGTATACGCGCTAAAGCAGATGGTGGGCAAGGGCACCGAGAGTCGCTCATCGCGAGGGCAGCCCAGAAAGGGAACCGACCGGTCGCGGGCGAAGCGTCGATTTTCGCCTCGGAACAGGCGTTGATGTTTGGATGGCGCAACAGTTGCGCCTCCCTGCGTTGCCGAAAACTGACATAAAGCAAGCCTATACAGTGTTTCCTGATGCGTCGTCCTCACCTCAATGCCTCAACCAACAAACGGGACTGCACGCCCACCCGAATTGCGAATATCTCCTCTTTCTCAGGTGAGCGCGGTGAATGCGATAGCAATTGATGGGCCGGCAGCATCCGGCAAGAGCACTGTCGGCTTCCTGGTTGGCCAGAGCCTGGGCTTTCTCTTCTTCGATACCGGAGTCATGTATCGTGCAGTGGCTTGGGCTATACAAGACAGAGGAATCAGCAGCACCGACAGTGAGGCTGTTGGCCGTATGGCGGAAGAGTTGCCGATTGGCGTCAGTGCGCCGAGCAGTGAGGAACCAGACGGCCGCCAGGCAACGATCCAGATCGGTGAATTGGACGTAACCTGGTCCATTCGCAGCCCCGAGGTCGACAGGATTGTCTCCGTTGTGGCAGCCAACAGCCAGGTCAGGCAAGCATTGACCCAGAAACAGCGGCTCATCGGACTGGAACACGGGTCGGGAGGGGCAGGTGTGGTGATGGTAGGCAGGGACATTGGCACGGTCGTCCTTCCTGAAGCCCCTTTGAAGATATACTTGGAGGCGCCAATAGAAGAACGGGCAAGACGCCGGTTTCTTGAGCTTTCTCAAAGAGGGAAAGATGTCAAACTGGCCCGGATCCTAGAGGATATGCGAGTTCGGGATCTGATAGACAGTGAACGAGCGGTTGCGCCGCTTCGACCCGCCCAAGATGCGCATGAGATCCAGACGTACGGCGCAACCATTCAGGAGGTCGTCGAACAGATTCTCTTGCTCGCCGAGAAGGTTCTTGGTGTCGGACCGGTGTCCTGCGGCAAAGAGGACATTTCTTCAGAAGGTTCCTCAGGTATCGCTCTGGTCTAAGTATGGGCTTTGCTCCGTTCACGTCCATCCAAGGTCCCTATCGGTTTCTCTCTTTTTCCTCCATAGTCAGTTAAACACGGGACGGTCTGCATCCGCTGCGGCTGTTTTCGGTTTGTGGTATGATTGCTGGCAGTTTTGTCGTTTCTTTCAGGTTGTCGGTATTTCAATTCAGCGCTGAGAGGTAGGAAAATGGCCGCGCTGACAGGTGAGCAAAAACTTGAGATGTTTTACTGGATGGTCCTGGCTCGGACCTTCGATGAGGGCATGGTTTCGCTGTGGAAACAGGGCCGGGGGTTAGGTGGGACGTTCAGCCAGCGGGGACATGAGGCCGTCAGCGTGGGCTCGGCCTACGCGCTGGCGCCTGAGGATATCATCGCTCCGATGCACCGTGATATCGGGGCCTATTTTCTCAGGGGGTTGACCCCGCGTCGAGTGTTTGGCAACTTGCTGGGAAAAGCGACAGGTGTTTCCGGGGGGCGTGACGCAAACATTCACGGCATGGGTGATCTGAGTCTGAACATAGTTGGCTACATCAGTCACATTCCCATGTCGATGCCGATCACGCTGGGTGTCGCGATGAGCCTCAAACTGCGGAAAGAGGCCAAGGTAGCGATGACCTATGTGGGTGACGGCGGCAGCAACGCCGGCCTTTGGCACGAAACGCTCAATATGGCAGCTCTTTACAAGGTACCGTATGTGCTGATTGTCGAGAACAACCAATACGCCTACTCGACGCATGTATCCGACCAGATGCCGATTGAGAATATTGCGGACCGAGCCGCGGGCTACAATATGCCCGGGACAATTGTGGACGGAAACGACGTCGAGGCGGTGCATATGGCGACGCGTGAGGCGGTGGACCGGGCAAGGGAGGGAGGCGGCCCGTCGCTCATCGAAGCGAAGACGATGCGAATGATGGGCCACGCAATCCATGACGGCGCCGAATATGTGCCGCGTGAACTCCTGGCCAAGTGGGAGAAAAAGGACCCGATTGCCCGCTATCAGGCCAGGCTGCTGGCCGAAGGAGTGGCGGACATAGAAGAGTTGAATGAGATTCGCCAGCGGGCTGCGGTTGAAATTGAAGACGCGATCGAGTTCGCCGAATCCAGCCCATATCCCGATCCGGAAACCGTTGAAGAGGGGATCTTCGCGCCCTGATGTCGAAGTAAGTGAGGTTGCTTGTAGTCGTTGGCAAACACAAGCCGCTTCCCAAAGAGTATGGGATTTCGGCGCTACCAGATTGAAGCATAGCTCTTCGCCGGCCGCGATTCGGCCGGCGATTCTGTTTGGAATAGATGCTCACTTGATGAACCGACCCGAGCGAAGTTCGACATTCCCCATTGTCTGGTCATACTGCGTTCTTGCCGCGCTTTTTTTTGCCCCTTACCTGCTTGGGCTGTCTGCATTTGCCTCCGGAGATTTCACCAGACACTATCTGCCCTATAGCTTTTTTCAGCAGAAGTCCCTACTGTCGGGGCAGCTACCTGTCTGGAATCCACACGTTAACTCCGGCCATCCTTTCCTCGCGGATACAGAGTCTGCAGTATTCTACCCTATCAGCAACGCCCTTCTGTTGCTAACATCATTCGGTTCCACAGTGGTGGGCAGACTCTACTGGCTGCAGTTGGAAGCAGTTGTCCACGTAGTTTTGGGGTGCAGCTTCACCGCGCTGCTCGTGCACCGTCTGACAGAGAGCCGATTGGCAGGATTTGCAGCCGGGCTGGTCTTCGGCTTTTCCGGCTATCTGACCGGATATCCTCCATTGCAGCTGGGCATCCTGCGGGTGGCCGTCTGGCTACCGCTTATTCTGTGGCTGCTGTTGCCGGAGAGGACAGGAAGACTGAAGTGGAGTCGATGGCTATGGGCCTGCGCTGTGCACGCAATTGCTTTTTTTGCCAACCATCCCCAGACTTTTCTTTTCCTTACCTATACGGTTGGGGGATGGATGGTGATGTTAGCGGTCACCCGGAGTCACCGGCGTCGCCTAACAGAGAACGACGCTGAGAAGGGAGGGAAGACAGGGCCATATGAACGCGGGCGTGTGTTTCAACTCCTGGGGTCAGTTGCCGCCTATGCCGCCCTTCTGGTTTGCCTGACGGCTGCACAGTTGTGGCCTGCTCTTGAATTTACGGCGTTGTCTGTGCGGTCCGCCCGACCCTTTCACGAACTGAGCAGCGGCTTTCCACTGCAAGACTTCTGGCAGCTTCTCATACCCCGTGTGTTGAGTCTTTACTCGCCTCTCTACGTGGGCATCGCCGGGCTTGGTCTGTCCGCGGTCGCTGTGTCCGCGCTGCTGTGTAAAAGGTTAGACGTCTCAACGGCCCAGCCCTTTGCGCGTCCGGCTGCAATCTTCTTTGCCGTCACGGCCTGCCTATCCATCCTGATCTCTTTCGGAGATCTTCTTCCGATCTATCCTCTACTCTATCGGTTTGCGCCGGGTTGGTCCCTCTTCCGGGGGCAGGAGCGAGTTGCCTATCTTGTAGCATTTTCGCTTAGTGTACTATGCGGTTATGGTATGGCGCTATTGCCTTCTCTGGCGGCCCGATGGCGTCAGAGGTTCAGCTGGGCATTTTTGGCATGTGTTGCCGGGGCAGTCGCACTGATTTTCGCCAATTGGTATCTTCCCGGACGTCTTGAAGTTTCTGAAGCGAATTTCTTGTTCCATGCGGGCAAGTCGTTGCTACTCGCCTCAGTATTCCTGGCACTTTGCAGTCGTATAAGGCTATGGCGTAGGCACCTTATCCTTCTGCTTTTTGTCGTAGTCGTCGACCTTTTTGCCTCCAATTTCGCTACCATACTTGCAGACGGACAGGAAATCCGATCCGAGTTGACGCGCCCCGAGATGGCAGCTACGTTGGAGGCAACACAGTCGCTAAACGGCGCATCGATGTCGCTGCCGCCTCGAGTTTACAACGAGCGCCGTCTGCCGGAAGACAGTGGCATGGTGGCCGGCTGGGAGGATGTTTGGGCCGCCAGCGTGTTGCGCCTATCCGCCTATAACGGCTTCTTTGTGGACTTTCCGATGGAACGCATGTGGAAACTGACAGGTGTCGGTACCGTGCTCACCTGGAGAGAGGAACTGCCGGTTGCCAGCCGATTGGTGGAAGAGTTTCCTCTCGGGAACGAGGCGACCCGCCTGCATCAGCTTGAGTCCATTTACCCGCGCGTGTGGTGGGCACAAAGAGCCCGGAGAGTGGACGACTTGTCTGCGCGGGCGTTATTGGCGGGTCCCAGCTTCGACCCACTTCAGGAGGTGCTGGTTGCGGATTCGGATGCCGATGTCCTGGGAGAGGCATGGGAAGAAGGTGCGATGCACTTTGGGGAGGGAGGCGAGGCCACCTTCGAAGCGACACGCGCCGGGCATACCCGCCTGGAGGTCCGGATCGAGAGTACGGGGCCCGGCCTTCTCTTCGTTAGCGAGAATTACCTGCCTGGATGGGAGGCGGAATGGAGAGCAGGAAGTCAACCATCGCAGGCTATCGCACTACCAGTTGTACGAGCCAATCAGGCTTTTCTGGGGATCCCTGTCCCTGCAGGAAGCGGGACAGTTGACATTGCCTATCGTCCGGCCAGCGTGCGATGGGGAATGGCCATCAGCGTCTTCAGTTGGGTGGCTCTGGTGGTGGCATTGCGGGGGCGGATTTCTGAGGCGCTTCGAACTACCTGGAAGCGAACCCGACATTTTGTAAGAGCGCTACGGCAAATTGACCTATCGACTACGGTCATAGATCGGGGCGACGAGACTGGCGGAAACGGGAATGGCGTTTTGTACTCGCTGGGTTGGGGTGTATTCTCCGACACCCACTTCCAACGCGTCGTCGTTGTATTGGCCACCATTGCTGGCTTCGCTCTTCGATTCTATCAACTTGGCGACCAGGAATTGGTTACAGGAGAAGCAGTTTCTTATCGGTTCGGCCAACTTCCAATTTCCAGTCTGATACATATGTTCAGCGAAGGAGGGAGTGCGACATTTTCCGCCAGCTACTGGCTGAATCACTTTTGGCTTGGACTTGCGGGGAGCAGTGAGTTCGCAATACGTTCGATCTCGGCTCTCCTGGGCACTCTGGCCATTCCTCTCCTTTACCGTCTCGCCAGGGAGCTGGCCTTGCCCGTCTTTGCCTCAGTGACGGCGACAGTCCTGATGGCGGTTGGTTCATACGCCGTTCGGGCTAGTCAAGAAGCTCTTCTCAACCCTCTTAGTCTTACTCTTACCGTTGCCAGCGCCGTACTGGCGATCCGTCTGATCAGCGGGTCCAAGAACAGGGCTATTTTTCTTGCTTACGTCCTGTGTGCGGCCGCTACGTTCTATACTCAAGTTTTCGCAGTTCTCGCTCTCCTGGCACAGAACCTGTATGTTCTCTACTTGCTTGTGCGCAAGGGCAGGAGCAGAGCATACTCGCCAACGCCGAGCACCTTCCGGTCTATGCTTACACGCTGGGCATGGGCGCAACTCTCGATAGTTGTCCTGTGCATCCCCTGGCTTTTGAGCGCCCGGAAGGGAACGTTCGAATTGACCGGAAGCAGTACAGCCGACCCGGTTTTTTCAATGTTGTGGTGGAGATTCGCAGGCTATCCCATCGGTGATCTGGTGCCGGGGCAAGTCTGGCTGTTGAATGCCGGGATATTCGGTTCTGTCTGCATTGCGGCTGCGATAATAGGGAGCTTTCTCCTGGCGCGGCGTAGAACCTTCCTGGATGGCAGAAGCGGCCAAGTCGCGGACAGAATTGAAGGCGGAAGGAGCCCTACGACACAGGATTCGCCGCCCCAGGTTCCAGGTCAGAGCCCGATGGTCTTCATTCTGCTTCTGCTGGCCATGGCCCCGCTCGCCTATTGGGACCCGCTACGCCGGCACTGGTTCTTGTATGGAAGCCTCTATGCGGTAACGCTGCCACCGTACCTAATCTTGATGGCAACCGGTCTGACGCGCATCGGTGACTGGATTGAGAGCTGGCTGGGGTGGAAATGGAGGGCATGGACAGATGTCGACGGAGAAGACTCACCGACTTTCTTGAGCCGAATTCCGACCGGGAGTGTCGCCGCAGCCAGTCTCGTGCTGATACTGGTGGCGGGTAATCTGTTCACTTGGGGAGGTTACCATTCTGAGCCTGAGTTCAGCAGTTCGAGAGGATTGAGGGAGGTGTCCAACGTGTTGGAGGGGTGGAGCGCCGGGCTGTATCTGGACGAGGTCCATGTCCTCCAGAGCTTTCCCGACCCCACTCTCTTCCTCTACTATTACCAGGGGGATGTAGAGCATTCGGTCTTGCCCCGCCATGATCACGACCTAAAGGGCGCAACTGAAGCCGTGAACACGTTGCGGGATAGCAACGTAATAAGAATCATTCTTCCAGTCAGTTTGAACGATGATCAAGAAGATCCAAACTTAACGAGGCAGGCGCTTGCCAGTTCCTACCTGCTGGCCGGCCAGGAAACCTTTGGGCCCTGGCAAGTGGAACTTTACTCGCGGCCAAATCCAGAGGCGTGGCTGATTGTGGATGTGGAATTTGTCAATGGATTGGTCCTTGAGCGGGCCGAGGTCAGTCCGCAATGGCCTCCGGCCGGCGGGCGACTGGTCGTACACATGGAATGGCGGGGAGATCCCTCGACTCTGACAGGAGGGGAGAAGATCTTTCTGCACCTGGTCGACGAATCGGGTAGTCTGATAGCCCAATGGGATCCGGAATTCCGCATGGCAAATGCCGAACATTCCATAGCCGCGGCGATGCCGATTCCTTCAGAGGTTCCGGATGGCTCGCTGCGCCTTTTGGCCGGGCTGTACGACGTCTCTATTGAAGGGGCTCCGCGGATCCTGACGGATTCGGGTAAGGATGCTGTGCAGATTGCTTTCTTCAGGTTTACGGACTGTGACGTGTGTGGTCGTTGACGGGGTGACAGACTGGAAGAAGGTGTAGAGATTCTGGTTTCTCTTATGACCGGAGTCGTTGCTTCATTTGTGGGAGCGAACGTGTGCGTCGACTTGGCCGGACAACTGGATTTCTTTCATTGCACACGCAACCAACCCCTCGGACGGGTCTAAGGGGCCCAGGCAGCTTCGGAGCCAAGGGATGTAGGAGAAGTGTTTTCGCGTGATCTCTGGGATTCTCTATAGACTGGATTTGGAGAAGGGGCTGGTCGGCGTCCTGCTCGCCGTCTTTTTCGTTACCGGTCTGGCCTACAGCCTCGTCGTTCCAGCGTTTGAGACACCTGATGAAATCTATCACTACGCCTTTGCCCGACATCTGGCGGCGGGGAACGGCCTTCCCGTACAGGGACCAGAAAAGACCGGGCCGTGGGAGCAGGAAGGGAGTCAGCCTCCCCTGTATTACGGATTGGTGGCACTGGCGACGGCAGGCATCGATCAGGGCGGCCTCGAGAGTTTTGCGGTTCAGAATCCCAGAGCTAATCTCGGCGATCCGCAGCAGCCGGGCAACAAGAATTTCATGCTCTTCAGTGCGCAGAGCAGACCTCTGGTTGGGGTAAACCTGGCTCTGCACGTCGGCCGCTGGATCTCACTGGTTCTTGGCACGTTGACAGTCTTCTTTACCTACTTACTTGCACGCTTTGCCTTTCCTGGTGACAGATGGTCCCGCCTCCTGGCAACGGCCCTGGTGGCGACCATTCCTCAGTTCGCCTTTATCAGCGCAAGTCTTTCCAACGACAATATGATCACTGTTCTCAGCTCCGCCTCGCTAGTCAGTCTTGTCGCGCTGAGCGGGCGCACCTCTAGAAAGTGTATCCTCTGGTGGGAATGGGTTGGCGTTGGTCTGCTGCTAGGTCTAGGTGCGTTGAGTAAACTTCAGGGGTTGGGGCTGCTTCTACTCGCAGCCTATACCTTCACTCAGTATGCAAGAAGACAGAATGCTTGGGTAACACTAATACAGGGGGCGTTTTGGATCGCAGGTGTAGTCATGATTGTTGCCGGGTGGTGGTACATTCGCAACTTGCTACTCTACGGCGACCCGTTCGGTACCACAAATCTGCTAAGCGTAACTGGACAGCGCGTGGAGCCGCTGACACTATCGGGACTGTATGGAGAACTGCGCGGCCTGCAGATGTCCTTCTGGGGCATTTTCGGTTGGTTCAGCATTCTCCTGCCTACGCGGACCTATACGCTCTTCGAGGTGCTGACTGCACTGGCAGTAACGGGCGCCGTCATAGTCTGGTTTCGTTCTTGGGGGGCCTCCCGGGAGTCGACCGAGCTAAGAGAACAGCTTGTAGGCCCAGTCGGCATTTCGTCGGTGTGGGCCCTTATATCCCTCTTGCTCTTAGCGTACTGGATTTCCGTGGCACAGGGTTCTCAGGGGAGGCTCTTGTTCCCGGCCATCAGCGCGCTGGCGGTGGTCGCCGTCTTCGGTCTCCGCTTCTGGGCCGGGCTTCTTCCGCGCGTGGTCCGTGTTGGTGTAGGGGCGTTAGTGCCTCTGGGGCTGTGGTCCTGTTCTCTCTATGCTCTGGCTGTACTATTGCCCGGGTCGTACGGACTGGATGCGTTTGCCAACGTTGTAGAGGAAGTGCCACCAGATGCCACGCCTGTCGGGAAGGTCTACGGCGACGGGGTAGAGGTGGTGGCTGCCCGTCTGCCGAATTCTGAGGCTTTTGCCGGAGACTCTGTGCCGGTGACTCTATTCTTCCGTGCCTCCCAGGTACAGAAGATAGACCATGAACTGTTTCTTCATCTCCTGGATGCGGATGGCATCCAGATAGGGAACGTGACAACGCATCCCGGCTGGGGCACTCGGCCGTTGACGTTGTGGCAGCCGGGTGTTTTGTACGAGGACTCATACCGGATTCCCCTCCAACGCAACCTGCCCAATATCGCCAGGATGTACGTCGGTTTTGTCGATCCGGCCTCCACCGCCCTGGAGAGTGAGGGTTTATTGCCGGTCGAAGGCGGGGGGCCAAGGATTGAGAGCCGAGTCATCTGGACGCATTATCACCAGCTGGAACAGTTGGCCGTCAGATACGATAGAGGTATCTCTTTGGTGGGCGTCGCGGTGGGACAGGGAGAAGTCCAGTTTGCGACGACTGAAAAGATCAGTGTGCCGAAGGATCGATCCGTGTGGGTCGCGCTTCAGTGGCAGGATCCAATCGATTCAGAGACTACTTACGCAACGTCGCTCCGACTCTATGCAGTGGAATCAGAGGGAAGTTGGATCTTCCAGGAGGATACTGATTTGTGGAAGGCTGCCGTGGCCACCAGTGGAGAATCGGCGATTGAGGCTACAATCGATACTCTCGTTCGCCTGGATTTCCCTCCTGAAATGCCTGCAGGTGAGTACGAACTGCGCCTACTTTTATACGATGCTGTTACCTTGCAGACTGTAGTTCAAGACGGAACATGGGAGCCCGAGCTGATCCTGGCACGGCTAAGGGTGGACTGACACGGGATAGGTCAGACTTTTCGTAAACCTTGAAGGTGGCGAGCCAGAGGACTGCTAATTCGAGATTGCAGCCAGCCGCCTACCCGCTTCATGAAGTGTTTCGATGCGCTTGGCAAAGGCAAAGCGCACGATGCCCTCGCCGTACTTTTCTCTGTCCTTTGTGTAGAAGTTGATACCGGCTACTGAAGCAACGCCGACTTCCGTCGTCAGCCAGCGGGCGAAGCGGTGCGAATCCCACTGTGATTGCGGCGCGTCGATGCCGGTGTAGTCGGCCATGGTGTAGTAGGAGCCCTCGGGCCGGACCGCGCGAAAGCCTGCGGACTGCAGCATCTCCAACATCACCTCGCGGCGTTCGCCGTATTCCTCGCGCATCTGGAGCCAGTAGTCGGCCGGCTGATTCAGGGCCACGGCCGCCGCCGCCTGTAAGGGTGTCGGTGCGCAGATGGTGGAGTAGTCGTGCACGGCGCGGATGGCTGAAGCCAGCGGCTCGCGTGCGATGACGTAGCCCAACCGCCAGCCGGTTACAGCGAAGCTCTTGCCCAAGCCGCCTATAGTTACGGTACGCTCAACGAGGCCGTCGAGACTGCCCGGCGAGACGTGCTGGCGTCCGTCGTAGAGGATGCGGTCGTAGATTTCGTCGGTGATCAGGATGAGATCGTGCCTGTTCATGAACTCAGCAAGCACCTGGATCTCACCGCTATCGAAGACGCGACCAGTCGGATTGTGGGGGGTATTGAGAAGCAGGGCCCGCGTCCGGTCGGTCACGGCCGCCTCGAGTCTGTCGGCATCGATTCGATAGTCTGGCGCCTCCAGGACGACGGGGACGGCACTGGCGTCGGCCAGAAGCGCGGAGGGGCGGAAGTTTTCGTGCCCAGGCTCGAGAATGATCAGTTCGTCGCTGGGGTTCAGCAAGGCAAGCAGGGAGGTGGTGATGCCTTCGGTCACGCCGCAGACGACACAGATGTGAACATCGGGATCGACGGTCCAGCCCAGTTGCGAGGTGTACTGTTCAGCCAAGGCCTGGCGCAAGGGTGGATAGCCCCAGGTGACGGTGTACTGATTGGCCTCTCCGCGAATTGCCTCAACTGCGGCATTGACGATTGCTTCCGGCGGGTCGAAGTCCGGAAAACCCTGGCTCAGGTTTACCGCGTTGTGTTGCATGGCCAGCCGGGTCATCTCCCGGATCATCGACTGATTGAAGTTTGTTGTGCGCGTAGCTGGGTACAAGGCGTGCCTCGCAATACGTGTGCAAGGGAAATCGGCGAAACGCGGGAATTCTACTCGAATCCTCCGTTACTGGCAACGCGGAAGGGCGCGAGGTGGCAAATAAAGGAAGAAACGTGCATTGGGAGACGCTTAAACTGCATTGGGGCGGGAGGGCAGACTCCTCGAAATCCCTGGCACAGTGAGGGAAGTCGGAGTGGCTTACGGAAGGGAAAATGCTTGACATTCTCTAGCGGCTATAGTATCTTCCCGTGCAATGTCCTCCTGAATCGCCTTGGAGCCGAGTGTAGATCAGTGCTTCGGCGAGTCTCTGAAATTCTGAACTGAATCGGATAGGGGCATGGCGGCTCTTCAAGAACAAATCGCCACAACTTCGGCGCGAAAACAAAGACCGTGGTTTTACCTTAACGGTGAGGAGCGGCTGGCGTGGCTGTTGGTGCTTCCCTGGATCATTGGATTCCTCGCGTTCCAGCTTGGGCCCATGCTGGCCTCTTTAGGGCTATCCTTGACCGAGTGGCGCATGTTTACACCGCCAAAGTTCATCGGCTTGGCGAACTACGCCGAGATGATTTCAGGGGATCCCCTAGTTTTGCAGGCGTTCAAGGTAACGACCATTTACTCGGTTACGTCGGTGCCCCTACGCATCGCTCTAGGCGTACTGGTTGCCTTACTCTTAAACGCCAGTGTTCGAGGGCTAGCCTTCATTCGCACGGTATATTACTTGCCGGCGACGGTCAGCGGCGTTGCTGTTGCGATGGTCTGGTTACTGATTCTGAACGGGGATTTCGGGCTGTTGAACCGTGTGCTCAGTCTGATCGGACTGGAAGGACCTTACTGGTTGACCGATACGCGCACGGTGCTCGCTTCCTTCGTGTTGATGAGTCTTTGGAGTGTGGGAGCCGGAATTATCATTTACCTGGCCGGTCTACAAGGCGTCCCGAATGAGCTTTACGAGGCCGCCGAAGTGGACGGCGCGGGTGACTGGGTGAAGTTCTGGAAGATTACACTGCCGATGATCTCACCGGTGCTCTTCTTTCAGTTCGTGATTGGAATGATTGACGCGCTGCAGGAGTTTGCCGGACCATTTATCATGACGCAAGGGGGTCCAGGGAACGCCAGCCTGTTTGTCATGCTATACCTGTTCAGGCAGGGCTTCGAGTTTTTCCAGATGGGCTACGCTTCTGCGCTTGCCTGGGTCCTTTTTGTTTACATTATGTTGCTGACCTTGATGATCATTCGTTCTTCGGCCGTGTGGGTCTATTACGAAGGCGAAGTTAGGGAAGACTGAACGATGGCTATTCGTACGATAAGCGAGAGCCAGAGCCGGTCCCGGGCCGTCAAGTTGACATTCATCTATTTTGCTCTTGCAGTGGGCATGGTAATCGTCATCATGCCATTTCTCTGGATGGTATCCACGTCACTGAAGACACCGGCATCGGTGTTCAAGATTCCGACCGTCTGGATACCCGATCCTGTGGTGTGGGCGAACTACCCCAATGCGATGACAGTATTGCCGTTCTGGCGCTATATTTTCAATACGGCGCAGATCACGTTTCTGGCAGTCATTGGGGCAACGTTTTCGGGCTCCCTGGCGGCGTTTGCTTTTGCGAGACTGCGTTGGCGGGGACGCAACTTCATGTTTGTGTTGGTACTGGCTACGCTTATGTTGCCATTTCAGGTCATCATGATCCCCCAGTTCATACTGTTTCGCTCGCTTCAGTGGCTGGACACCTATCTGCCACTGGTTGTTCCGGCCTTTTTCGGTGGCAGCGCATTCAATATCTTTCTGTTGCGGCAGTACTTCATGACAATTTCGCCGGAGCTGGACGACGCAGCCATCATAGACGGATGCAATCGTTTCGGAGTGTACTGGCGGATAATCCTTCCTCTGTCCAAGGCCGCGCTGATGACCGTGATCATTTTCATTGTGCAGAATCGCTGGCAGAGTTTTCTGGTGCCGCTCATCTATCTTTTCGACCAGAAGAAGTACACTCTGGCCCTGGGATTACGGCTTTTCCAAGACCAGTATACAACCGATTGGGAGCTGATGATGGCAGCTGCCACCGTCAGCATGTTACCGGTTCTGCTTGTTTTCTATTTTGGGCAACGTTACTTTATCCAAGGTGTCGTGTTTACGGGTGTGAAGGGTTAGGATTTGCCCAGTTTCGCAGCTGTATAAGGCACACCGATCCAAGAAAGGGAGAACTGAGTATGTCGAAACAGATCAGTCGTCGAAGCTTTCTGCGTAGCGCCGGGCTTGGAACCGGTGCGGCAGCCGTCCTGGCCGCCTGCCAGCCGATGCCGGCAGGGACATCAGACGGGGCAGCCGCGGCACCCGCGGCCGACCCTGTGACGATTACGTCGATGACATGGGGTTGGGGCGATCTGATGGATGAGTTGTCAGAAATCCTTGCCGAACAGACCGAAGGTGCGATTATCGTTGAGGGACAGCAACTGGGATGGGGCGACTACTGGACCAAGTTGAACACTCTTTACGCGTCCGGTTCGCCGCCTGACTCTGCCTGGACACATACGGCGTGGGTCCGGCCACACGCGGTACTCGGCGTGATCGAAGATCTGAATCCCCGCATTGATGCTTCACCCGACTTCCCCGATGACTGGTACAGTTCGGTCTGGGGACTGTTTACGTTTGAAGGTGGTCAGTATGGCAGCAGCTGGGATGTTGGCGTGCAGGGGATGTGGTACAACAGCAATCTCTACGAGGAGGCGGGGCTGACAGGACCTGGGGTGGGTACGACCTATGCCGATTTGCTCGAGCATGGTCTCACGTTGACCACAGACCGGGGCGGCAACCATCCCCAGGATGACGGCTTCAGCAAGCGAGAGGTGGCAGTATGGGGCATGTCAAACATGGTGGACAACTGGGTCAATGAGATTCGACCGCAGGCTGTTGCCTGGGGCACGGACATCTTCAACGAAGATGAAACAGAGTGCATTGTAAACTCCGAGGCAACAATGGAGTTTCTCAACTGGTATCTGGAGGCGATTCAGACGCACAACATTCATCCTTCAGCCGACCTTATCGAGGGACTGGGCAATCTGTTTGTTTCGGGCAGCTCCGCCCTGATTTCGACGTTTCCGGGCATCATAGACCAGTTCGACGGCTCCTTTGTGTGGGAGATCTCGCCCTACCCGATGGGGGGTGCAAACGGAGTGCACACGTTGAATGTGGGCGGTTCAGCGTTTTCTATTCCGAGTGAAAGCCCGCACCCTGAAGAAGCGTGGCAGTGGGTGAAGTTCAATGCCTCAGACCTCGCTCACCAACACTGGGCACAGAGAGGCATCATTAACGCGCGCCGCTCTACATCCAAGTACGTGTTGGAACAGATCGATGTTCCGGACACGTTCGAGGAATTCTACATGGACCGAATCGATGAATTTGGTGTGCCGGTGTGGCAGCACAAGAACCGTGCGCAGATCAACACGGCGCTTACCTCCGCATTTGAGCTAGTCTGGCTTGGCGACCGCACGGTGGAAGATGCCGCCAATGCAGTCAAGGAAGAGGTAGATGAGTTCCTGGCAGACGCCTAGAGCCTGACGGGATTACAGCTCCTTGCAGGAGTGGACAGCTGATCACAACAGTTCCCCCAGGGCTTGGTCCAGGCTCCTTGAACCACTGAGAATGCCTCGCCGTCGACAGTAAATCGCTTCACCCCCTTGCAGAGGCTCTTGCTAGGGGGTGTTTTTCTTCCTAAAGAGAGGCTCACCTATGACCGAAAGCCTTCGCCCCAATTTCCTGCTGATCATGGCGGATGACCATGCCCCGGCTGCGTTTTCAACCTACGGGAGCAGACTGAACAGAACGCCGAACCTGGACCGGATTGCCGCGGAAGGGCTGCGGTTGGACCGCTGCTTCTGTACAAATGCGATCTGTACGCCGGCGCGGGCGTCGGTACATACCGGGAAGTATAGCCATTCGACCGGAATCAAGACGCTCAACGACGTCATTGATCAGACTGAGGAGACTACGCTGGGGATGCTTCTGCACGAGGCAGGCTATCAGACTGCATTTGTCGGCAAGTGGCATCTTGGGCACGGTGGGAACAGCGACCCGGGGGGTTACGATTTCTGGAGCGTTCTGCCTGGGCAGGGGCGGTACTATGACCCTGAGATGACGGAGATGGGTGAGCCGGTTGTCGAAAAGGGATATGTGACGGACGTGCTGACGGATAAGGCGTTGAGCTGGCTGTCGCAGCGGGACAAGGATCGACCATTCTTCCTGGTTTGCGCGCACAAGGCGCCACACGATCCTTTCCAGCCCAATCCCAAGCATGTGGGACTCTTCGCTGACCATCCGATACCCGAGCCCGCCACTTTTCACGACGACTACCGGAATCGGGCGGCCGCGGCCCGTATGGCGACCGAACAGGTGGCGTTGATGCATCTGAAGAACCATGTGCCCGATGCGGTCCCTCAAGGGCTGTCTGCTGAGGAGCAGAAGGCGTGGAACTACCAGAGCTACATGCGCAACTACCTGCGGTGCGTGGCCTCTATCGACGAGAATGTGGGCCGGTTGCTGGACTTCCTGAACGATGAACAGATCGCCGAGGACACTGTCGTCATTTACAGTTCGGACCATGGCTTCTTCCTGGGGGACCACGGCTGGTATGACAAGCGATTCATGTACGAAGAGTCGATCCGCATTCCCTTTCTGATGCGCTACCCACGGGGGGTCCAGGTTGGTGTGACCAGCGAACGGATTGCGCTAAACGTAGATTTTGCGCCGACCATTCTGGACTATGCAGGTGTTCCGGAACCGCAAGATATGCAGGGACGAAGTATTCGCCCGCTCGCGGAAGGCAGAACGCCGTCCGACTGGCGCCGTTCGATGTACTATCGGTATTGGATGCACCTGGCACACTTCAATATTCCAGCCCATTATGGCATTCGCACTGAGCGCTACAAGCTGATCTACTATTACGGTGAGGCTCTTGGCAGTGCGGGCGCCATAGACGAGCCTACAGAGCCGGAGTGGGAGCTTTTTGACCTTGAAGTGGATCCGAGTGAGATGCAGAACATTTACTACGAGCCGGAAAACGCCGACTTGGTAAACGAGCTAAAGGTAGAACTTGAGCAGTTACAGAGAGAATTGGGTGACCGACCGTGTGACAGAGGTCCGTAGTTCCCGGGTAGCCGGGCCGTCGCCAGGGGTTTGTTGACCATTGTTTGACGTGGAGATTGCAGGACTATAGTGTTGTCAGTCTACGAGGGTGGGGTTTCACCGAGGGCACCCACAAGGGGTGCCCCTACGGGGGGATGGTCGGGGTGGAGGTAAATCTCAAAGGGCCCTGGAAACCCAGCTTTGCCCAACAGATCATTCTGGAAGCGAATTCTTGAGATGGAGGAGTTCTACAAGGCCGGTATCGCGTATGCGGGCGAGTTGAGCCGGTGAACTTCCCGCTGTTGCTTCTTCCACTTCGTTGACTAACTTGGTGATCAGTTCTTCGGTCAGGCTTGGCTCACCCAGGGTTTGCCAGCGGGCCTCCTGTGACGGCCCCAGATGATGCATGTAATGGGCGAACCCTTCGTCGCCTCCGGCCAGGTGGTATGTAGTAAACGGGCCTTGTAAGGCCCAGCGCAGGCCTGGGCCCTGCGTGATGACCTCGTCGATGTCCTCGACGGTTGTAAAGCCCTCGGCGACCAAGTGAACCGCCTCGCGGAAAAGAGCCGAAGCGAGCCGGTTGGCGATGTGGCCGTAGGCCTCTCTTTTCATTCGCACCGGCGCCTTGCCGATTGCTCGGTAGAACCCCATTGCCCAATCCAATACTTCGGGCGCGGTCTGCGCGCCGCCGGAAACTTCCACCAGGGGAATCAGATGGGGTGGGTTGAAGGGGTGGCCTACCAGCAGGCGTTCTGGATGCCTGGCACCGGCCTGGATGTCGGAGGGGATCAGGGCGGTGGCACTGCTGCTGACGATTACCTGTTGACCGATTACCGTTTCGAGTCGTTGAAAGGTCTCGCGCTTTGTTTCAAGGCGTTCGGGGACATTTTCCTGCACGAATTGGACGGCGGCCAGGTCATCACTGATGTGGGCTGAAAATCGCAGACGGCGCTGGTCGACGGCGTGGGCCAGACCAATGCTTTCCAGGGCTTGCGTCATGCCGTCGATGGCGCGACGAAGATCCGTTTCCTCGCGGACGGGGTCGACCGCGACTACGTGCAGGCCGTTGGCCAGAAAGCAGGCTGCCCAGCTTGCCCCGATCGTCCCGGCGCCGATGACTGCGACCGTGTGGATATCTTCCGCTGAAGCGAGCTCTTCAGAAGGATACGGATGCATTTGCGATTCTCTTTTCCTTGAGGTCTTTACAACTGGCGCTCTGGGCGCCGAGTTGGGAAGACTATGCGCATTTTGCAGAGGTCCGGGAGAAATGGCTAGAGTGATATTCCTGCGGATTTGGAGAAGGTCACAGAGAGGAGAGAAATTTCTGCAGACGGGCCAGCACTTCGTTCATTCCTGGGTGGTGGTCGCGGAGCAACACTTCCGCGCTCGCAACGCTGGCGGCCGTTTCGATCAGTTTGGACGCCTTTTCGTCGGTCTCTAGGTCGACGTAGCTGGTGGAGAGGCGAAGGGAGAGCTCTCTGGCCGGTGTGCCAAAGTCTGATCCGGGCAGCGCGGCGATTTGCCATTCGTCAAGCAGGTAGCGTGCAAGGTCAACCGACGTATTGACGCCGAGAGATGTAAGAGGCCTGCGCCAGTGATCGAAATTGGGGAACAGGTAGAAGCCGCCCATCGGTTCGGCGCAGGGGATATCCAGTTCGGCGAGGCCGCGCCAGAGGTAGCGGGTGCGGGCGGCGTGCAGGGCGGTGCACTTTTCTACGTAGGCGGCCAGTTCGGCATCGTCAGAGTAGGCGGTGACGGCTGCATATTGGATAGGGGCGGAGGCGGTAGACCAGAGTTCGCTGCCTACTTTTGCGACAGCCTGGAGAAGCTGCTGTCCCCTTTCGCCGGGAGGCACGAGCGCAGTTCCCAGACGCCAGCCGCCGAGTGAGAGGTGCTTGCTCATGCCGCCGAGGACGACTGTTCCCTCCGGGTAGAAGCTGCTGATGGAGACATGCTCACGGCCGAAGGCGGTGAGACCGTAAATCTCGTCGGAGAGGACGAGGACCTCTTCGCTTCTGCAGATATCGGCGATCTCTTCGAGGAGGGCTGGTTCGAGCATCTGCCCGGTGGGGTTGCTGGGGCTGTTCAGGATGAGCAGGTGCTGGCTGTGGGGGGAGTGCCTCAGGAGGTGGTGGAGTCGCCTGGGATAGAGCCGATGACTATCTTCAGGACTGGCTGGCAGGCGGAGGACTGGGCGGTTGAAGAGGCGGGACTGGGGCTCGTAGCTCACCCATGAGGGCGTGTGGAGCACGGTGGCTCCCGAGAGCGCCAGCTGGAAAGCGAACAGGAGTGACTTGCTGCCGGGGGCGACGATCACCTGGTCGGGAGAAATGTCGCGGTCTAGCTGGCGCGAGTGAAAGCCGGCGACGGCCTGTCGGAGCTTGGGAATCCCTGCACTGGGCAGGTAGCTCTGGCGAGAGGCGTGCTCAACCAGGGCGCGGATTATGGCGGGATGGGCGGGGAAACGGGATTCGCCGAATCCCAGATGGTAGACGGTCTGGCCGCTTGCCCACATCTGGCGAACGCGTTCGTTGATTGACAGGGTAGGCGAAGGGGTGAGGCTGTTGCCCAGAGAGGAGGAGAGAGAGAAGTTCACTGGCGATTTTTGCGCATGGGGGATGCCGGCCTCATCCAACCCAGAAGGCCTTCTCGAGGTCGGTAAACTCTTCGGCCGGCCCCTGGAATTTATTGCGGCCCAGTTCCAGAACGTAGACGTAGTCTGCGATTTTGAGGGCGGAACGGATTTCCTGGTCCACGAGCAGGATGGTGAGGCCATCGCGGTCGCGCAGATCGACGAGCATCTGGTAGACCTCTTCGGAGAGCAGCTTGGCGAGGCCGGCGGTCGGTTCATCGACGAGGATGAGTTTGGGGTCTGTCATGAGAGTACGCCCGATTTCGACCATGCGTTGCATGCCGCCAGAGAGCTCGCCGGCGTTGGAACGACGGCGCGGCGCCAGATCGGGGAAGCGGTCGTAGTTTTCTTCGAGCTTGCGCTTGATGCGGCTCTTGTCATTCTTGAAGGTCCACGCTCCGAGCTCCAGGTTTTCCTCGACAGACATGAAGCGGAATACGCCGGGTTGCTGGGGAATGTAGGAGATTCCCATGTTTATGCGTTCGTGCGTGGGCACATTGACGATGTCCTCGTCGTCGAGGTGGATCTGTCCCTGGTTGGGGCGGAGAAATCCGTAGATGGCTTTGAGCAGGGTCGACTTACCCACTCCATTTGCACCGAGAACGGTGGTGATCTTGCCGCCTTCGGCCTGCATGGCGACGCCCTGGAGGATATTCAGGTCGCGGTAGTAGCCTACGTAGAGGTCATTGACTGCCAGCATTACTCCTCTTCCTCGCCCAGGTAGGCCGCTTTCACCATGGGATCTTCCCGGACAATCTCCGGGTCGCCGTCGGCGATCAGGTCGCCGTAGTTCAGCACCAGGAGGCGGCGGCTTAAGGTAAAGATCGTGTCCATGTCGTGGCTGATTATGATGAATGCCTTGCCCTGCGCATTCGTTTCGGTGATGTAGCGGTAGATCACTTCCATCAGGCGGGGGTGAACGCCGGCGAAGGGTTCATCCAGAATGATCATCTGGGGATCGAGCATGAGGAGGCGGCCCAGCTCCAGCAGCTTCTGCTGCCCGCCAGAGAGCGCACGGGCGTATTCGTTACGAAGGTGGCCGATCGTGAGGAACTCAAGGACCTCGTTCGCCTTTTCTTCGAAGTCACGCTGGCGGGCGGTGGCGCGCATTGCCATTGCGGGGATGAGCAGGTTTTCGAGCACGGTCATGCGACGGAAGGCCCGTGTGACCTGGAAGGTTCGTCCCAGGCCGGCTCTAGCAACACCATAGGGTGGACGCGTGTCGATTCTTTCCCCGTTCATGTAAACGGTGCCGCTGGAGGGCTTGAGGGCACCGTCGAGGATGTTGGTTAGCGTCGTTTTGCCGGCGCCGTTGGGGCCGATCAGGCCGATCAGCTCCGGTCCTTCGACAGAAAAGGAGACGTCCTTGAGGACCTCCAGTCCGCCAAAGTTCTTGTAGATGTTGTTTGAGGTCAGTTTCAGCATTCTTGTTTACCGTACAGTGCCACTAACTTGCGCTGGTGTCAGTGCCGGATGCCGGTTCTGATGCTTCCTCCGGCAGTTCCTCATCCTCCACCGACAGTTCTTCCAATTCCTCGTCAGATTGCGCTCGGATTGAAACAGTTTCTGCGGCGACACCGCCACGACTGATCCTTTCCAAGATCGGGAACAGGAGGCCGTTGCGCTGGAAGCGCAAGGTCAGCATGAGGAGGATTCCGAAGAAGACCAGCCGCCACAAGGTCATGTCGATGTGAATGGGCCCGATAGAGACGCTTGTGCGCAGGAGTTCCAGAAGGAATGTGATAATGATGGCGCCGACTGACGCGGTGTAAATGTTTTCAAGGCCACCGATGACGGCCATTGCGATAACCAGCGACATCTGCAGGATGATTAAGGTATTGGGTGTGATGATTCCTATGTAGTGGCCCTGCAGGGCGCCGGCTGCAGCGGCCAGCGTGCTGGTGATGACAAAGACAAGCACTTTGTAGCGTACGATGTTGACGCCGAGTGCGGCGGCGGCCTCTTCGTCTTCTCGTATTGCGCGGATGAAGAGACCGAACCTCGAACCGGCCAGCCAGGTCATGAGCGCCATGGCAAAGATGAACAGGAGCAGCATGGCGTAGTAGGGCGGTATCTTGCTCGTTGACGTGAAGCCGGCGATGCCGCCGGGGAAGAGCGGGACAAGCTCCAGCCCGCTCTGGCCCTCGGTGATGGGAATCTCGGCGCTGATGGCTGCGCGCAGGATTTCGGAGAAGCCGATGGTAAAGAGGGCCAAATAGGTACTACGGAGACGCAGGACGAGCCAGCCGACCAGCAGGCCAAAGACGGCGCCCATTACCAGCCCCATGGCAATGCTGGCCCAGACTGGCGGGAACACAATCAACGTGCCGGCAGGCAGCGTCTCGGCTTTGGCCATGTCGAGGCAGGACTCGTCGATAGTGCCGACGCGGCGGATGTTCAGAATCACCAGCCACCAGTTGCCAAGAAGGGGAACATCGGTACACAACTCGGAGGGGGCAGTTGTGAAGCGGATGAACTTTCCAATCAATCCGGAAGTGTAGCCGCCGATTGCCATGAAGGCCATGTGGCCAAAGGAAAACTGCCCCGCGTATCCTGCCAAGAGGGACCAACTTGAGGCAAGGATAGCGTAGAAGAAGGCCGTGATGGCAAGGTGCATGAAGTAGCTGCTGAGCACCAAGGGACCCAGGCCGCCCATTTCGGAAGAGGCCAGTGGGATAAGAAACAGAATGATGAGGGCGACCGTCCCTGAGACGCGGTAGAGAGCTGTTGGGTTCATAGCTCGCGTCCAAATAGTCCGGTCGGCTTGAGCAGGAGAACCAGGGTCAGGATCACCATGCCGTAGGCGGGAATATAGGCGGCGGCGCGGGTGGCGTCCGGGATGCAGCCGGTGCCTGCGGCTTCGACCAGCCCAACGATCAGGCCGCCGAGGAAGGCGCCGGGGAGACTCCCCATGCCGCCAAGCACGATGATAACGAATGAGCGGGCGGCTGCGGGGATACCCACCTGGGGCAGCCAGGAGAAGACCTGTACGAGTGAGGCTCCTGACAGGCCGGCGAGCATGGCGCCCATGCTGAAGGCGAGCGTGTTCATCGAGTCGGGATTGATTCCGGTGACGGCTGCGGCCTGTCTGTCCTGACTAACGGCTCTGAGGGCTTTGCCCACCCAGGTCCGGTAGAGGAACCAGAGCAGGGCCGCCAGCATGAGCAGGGCAAGGACGGCGGCGGTAAAACGGGGGTTGGGGACGGAAATCGCGTCAAAGATTGTGACATTGCCCGGCGTCATTCTGAGGAAGGCGCCGGAGTCGCCGGGCAGCTCAAGGCGAGGGAAGGGGAAGAAGCGCTGCGCCTTAACGGGCACTGCCGAAGTCAGGGCCTGGGTGAAGTATTGCAGGAAAAAGGCCAGGCCGAACGTTACGAGGATGGCGTATTCGGTGGGGCGTTCGATTTCGCCGCTGCCCATGGGGCGGAGGAAGATCCTTTCGAAAACGTAACCGATGGCGAAGGTCACGATACAGCTTGCCAGGATGGCTACGATCGGCGACACACCTGGAATCCATTCGGCAGTCATGAAGTAGGTGACCATGCCGCCGATCATATAGAACTCGCCGTGGGCGAAGCTTACGACGCCCAAAATGGAAAAAATGAGGGTGAGGCCCAAGGCCATCAGTCCGTAGATAACGCCGATTACGATGCCGTTGGCAAGTTGTGAGATTACAAAGCCGCCGTTTGCGACGCAGAGATTATCGGGGTCGGCGAGGGCAAAGGCGACAATGAAAATGCCGACGACGATTGCGATGGCGATCCCAATCAGGCGGCTGGTGATTTTGGGCGTGGCGATCCAGAGTGGGACGAGGCTGAGGGGGCCCAGGGCCGCGCCGATAACGGCGCCGCCGAATGAGGCTTGGGAGATTTCAAGGTCTTTACGGGCGTAGATGCGCGGTGTTACGACTCCGCCGAGTGCGCCCCAGAACAGTATCCACAGAAGCGCCCAACCGAAGATCGCTGCGTTTTCCATGGTTCAGGTCCGAGCCTGGCGGGCAGTGGGATGGTTAGTCGTCAAGTAGAAAAAGGAGGCACCTTCTGCTGCGGCAGAAGTGGGTGGTGAAGGCGGATAACCTGCAAGCCGGGGGGAAGGCTTGCCTGGCTATCCGGCCGAGAAAGTGCTCCAACGGTCAGGTTGTTACTCCTGCCCGACTATGATGGGTGCGCCGGTCTGGTAGATCTCCGGGTAGACGACAGTGGTTTCGGTGGCGTCCTGCCCTTCAACCTGGTACTGCACAATAGTGATGGCGGGGTCAGGGAATTGGTGCCACCACTTGGGGTCGACACCGGCCTGATCGGGGGTATTGCTGCGGTTAATGGGGAAGGTGATCGGACCGAGTGCGCCCATGTGGTTGATGTTCTCGAGAGCGTCAATTATGTCGGCCGGATCGGTGGAGCCGGAGTCCTCGATGGCCTGAGCGATCAGCATGATGGAGTCGTAGGAGGCCATTGCGTAGGACTCGATGTCGTCCTTGCCAGTACGGGCCGAGTACTCGGTTACGAGGGCCTGTGCCACGTCGTTGTAGAGCTGCTGGGGCAGACCGATGCGGCGCACAAAGCAGTGGTTGCCGTCGGGAACGTTGGTCCAGAAGGCATCGCTAACGAGGGAGACCTGGTTGCACATGGTTGGCACGTTCTGCGGTCCGATACCGGCGTCGGCGGCTTGCTGGGTGAAGTTGTAGGAGGCTTCACCGGTCGCGAGGGTCACGATCATGTCGGGGCTTTCGGCCTTCACGCGCTCGATGATGCCGGCGAAGTCCTGGGTGCCGATGTCAACACTGAAGGTGACCGATTCGATACCGGCCCCGTCAAGGAGCGCGGTCGTGTTTTCGGCTGCCGGGATACCGTAGTCGGTGTTCTCGGTGAGGATGACGACTTTGTCGAGCTTCATGCCGTTTTCGTCACGCAGCCACTGGATGAACTTGACATCGACTGCGGAGACTTCGGAGCTCAGCGGGGCGATGCGGAAGATCTCATCGTACTGAACGCTGGTGATGGTGTCGTTCCAGGTCTCGGCGAAGACGATGGGAACGCCATTGTCGCGGGCGACCTCTTTGGCCGCGACACCGACTGAGCTGTGGTAGCCGCCACCGATGCCGACGACGCCATCCTGGTTGATGAGACGTTCAACGACGGCGGTGCCGCGTTCAGGCAGGCCTTCGGTGTCGACAATGATCAGTTCGACCGGCCTGCCCATAATGCCGCCGCGGTTGTTGAGCTCTTCGGCAGCAATCAGCATGGCCTCGCGCATGGCCTCACCGCCGACTACGGCGCCGGGGGCGGAGAGCGGTGCGAGCGCGCCAATCTTGATCGGCTCCATCGACATGTCTTCGGACTCCTCAGCGGGAGCCTCAGTTGGGGCGGCAGCAGCTTCTTCGGCTGCGGGTTCGGCCTCGCCGACGGTCTCGGCTTGGGGGGCGCAGGCGGCAAGCATTAGGGCGAGGATACTCAGTGAGATTACGATCCAGGTGAGTGTTCGCGATCGGTTCATTGTAAGGTTCTCCTTGCTTTTCAGTGGGCTTCGGACATTGTAAGCCAGATTGTGGTTAGTAATGCTCAATTTCGAAGCAGTGCGCAGGCACCGGGGACAATAGAAAGTGTTCGGATTCATTATGCAACAGCCCCAATTGCATGTCAATGGACACAGGAGGTAATTCCAGTGTATTCTCACCCTTCATTGGTGACATGAGAAGTCACAAGAGGGCTTTCTCAAGGGTCGTTCCTGCCCCAAGCGAGGAACAGTTTGATCCGCGAAGTCACGCGAAGGGTCGCGAAGAGTGCCGAAGGCGTATCGTGTTCTATGTGGGTGGAATCACGGCCTCTTGCGGAAAAGCAGTTGGCTCCTGTCATTGATTGATTTAGTCGCCCGTCTTGTGGTAGTGAAAAGTCTGCAAAAGTCGCGCCATGTCTACAAATATATACAAATGTCGCGCCAAAATCAGTTTCTTTGGGCGCCTTTTGCGACCTTTTGTGCACTGCAGGGCTTGGTGAGCACCTGTCCTGATTTGATGCTCTTTCGCCGGTCTGTGGCTAACAAGGTCGGGTCATTTCAGGTCAGATAGTTGTAAGTCGGGCAAAAGCGGGTGGAAATAACCTTTTGATACATCATTGGCAGATTCGGCGATATGTTTCTTCCTCTCAACCCAGGATTCCGAGCGATAGGCGGATGCGCGTTTGTCGGTTCTCATTGTACCATGCATTTTTGCGATTTTGCTTGCTTTTTTCGGGTGAGATACAGAATTGGGGTGGGAAGAGTCTGGCAGCTCATGGAGAGACGCGGGGGAGGCGCCAGGCCGGACATTATCGTGGGTTCCGTCGGTTGGAGGGGATACGAAGGCAGGCGCAGGGCCGGCATCTACGGGGATTTGATGGGACTGGCGGGACGTGGTCTGGCTGGACACCTTCGATAAGGCACCTGTTACGAATGTCGACACCCGGTCGATGAAGGATGTTGTTGGGGGGGGCGTTTGGGGGGGGGGGGGCCCCCCCAAAAGGGGGGGCGCAAAAGGCCCCCCCCCCCCCAAACCCGGGGGGGGGGGGAGGGGGGGATTTTTTTTATAATTGGGGAAAATTATAA
>JAPPKG010000350.1:0-2919 GCA_026914085.1 Caldilineaceae bacterium | reverse complement strand
TCTGGCGGACGGCGCCGTGCATGAGGAGACAGATGCGATCGGCGACGGCGACGGCGTCGGTCTGATCGTGGGTGACGAAGATCATGGTGATGCCGGCCTGCTGCTGGAGTGTGCGGATGGTGGCACGCAGGTCCTCGCGCAGGCTGGGCTCGAGGCTGCTGAGCGGTTCATCGAGCAGCAGGACGCGGGGTTGAATGACGAGTGCCCTGGCGAGGGCAACGCGCTGGCGCTGGCCGCCAGAGAGCTCGTCGGGCCGGCGGTCCTCATAGCCGGCCAGTTGCACGGCAGCCAGGGCCTGGGACACTTTGGTGCGAATTGTGCTGGCGCCGGTGCGGCGCATTTTGAGGCCGAAGGCGACATTTGCGCCGACGTCCATGAAGGGGAAGAGCGCATGTTCCTGGAAGACCATGACGGCGCCGCGTCTTTCCGGCGGTACGCCCAGCACGGACTGGTTGTCGAAACGGATATCGCCGTCAGTGGGAGGCACCAGGCCGGCTATGGAGCGCAGAATGGTGGTCTTGCCGCTGCCGGACGGGCCCAACAGGACCATGAGCTCCCCCTGTGCGACGGTCAAAGAGACGTCGTGCAGGACAGGCGGGCCGTAGGGGAAGGTGTGGGAAAGGTTGTGCAGTGAGACGGTGGTCATTGTTGGACAGCTAATGTGCGGTCAATGTGAGAACACGTTTTTCTGTGTGTTATGTATTGCGTAAAGGCAGACATGACAGGCGCGAAACCAGTGCGTGATCCGATCGAGAAGTCGTGGTGTCAAACGGGACTTACCATTGGTAAGGAAGTGTGGTCGCGAGCCTTTCGTTTTATGGTTTCCGCTTCCTCGATCGCGGGCAGACCGGGCCGAGGAAGCGGGAATGCAGTTTATTCGGGCCAGATCTCCATCTGACCGCCTAATGGCAGCTGGATCTGCGCATCCGGGCCTTCGAACCAGCGTGCGTAGATTTCGTGGTAGACGCCGGACTTCCAGAGCTCCTGGAGGGCGTAGTTGACCTGGTCGCGCCAGGTGGACTGGTTGTTGGGCACGCCGATGCCGAATTGGACGGGATTGTGTCCGCCGGGCAGGAGCTCGAGTGCGGGGTCGCCGGCTGCGAGGGCCAACATGGTGATGTTGTCTTCGGTGTAGCCTTCGACGGCGCCGTCACGGAGGGCCTGCATGGCGGCGAGCTTGTCGCTGAATTCGACGATTTCGGGGGCCGGGCCACCCTGGGCCTCGCTGTAGGCGATCCAGGAGGGGATGGCTGAACTGCCGGCGTTGGCGGCCACTTTGAGGCCCATCAGTTCATCGATGGAGGTGTATTCGCCGGTGCGAATGAGAAAGGACTGATTGTCCCAGAAGTAGGTGATGCTGAAGTCGATGGCGTCGTCGCGTTTGCGGGTGTGGTTCATGCTGGCGATAGAGATGTCGACGCGGCCTTCCTGGAGGAAGCTGATGCGGGTGGTGCCGTCGACGACGATCAGTTCCGGTTTCAGGCCCAGCTGTTCGGCCATGGCGTGGGCGAGGTCGACGTCGAAGCCGACCCAATCACCGTCTTCGGTGACAAAGCTCAAGGGAGGATTGTCGTTGCGCACACCGATACGCACGGTCCCGCGAGCTGTTATTTCATCGGCCAAGGAAAGTGTGTCGCCAGCGGGCATTGCCGGAATCGCCTGGCAAGCGGCCAGCAGGAGGGCGACGAGTAGGAGAGGGAGGGTACGTTGCAATGCATTCTTCATTGAATGTGTTTCCTTTTTGCGAAGTGTATCAGATTGCACCAAGGTTGGACAAAATCGGGGGCGATTCTCGGAAACGCGTTGCATAGCGCGGTATTCATAGCGTTTAGAAGGCTGGGCAAACGCAGATGAATTCTCAGTTGCAGCGTATTCGTCCTATCGTACCATAGCAGGGGACGCATTAAATGTAAGCAATGGTACGCATTGGCGCTGCATTTCCTCTGCGGAGGGTTCGAATTCCAGTACTTTTTCAAGGGCAGTTCCCTGCACAGTGTACGAGCGCAAGCCCCTTTGGCAGGCGTACTTCAGTAGCTGAAAAAAGAATGAGCAAGATCGGATGGTCGACTGCGCCTTTCCCAACGCTGGGAGAGACGGGAGAGCGTGAAGGCGAGGGCGAAATAGAGCACGCCGACAAAGGTGTACATGGTGACCCAGTAGGGCGCGTTGGTGACGTCGGCGCCGAGGGCCATGCGGGCGACGGTCATGACTTCGGCGACACCGATTACGACGACGACGGAGGTGTCTTTGAAGAGGCTGATGGCCTGGCCGGTGAAGGCGGGCAGCATGACGCGGAGGGCGTAACGCAGCCTGACGAGGATGTAGACCTGGCGGGGGCGGCTGCCCATGAGGCGTGCGGATTCGACCAGCTCCTGGGGGACGGCGGCGAGTCCGGCGCGCAGGATTTCGGCCTGGTAGGCGCTGGAGTAGAGGGCCAGCGCCACAAGGGCCGACGTGCGGGGGCTCCAGTTGAGCCCGAAGCGGACGCCGCCGACGCCCTGGTGGACGAGCACCAGCAGGAGTATCAGGGGAATGCCGCGGAAGAATTCGACGTAGGCGACGGCGCACCAGCGCAGCGGGCGCCAGTTTGACCGTTCGGCGCTGCTGACGGGCACGGCGAGACAGAAGCCGACGGCGACGGCGAGAACGGCGAGGATGAGGCTGAGGACGAGGCCGCCGGGCCGTTGCCCGGAGAATCCGAACAAGAGGGCAGGCAGTTTTTCGATCAGGAAGGACAGGTGGTCATTCATAAACGATTAGTAACTACTAAGCCATGTTCCGTATGTGTTCTGTGTGCGGTCTGCCTGGGGGGAATTTACCGTCAGTGTTTCTGTAGCGGGCTCGCGATGGTCATTGCGGTGAACGTTGGGCCTGATTGGGCGTTGCCTCTCCTACCTTGCCTGCGCTGGCACATACTGG
>JAPPKG010000026.1:0-2921 GCA_026914085.1 Caldilineaceae bacterium | reverse complement strand
ACTGACGGACTCCACCGTACGGCCAGACCTGGCGCCTGCACTGCGTCTCGCCCAATGACGGTAAACGACGCCAGCCACCGCTGGCACTGGTTCCCCGCCAGACTGTTCCCACCACAAATCTGGGATGCACCCACCACTGAAGTTGAGTTGACAACTACAGAGTTTGCGTTTAGCCTAGTCTCGGACTGCACACAAGCCTGTGCACGTACCGTTCGCAGAACGTGGATCGCGCTCACCTGTTCCTACCCGCCCGGCGCGCTCCACTTTCAACTCGTCACGCAACTCTACCCAGAAACCAGTGATGTCTGCCTCACCTTCAAAGAATCCCTTCGCTCGCTTCCGCACTTCCTGCAGCCTGCTCCTGCTTCTGCCGGTTCTCGCATTCGCGCTCGCCGGCTGCCTCACCCCCGTACGCGCCGTCCCCACGCCCACGCCCTGGCCCACACCGGTCCCCTCGGAGCAGAAGAGATATACCGTAACCCGCGGCACCATCGAAGACCGCTTCCAAATCATCGCCGAAGTCGCCCCGCTACGCTGGGAACCGCTTGCCTTCGCTGTCGACGGCAAACTGGGCTCCGTCCTCGTAAACGAGGGCGAACCAGCCGAAGAGGGCCAGATCCTCGCCGAGCTCATCATGCCCGACCTGCTCGAACAGCTGGAGCAGGCCCGCCTCGACCTCTCCCGCGCCGAAAGCGTCCTCTGGGTCTACGAAAACGAGCTCACCTTCGATCTCGAAAGAGCCCAACTGGAGGCCCGACGCGCCGAGCTGCTCATGCAACAGGCCCGCGAGGCCGGCGACACCACCGAGATCGCCCTCCAGGAAGTAGCCCTGCAAATCGCGCAAGTCAACCTGCGCGAAATCGAAAGCCGTGTCGACCCATCCCTGGAACAGGCCGTCGCCCGCGCCAAATTGGCCGTCGCCGCCCTCGAACGCCAGGTCGAGGAACGCCGCATACGCGCACCCTTTACCGGCCAGGTCGTCGCCGTCGGCATCGGCCTCAACAGTATGCGCGGCCCCCTCGAACCGCCCCAACGCCGCGCCGACGTGCCCGCCTTCTCCCCCTTCATCGTTATCGTCGAACCCGAACCCGTGGAGCTGATCGTCTCCAGCCAGGCCGCGCGCGCCGCCGACCTCGTCATCGGCAAAGAGGTCACCGCCATTCATCGCTGGGCACAGGACCAGCCCTTTCCCGTGCACGTCGCACAACTGCCCACCATATCCTCCGGCGACCGTTTCATCCCCGGTTTCCCCGGCTCCATCCACCTCACCGTTGAAGGCGAAACGCCCCCGCTCGTCGCCGGAGAATTCATCAACATCCAGGTCGTCGCCGCCGTGCGCGACGACACGCTCCTGCTGCCCGACGCCGCCGTGCGCCGCTTCGGTGGCCGCACCTTTGTCGTTGTCCAGGATGGCGACCGCCAGCGCCGCATCGACATCCGTACCGGCCTCGAAAGCCAGGGTATGGTCGAAGTGCTGGAAGGTCTCGAAGAGGGCGATGTCATCTTAGGTCGATAAATGCCCAACCGTCTCCCCTTTCTCGGGCTGGCGCTCCGCCGCCTGTTTAGCAGACCCAGCCTGACCCTGCTGTCCCTCCTCAGTATCGTTCTGGCAATCGGCATGGTTGCCAGTATCCCCGTCTTCTCACAGGGGGTCTCCTACCTGCTGCTCCAGGATGAGCTCGCCCACATCGGCTCCACCTTCCACCGTCCCCCCCTCACGATGCGCTTCTACTTTATCGTCCCCAAATCCGCCGCCCTGCCCCTCGACAGCGCCCTGCGCCTCGAACACGACTTTCGCCGCATCGTCGAAAGAGAAACAGGCCTCTCTGTAGCCGAAACGCTGACCTACGTCGCCAGCCCCGGTATGACCATCCAGCCCGCAACCGACGACACTTCCTACACCAACCTCAAAGAAAACGTCATCGTCGAAAATATCCAGTTCGCTGTCGTCACCGATATCCGCGACCGCATCGAGATCGTCGAGGGCCTTCCCTTCGGCACCGAAACCGCCGACGGCACCGTCAACGTCTGGATGTTTGAAGAAAAGGCTACCGAGCTGGGCTTCCAGGTCGGTGAGACCTACCACATGGTCGAAGGAGCCAGCGGTAACGAGATACCCATCACCGTTGCCGGAGTCTGGAAGCCGGCTGAACTCTCCGACTTCTACTGGTCCGCTACCACCATCTCCTGGCGCAAACTCCTGCTCGTCACCGATAACACCTATCGCCGTTCCGTCGAGCCCGCCGTCAGCCGCCGCACCGGCATCGCCGTCTGGTACCTCAACCCTGACGAAGAATCGCTGAAACTCCATCAGGCCGATTCCGTCGCCAACGGCCTCAGAATCGTGCCAAGCCGGGCCGACCTGCGCTTCACCGGCACCAAAATGGATGTCTCGCCAGAGTTGCCTCTCAATCGCTACCTGCAGCGCAGGGCCAGCCTGTCCGCACTCCTCGTCGGCTTCAGCCTGCCCGCCCTCGCTCTCCTCCTCTTCTTCCTCTGGATTCTCTCGCACGTCACCGCCCAGTTCCAGCAGGAAGAGGTTGCCATCCTCGCCTCGCGCGGCGCCGGACGCCGTTTTGTCGCCCTCCTCATCCTTCTCGAAACGCTGCTCCTGCTCATCGTCGGCATCCCACTCGGGCTCGGCGCCGGCTATATCATGGCCCGCGCCATGGGATTGGCCTCCGGCTTTCTCTCCTTCACCCCCCGCGCCGGGATCCCCGCCACCATCTTTGAAGTAGACTGGCGGCTCATCGGCATAGCCGTATTGCTGCTCCTCCTGGCGCGCGGCATCCCTGCCCTGCGCGCCGCCCGCGGCGGCATCGTCCAGCACCTGCGCGCCCGCTCCCGCCCGCACGCCGCCATTACTACCCTGCTGCTCATCGGCGACGGCGCACTCATCGTCCTTTCCTGGTATGCCTACC
>JAPPKG010000242.1:0-2943 GCA_026914085.1 Caldilineaceae bacterium | reverse complement strand
CGGGCTTATGTCCCCGCTCGATCTCGGACAGGTAACTGGCACCGATTCCCGTGCATTCGGAGAGATCGCGTAGTGTCATACCAAGATGGTTTCGGTATGCAAGGATGGGACTTTGGCCGCGTATGATGGCCACAGCTACCTCATGTGGGACACGGCTGCCGTCTTCTGCTTCTAGCGCAGCCAGCCTGTCCTCCAGTTCGCTATTGTGATTGAGCAGCGCGTCGTATTCCATTCGGCTTCGGTTTGATTGCCTCCATTCAAAAATGTTCGCATACGGTGAACATCCCGTCAAGAGAGTGTATTGGGAACGCCTGCCACTGTGATAGGCGTTGACAAACTGCAGGTCCTTGCGCAGTCTGTGCTTGGCGGCGTTTTCCGAGAAATCACACTCTCTCCAGCTTGAGGGCGTTGCGTAGCTCGATGACCTGGTCGCGGAGGGAGGCGGCGCGTTCGAACTCCAGGTTTTGGGCGGCTTCGTGCATTTCTTCTTCCAGGTTGGCGATCCGTTTGACCAGCTCGTCCGGGGAGAGTGATGCCAGATTCCGGGTTGGGGCTTCTTCGCCTTCGTCGACGCTGTAGTCGGCCTGCTCTTCGGATATGACCTTCATGCGATCGGTCAGATCGCGGATGCTCTTGACGATGCTGCGGGGCTCGATGCCGTGGGCGAGGTTGTGGGCCTCCTGGATCCGGCGGCGGCGGTTGGTCTCGCCGATGGCGCTCTCCATGGCTTCGGTCATCTTGTCGGCGTAGAGAATGGCGCGTCCTTCGACATGGCGGGCGGCGCGGCCGATGGTCTGGATCAGGGATGACTCGCTGCGCAGGAAGCCTTGCTTGTCGGCGTCGAGGATGGCGACGAGGGTGACTTCGGGAAGGTCCAGACCCTCGCGCAACAGGTTGATGCCGACGACGACGTCGTAGACGCCGAGGCGCAGGTCGCGCAGAATTTCGACCCGTTCGAGGGTGTCGATTTCGCTGTGGAGGTACTGGACCTTGACGCCGAGGTCGGCGAGATATTCGGCCAGGTCTTCGGCCATGCGCTTGGTGAGCGTGGTGATGAGGGCCCGCTGGCCGATGGCGACGCGACGATGCACTTCGTGGAGCAGGTCTTCGATCTGCCCCTCGGTGGGGCGTACTTCGACGGTTGGGTCGAGGAGGCCGGTGGGGCGAATGAGCTGTTCCACGACTTGTGTGGCGTGTCTCATCTCGTAGTCGCTGGGCGTGGCGCTGACGTAGATGACCTGGTTCACGACCTCGGCAAACTCGTCGAAGGTGAGGGGGCGATTGTCGAGCGCGCTGGGCAGGCGGAAGCCATGGTCGACCAGCACCTCTTTGCGCGAGCGGTCGCCGGCATACATGCCGCGAATCTGGGGGATGGTCATGTGGCTTTCGTCGATGATCACCATCCAGTCGGCCGGGAAGTAGTCGAGCAGGGTCCAGGGGCGGCTGCCGGGGGGGCGGCGCGCGAGGTGGCGGCTATAGTTTTCGACGCCGTTGCAGTAGCCGATCTCCTGCAGCATCTCGATGTCGTAGCGGGTACGCTGGCCGATGCGCTGGGCCTCGAGCAGTTTGCCGTGGCTCTCCAGCGAGGCGACCTGCTGCTTGAGCTCTTCCTCGATATCGACGATGGCTTCCCGGACCTGGTCCTGATGGGTGATGAAGTGCTTGGCCGGGAAGATCTCGACCTCGGGGTAGTCATCGAGGATTTCGCCGGTGAGGGTGTCGATTTCGCTGATGCGTTCGATTTCGTCTCCCCAGAAGCTGACGCGCAGGGCGTTGTCGCTGTAGGCCGGCTGGACTTCGAGCACGTCGCCGCGCACGCGGAATTTGGCGCGCTGGAGGGCGGTGTCGTTGCGCTCGTAGAAGATGTCGACGAGGTGGCGCAGGACCTGGTTGCGGCGTACCATTTCGCCAACGTTGAGCTTCAGGGCCACCTGACCGTAGTCCTGGGGGCTGCCGAGACCGTAGATGCAGGAGACCGAGGCGACGATGACAACATCCCGGCGGCTGAAAAGGGCGCTGGTGGCAGCGAGACGGAGGCGCTCGATCTCTTCGTTGACCTGGGCATCCTTTTCGATGTAGGTATCGCTGCGAGGGATATAGGCCTCGGGCTGATAGTAGTCGTAGTAGGAGACGAAGTACTCCACCATGTTATTGGGGAGAAACTCGCGGAATTCGCTGTAGAGTTGTGCGGCCAGCGTCTTGTTGTGGGCGATGACCAGGGTCGGCTTCTGAATCAGTTCGACGACTTTGGCCATGGTATAGGTCTTGCCGCTGCCGGTGACGCCGAGCAGGACCTGGTGGGGCATCCCTTCATCGATGCCGGCGGCGAGTTTGGCGAGGGCCTGGGGCTGATCGCCCCTCGGCTGGAAATCGCTGACTACCTGGAATTGAGGCATATCCGGCTCCGCAGATCTGATACGAGCGAGGTTCGCAGATCAAGCTTACCACATTGCACAAGGGGATTGGGACATTTTACGCGGCCGCTCGGTTTTCCTGGCGCAGACGGTCAGCGGCGTCCCGGCATCGTACGGAATTCACATTTGAAGTGTAGGCCGGTCGGCAGACCGGTGGTGGCCGGTGAACGGTGCAGTTGAATTGGGGCGATCCCCACCCATTATTGCGAACTTTTGTTCGTATTCTGCGGTAATTGTACATGGTTTGGTCATGTCTGTCCAACAGGCGCGAACTGCGGGTGCATCCCAGATTTGGGGTGGGAACAGTCTGGTGGGGAATCAGTGCCAGCGGTGGCTGGAATTGTTTGCCTTCTTGGGGCGAGACGCAGTGCAGGCGCCAGGCCTGGCCGTACGGTGGCGTGCGTCAGTTGGGGAGGGTGCGAGGGCAGGCACATGGCCGGCTCCTGCGGGGATCTGATGGGACTGGCGGGACGGGGTCTGGCTGGACACGTTCGAATAGGCACCTGTTACGAATATCGACACCCGGTCG
>JAPPKG010000561.1:0-2947 GCA_026914085.1 Caldilineaceae bacterium | reverse complement strand
GTTCTGCCGAAACGCCTATTCCCTGATCTATCACCGAAAAGGTGACATGAGACTCTGCCGGCGTTGCGGACACGGAGATTGTAGAAGACTCTTTTGAGTAGGCGGCGGCGTTGGCGAGCAGATTGATCAGGATCTGAACTATGCGCCGCTTTTCCGCGAGGACGAGGGGCAGGTCGGGGGCGAGGTCAATGCGGATGTTGGATCGGGCGGCCTCGCTCAGGAAAGTGTTGCGGGCGTCATCAACGATGTCGGCTACGACTGTGGGTTGGGGATCGACTGCGAGGGTGCCCATCTCGATATGGGCAACGTCGAGGAGGTCGCTGAGCAGGGAGCGCATGTAATCGGCCTGCTCGTTGATGATACGGTGGAACTGTTTCGATTCAGCGGGGGCAAGATCGGTTGAGGCCTCCAGCAAGGTGGCCGCGGAGCCTTTGATGGAGGTGAGAGGTATTCTCAGTTCGTGGCTGACCATGCCCAGGAATCCGGCCCGCATCCGCTCGATTTCTTCCAGCGGTGTCAGATCCTGAAGCGTGACGACGACCGACTCGACCGCGCCTTCCTCCGAGTGGATGGGGGTGGCGTTGATCAGGGTGGTCACGCTGCGTCCGTCCGGAGCCAGGATCACGATCTCCTCGGCGCGCACCGTCTTGCTAGCGCTCAGGAAATGCGCGAGCGGCAACTCGGTCAGCGAGATTTCACTCCCATCGGCGCGGCGGACGGTCAACACCTTCAGAAGTTCCTCCGCGGAGCCGTCCGGCGCATAGAGCTCGCTTACGATCCTTTTCGCTTCCTGATTGATGGACACGGGCTCGCCGGTTCTGGCGTCAAATACGACGACGCCGACCGGAGAGGTGTTGACCAGCGCCTCCAGGTCGGCTCTGGCCTTGCGTTCCTCGCGGTAGCGGCGTGCGTTTGCGATGACGAGCGCGGCCTGCGAAGCAAACATCACCAGGATTTCCTCGTCTTCAGGGGTAAACTCTTTGCCTCCTTTCTTCTCGCCTACGAAGATATTGCCCACACGCTCGCCCATGTGCCGTATAGGGGTAGTCAGCAGGGACATCATCGGGCTTACGGACCGGGGCAGGCCCATTTCGTCAAGGCCGAGCCCCCTGGAGAAACCCTGGAAATCCCTGAGCCGCAGCGGCGTCGAATCCTTGCTCAGCTCTTCGTAGACCTCTCTACCCGCCTGTACCTTCCATAGCTGCTCGGCCTCGGCGGAGGTCAACCCGTGGGCAAGGAAGAACGGTATGCCCCCTGATTCGTCCAGAATGGTAATGACACCCACGCGGGCGTCCGTCAGCGCACAGGAGTTATCCAAAACCTCTTGCAGGACGGTATCGAAATCAAGGCTCTCGTTGATGCGAAGCGTCGCCTCGGCCAGCATGGTCAGACGGACTCGCAGCGCTTCTAATTCCCTTTGAGGATAGTTGGCGTCTTCCATGTGTTGGTCCTGGAACTGGGTGGTTGGTATTGCGAGAATTTCTATGGTTTCAAGTTGAGCAGACTACAGGGTGAGCCTGGACGATTTCAATCCGGGCTGTCGCCCCCGGCTGCACAAGAGATTCCTCACGAAAGCCACACTGTTCTGAGCTTGATTTTCACAGCATCATCACATGATCCGGGTATACTTTAACACATTGCTTAAAGGAAGAAGCATTTTTCCAGCTCTTGTCCTTAAGGTCCTTACCACATCTTCTTTGTCCCGACTTGATAATCTCCACGACACCGACAGTTCGATATGCCCGACATCTCGGGGCGGCACGAACGACAGCCCAGCTCCATGGCAGTTCAGGTTTGCCATCATCCAAGAAACCCCGGCCCGGCTTGCTTCCCTTCCGACGGGGGATGCAGCCGGGTTTACACCTAAGCTCCTAACCCGGAATTGCCTGCACATTGAGCGTGATGGGCCACCAACATGGAAAGGACAATAACGCTTGAACTGCCGGATGATGTGTACCGCCGCTTGTTGCGTTCGGCTGAGTTCAATGAGCGTACGCTGGCGGACGAGGTCGCACACCTGATCAAGAGGCAGTTTGACCGTAGTTATTCCAAGGCGGAATTTGACAAACTGGTGCAGGAAATCTTGCAAGGCCACGAGGAAAACTGACCGTTTGGCCAGTTGCCTGTGTCATTCTGCAGCCAGGTATCTGAGAAGGGAAATCCCTGCCAATGTCGCAAGTCAACGACGAATTGCGAGTTGTCGAAGAGTTTCTGCTGCTGGTTCTTGATGCCGATCACGGCGATATTCGACATTCATTCCCGCTGCCTTCGCGAGCAGTCGCCTTTGCCGGTGCGGCGCTGATGGACCTTGCGCTGGAACGGCGGATCAAGACGGACCTCTGGCGACCTGATATGCTCGCCGTCTCCGACCCGACACCGCTGGGAAGCAACCTGTTGGATCCGATCCTGGCAGAGATGGCGCGGGATGGAGAAACGCCTCACGAGATCGCGTTCTGGGTTACACACCTTGCCGAGCATAGCGACGAAATCCGCGAGAAGGCCCTGGCCAGACTGATCGAGCGGGGTATCCTGGAAGCCGAAACCAGCGGGGAGGTCTATCTTTCCGCCGACGTTTCGCGCGCCCGCCGCTACCACACCGCGGACGACAGGCCCACCGAAGAAGTACAGCTCCGCATCATGCGGACGCTTTTCAGTGATGACATTCCGGACCCCCGGGATATCGTCATCGTCAGCCTCGCATCGGCCAGCGGTGTGTTCGAGAGCATGTTGTCTCGGGACGAGCTGGCGCAGGTGCGAGAAAGAATTGACGCCATCTCCGGGCTGGACCTGATTTGCCGCGAGATCGCGGCGACTATCCGGCAGATCAAGGCCCAACCTGTGCCGGCAGCGCCCTCCGTTCGTCCCGCCGACGAAATCCCGGAGGCGGACGGGTTGCCTGTGCTGGGCAACGTTTTTGGCATGGCGGGAGACCTGCGCGGCTTCCTGC
>JAPPKG010000311.1:0-2950 GCA_026914085.1 Caldilineaceae bacterium | reverse complement strand
GGGAGGGCCGAATAGGCCCGACCGCCCAGAACTGCAGTAGTCAGTGGTCAGTGAATGACAGCGGTCATTGATCGTGGTCTTGACGGTTGTCAACGAGAGTAGGGTGATCGGAGAGGGCGGTTGGAGGAGGGAACTAGCCTTTGAGGCCGCTGATGGCGATGCCCTGGATGAAGTAGCGTTGGGCGACGAAGAAGACAAAGATGACGGGGATGATCATCATGGTTGAGGCGGCCATGAGGAGGTCCCAGCGGGTGCGGCCGGCGAAGGCGGTGCGGAACATGGCGAGGCCGAGGGCGACGGTGAATTTGTTGGGGTCCTTGGCGAGGTAGAGGAGGGGGCCCATGAAGTCGTTCCAGGTGCCGATGAAGGTGAAGATGGCTATGGTGGCGAGGGCGGGCTTGGCGAGGGGGAGCATGATGCGCCAGTAGATCGTGATTTCGCTGGCGCCGTCGATGTAGGCGGCGTCGGCGAGCTCGGCGGGGAGGGTGCGGAAGAACTGGCGGAGGAGGAAGATGTTGAAGGCGCCGCCGCCGAAGAAGAAGGGGACTGTGAGAGGCAGGATGGTGTTGACCCAGCCGATGCGGCTGAAGATGACGAACTGGGGGATCATGGTGACGATGCCGGGCAGCATGACCGTGGCGAGCAGGATGGCGAACCAGACGTTGCGGCCGGGGAAGTCGATGCGAGCGAAGCCGTAGGCGCAGAAGGAGGCGGAGACAAGGACTGCGACCTCGTTCAGCAGCAGGATGACGATGGTATTGCGGACATAGAGCGCAAAGGGCCTGGTTGTCCAGGCGTCGACATAGTTGCTGAATTTGATTGGATCGGGAATCCATTCAGGTGGGTAGCGAAAGATGGCGAGCTCGGTCTTGAGGGAGCTGGAGAGCAGCCAGAGAAAGGGGAGGAACATGACAACGGCGCCGAAGAGCAGGACGGTCCAGACGAAGATGCGCCAGAAGCGCTCGTTGTCCAGGAGCTGGGTTGCGGTAGTACGTGTTGATGCGCTCATCAGAGTTCTGTTGCTGGTTGTGCCGATTTTCTTTGGCCGTTTGCGCGGTTGGTGCTGGCAGACGGCGAAAGCAGGCGGTTAGCTGCCGACATCTTCGTAGTAGACATAGCGGCCGACGTATTTGAAGACGAGCAAGGTGAGTGCAAAGATGAGGAAGAAGAGGACCCACGCCAGCAGGGAGGCGTAGCCCATGTCGAAATACTGGAGGCCGTTGCGATAGATATAGAGGACGTAGAACAGGGTGGCGTGCTGGGGGCCGCCGCCGGTGATGAGGAAGCCGGCGGTGAAGATTTGGAATGAGCCGATGATACCGATGATGAGGTTGAAGAAGATGACGGGTGACATGAGGGGGATGGTAACATTGATGAGGCTGGCCCAGCGGCCGGCGCCGTCGATTTCGGCGGCTTCGTAGAGGGACTGGGGGATGCCCTGAAGGCCGGCGAGGTAGATGACCATGGTGGCGCCGAGGGCCCAGAGGCTCATGAGGATGATGGCGGGCATGGCCCATTCGGGCTCCTGGAGCCAGGCGATTTTGGGGAGGCCGATGGAGTCCAGGAGGGCGTTGAGGAGGCCGAATTCGGTATTGAGAACGAAGCTCCAGAGCACGGCGTTGGCGACGGCTGGTACGATACTGGGCAGGTAGTAGATAGTGCGAAAGACGGCGATGCTGCGGGTCTTGAAGTTCATGAGGAGGGCGAGGAAAAAGCTCAGGACCAGACCGACGGGCACGGAGACGAGGGAGAAGTAGGCGGTCACCTTGAGGGACTGGTAGAAGAGATCGTCGGCGAACATTTTTTTGAAGTTGCCGAGGCCGATGAAGTAAGGGGGTCGAATCATGTTCCAGTCGAACATTGTGAGCCAAGCGGCGACGAGAGCGGGGCCGACAAAGAAGAGGAAGAAGCCGAGGATAAAGGGAGAGATGAAGAGATAGCCGGTCAGGGCGCGGCGCGCGCGGCGGGTGCGGGGCCAGGGCAATCTGGTTCCTTGCGCTTCTACTGCCATGACGGTTCTCCGCGAAGCTGGCTACAGGCACCCTTTGGGGTGTAGCGGTCTGCCTGTAGCCAGCTCTGTTGCATTTGGTACGGGTCAGGAAGGCGGCTGGGAGGCGTGAAGGACGCCTGCGCAGTCCTGCCCCAATTCCTCTGAGCCTGCTGAGGGAGAGCGCCGATCAGGAGGTTGGGCGCGCCTGCTCAGTCTCCATTATCTGGTTGGCTTCGGCGACGGCCGCGGGCAGTACGTCCTCGGCGCGTGCTTCGCCGTTGAAGATCTGGCTGAAGACCGGGTTGATGGCGGTCTCGGCGGCCTTAACATAACCGACCGGCATGGTGAGGTAATGGCCGTAGTTGGGCGCGTACTCGGTGACGATCAGTTCGTAGCCGGGCGGGTGCTCGGGCTCAACACACCAGTCGGCGATCGACTCTTCGGTCATGAGAGCGTTCTGGCTGGGGAGCCAGAGGCCGGAGCGACAGTAGCGTTCCTGGTACCAGGGTGAGGAGAGGAAACGGATCAGCTCCCAAGCCTCATCCGGATTCTCGGCATCCTTGACGACGGTGACGAGGTGGGCCTGCATGTCGGTACCGGGGCGCTGCATTGCGGGCAGGACGGCGGTGCCGATGCCGCCTTCGATCCCCCAACTCCAGGAGAGGGCCCAGGAGCCGTCCACTTGGAGGGCGACCTTTTTGGTTTCGAGGAGCTGGGTACCGCCCATGCCGAGGGCCTGCAGGGCCTCGGTGCGGGGCATTACCCCATGGGCGAGGCGGAGGTCGGCGATGTTCTGCAGGGCCTGAATCGCTTCGGGGCTGTCGAGGACGATTTTTTCGGATTCGGCGTCGATCCAGTCTGAACCGTTGGACTGGACGGCGGCGTGGAGTGGGATCCACCAGGTTGGCCAGTTGACGCCCCAGCGTTCCATGTTGTTGGCGTCGAAGTCGGTGTCGCCGG
>JAPPKG010000490.1:0-2962 GCA_026914085.1 Caldilineaceae bacterium | reverse complement strand
CCCCAACTGCCCGGCTTCTGGTCCGCCCAGGCCGTCTGGATCACACACGCCGGCGGCGTCGGCAAAGCGGTCGCCGAATGGATCGTAAACGGCGAGCCAAGCACCGACCTGCACGAATGCGACATCAGGCGTTTCCACCCGCACGCCCTCAGCCGCCCCTACGTCCGCGCCCGCGCCGCCCAGCAGTACCGCGAAGTCTACGACATCATCCACCCCCGCCAGCAGATGACCCACCCCCGCAACCTGCGCCTGACGCCCTTCTTTGCTCGCCAGCAGGAGCTGGAAGCCGTCTTCTTCGAGAACGCCGGCTGGGAACGCCCCCAGTGGTACGAAACCAACCTGGCCTTGCTCGAAACACTCGATGTAAACGGCACGGCCCGCAGCGACTGGGCCGCGCAGGAATGGTCACCGGCGGTCGCAGCCGAACACGTAGCCACGCGTTCCCGCGTGGCCCTATTCGATCTGACACCCTTCGCCATATTTGAGATGACCGGCCCCGGCGCGCTCCCAACTCTGCAGCGCCTGGCCGCCAACCGTATGGAAAGACCCGTCGGTTCCATCACCTACACCGCCATGCTGACCCCCCGCGGCGGCATCAAGTGCGACCTGACCGTCACCCGCCTCGCCGACGAGCGCTTCATGATCGTAACCGGAGGCGCCATGGGCCTCCACGATCTGGCCTGGATGGAGTCGCATCTGCCCGCCGACGGCTCGGCCACCTTGACCGACATATCTCCAACCCAGTGCTGCATTGGCCTCTGGGGCCCGCACGCCCGCGACCTGCTCAGCGCCGTCTGCGAAGACGACCTGAGCGACGCCGCCTTCCCCTATCTGACCGCCAAACAACTAACGATCGCCGAGGTCCCCGTACTGGCCTTGCGCCTCTCCTACGTCGGCGAACTTGGCTGGGAGCTCTACGCCCCGTTCGAACAGGGCCTGCGCCTCTGGGACATCCTTTGGGAGGCGGGCGAGCCGCTCGGCCTGATCGCGGCCGGCGGCGGCGCCTTCGACTCGCTCCGGCTCGAAAAGGGCTACCGGCTCTGGGGCCAGGACATCCACACCGAGTACAACCCCTACGAGGCCGGCCTCGAGTTCGCCGTGCGCATGAACAAGGGCGACTTCGTCGGCCGCGATGCGCTGACAAAATTTCGCGCGCAGGGCAACGCGCGCCAACTCTGCTGCATGACCCTCGACGACCCTGACGCCGTCGTCATGGGCAAAGAGCCGATCATGGACGTAGACCGCGTCTTGGGCTACGTCACCAGCGCCAACTACGGCCACACAATCGGCCGCGGCATCGTCTACGGCTACCTGCCCAGCGACTACGCCAAAGAAGGAACCGGCGTCGACATCCTTTACTTCGACGAACGCCTCCCCGCAACGGTCGCCCGAGAACCTCTCTACGATCCACGAGGCACAAGAATGAAGGCATAAAACGTTGCTGGCTATCGGCAACTAAAAACTAACAACCACTGGAGTTTTCCCACATGCAACAAACACTACTCATCGACGGCCTCAAGGACCGCCGCCTGCCCATAAACCTGCGCCAGAGCGGGAATAGCGACGCCCGCATGCTCATCTCGACCCGCATCAGGAAGTCGCCCTGGTGGCACCTGTCCAAGGCCGCCGGCTGCTGGGCCTATACCACCTATAACCACCAGTACCACCCTCGCGCCTACATCAAGCCCGAAGACGGCGGCATGCTCGCCGAGTACAAATTCCTCACCGAGCACGTCAGCATGTGGGACGTCGCCGTCGAACGCCAGATCCAGGTCAAGGGCCCCGACGCCGCGGCGTTCGTCGACTATCTCATCACTCGCGACGTGCACAGCCTGATGCCCAACATGCGCGCCCGCTACGTCATCCTCTGCAACCAGTACGGCGGCATCATCAACGATCCCGTGCTCCTGCGCGTAGCCGACGACGAGTTCTGGTTCAGCATCTCCGATTCCGACGTTCTGCTCTGGGCCCAGGGCGTGAACTCCACCGGCCGTTTCAACGTCGATATCCACGAGCTCGACGTCTCGCCGCTCCAGATCCAGGGCCCCAAGTCCGCCCCCCTGATGGAGAAGATGTTCGGCTCCCACGTCCGCGAGATCCCCTACTACGGCCTCATCCACGAAACACTCAACGGTCATCCCGTAACCATCTCGCGCACCGGCTTCTCCGCCGAGGTCGGCTTCGAAATCTACCTGCACAACGCCATGCTCCACGCCGATGACATCTGGCCCCACATCCTTGAGCAGGGCGAGGAGTTCAACCTCGGTGTCATCGCGCCCAGCCACATCCGCCGCATCGAGGCCGGTATCCTCTCCTACGGCCAGGACATGGACATCGAGAACAACCCCTACGAAGTCCGCCTCGGCTGGCAGGTGGACTTGGACAAAGGCGACTTCATCGGCAAAGAGGCGCTTACAAGGATCAAGCAGGAGGGTGTGAATCAGCGGCTGGTCGGTCTGCGCGTCGGCGGCGAGCCGATCGTCTGGTACAACGAGGATTTCTATCTGGTCAAAGACAGCGACTCCGGCGACGACGTCGGCTACGTCACCAGCGCCTTCTGGTCTCCGAACCAGGACTCCAACATCGCCCTGGCCGTCATGCCCCGCTCGCACTGGACACGCGGCACCCAGGTCAAAGTCCAACTCCCCGCCGACGGCTTCGTCGACGCCCAAGTCGTGCGCGTCCCCTTCGTCGACCCCACCAAGGACCTGCCCAAGACAGAGTTGACAAATGGTAGTGGCCCTTAGAAGGTGGTTAGCGACGGATCATGACGCTGACATTTCGGTGGAGAAACAAAACTACGGCGCGACACAAATTGGAAGGACGAGCCCGTCAAAGTTTTTTCGTGTCCATCCTAAAGTGGGGGTGAGTTCAAGCAAATCTCTTGCACAGATCAAACCATGGCCGGTCCGCGTTCAACTCTGAGGCAAGAAAAGCATCGTCTCTGACAACTGACCACTAA
>JAPPKG010000148.1:0-2963 GCA_026914085.1 Caldilineaceae bacterium | reverse complement strand
GTATTCATTTGTCTGAACTGCGATTTGTGTGGTTATGTGAACGGGACGGTTGATGCTGCCGCGGGGAGGCCAGGCGGCAGGTTATGGTCCATTTCTTGATTCAGAGTAAGGAAGGAAGATCGATGTCTGAGGTAGTTGGCGCGACGCATGAGTTTCACGAGGCGGAGTACGCCGAGGACTGGGCGAGGCGGTTCATACCGACGCCGGAGCGGCTGCATCTGTTTGAGACGATTTTGGAGCAGCTGCAGAGCACAGTTCCTGCTGACGGTCATGTAGTTGAACTAGGGATTGGGCCCGCTTATCTGGCGGAATATCTGTTAGAACGCATGCCGCACATTTCGTATGAAGGGGTGGACTTTTCGCAGCCGATGCTGACGCAGGCGGCTACGCGTCTGGCGCGATTTGGCGATCGCGTACATTTTCAGCAGGCAGACCTGCTGGGCGACAGTTGGGGCGGCGACCTGGCGCGTCCACCGGCGGGGGTCGTGTCGACGTGGGCGCTGCACGATCTGGGCGGTCAGGCGCAGACCCTGCATGTCTATCGGGTCTGTGCGGCGGCGCTGCCGGAGGGTGGGATTCTGCTTAACGGTGATTTTGTGAAGCCGGACGGGACGCGGCTGCCGTTTGAACCGGGCCGATTCCCAATTGGCCGTCATTTGGAGCTGCTGCAGGAGGCCGGCTTTTGCGACAGGCGCAATCTGCATCTGTGGGAGGAGGAGATCGAGGCGCCGACGGCGTCCCAGAACTATGCCTGCTTGCTGGGAATCGTCTAGCCGCAGAGTTGCGGGACATAGCGGAAGGACGAGGATGCAGCATGGAGAGTGTCTGACCAATGTCTTCACAGGCAGGAGACCTGCCGCCAACCTTCAATGTTCTGCCCACTTGGCGGGCGGGACCACAACCGGCTGGAGAGCAAGAGCAATGGCTGAAGCCCCCTTCGAAGTTGACAAAGCCCACCGTTGGTTTGGCATCGATTTGAACAACAGCACGATGGACGCACTGGATGCCGGTCTGATCACGCCGGAGACGTGCGAGCCGTACATTCATGCGGTTCACGCCAGCTGCTATCACTGGATGCAGGTGGGTACAGTCGCCAATCATGCCCGCGGCGAGTTTGCGGTGGCGAGCGTTTATGCGGCAGCGGGGTTGGGCGAGGCTGCTCTGCGTCACGCATGCCGCTGTCTGGAATTGATAGAGGGCAATCCCGATGAGGTGGAAGATTGGGACAAGGCTTTTGCGATTGATTCGCTGGCCAGGGCGTACGCTGCCGCCGGGGATATGGAGGGGGCGCGAGAGGCCAAAAGCCGGGCGCAGGCTGCGGGCGAGGCCATATTCGATGAGGAAGATCGCGATATTTTTCTGAGATGGTTCAGGAGCGGCAACTGGCACGGCCTGTAGAGGCGGTCAATACAGGCGTGCATTCATATTAGAGGCATCTGTCCCCGGGAGCGAGGCGGGCGCCCGCTCTGAACGTTATTCTTCCCCTCAGATTCAGGCATCCTGCCATTTCTCATATACTTGCAGCCCGCGGCGCTCGCGGACGCCGTCGCGCCAGGCTTCGTTGCGGTTGTGCGTGCGCTGAAACTTTATGCGCAGGCCGGTGCTGGTAGAGACCTCATGGCGGCTGTACCACTCTTCCAGACGGTGCTCCAGCCCGTCCTGCAGAGCGGCGAATTCGTCCCAGCCGGCACGGTTGAGCTGTTCACCTGGATCCGATTCCAGTTCGAAGAGGTCGTGGGGACCGTCGGGATAGCGTTTGACGAATTTGTGCTCGCGAGTGCGAATCATGCGCAGGTCGCCGTATTCGCCGTAGCGGGTGTCGTCCCAAGCGTTACGGCCGCTGCCGTCGAGCAGATGGGCGTAGCTGACGCCGGCGTAGTTGCGGCGCTCGTCGAGCTGGATTCCGGCCCAGTCGCAGATGGTGCTGAAAGTGTCGTAGTGATCGACGGAGCGCTGGCTGACCTGGCCGGGTCGCACCAAGTCTGGGGCGCGGACCATGAGGGGGACGCGGGTAGAGATTTCGTACATGTTGAGGGGGCGTGTGCTGTTGCCTTTGCCCCAGAAGCCGTTCTGGCCTACAGAACAGCCGTGGTCGGATGTGTAGATGACTATGGTGTTGTCGAGGGTGCCGTCCTGTTCCAGCCGGTCCAAGAGGCGGCCTACCTCGCGGTCGATTTCGGTTACGGCGGTGTAGTAGCCGACATAGCGGGTGCGAATCTGCTGGTCGGTGGGTTGGAAGCCGCCGGCGAGGCCCTCGTTGCGCTGCCAGGGATGGGGGTGGTAAGGGGGGATGTCGGTGAAGGCGGCGTCTTTGAACTGGGCGGTCAGTTCCGGGTCATGGGTTTCGGCCTGATAGGGCGAATGGGTTGCGATGTAGCCTACCTTAAGGAAGAAGGGTTGATCGGAGGGCGCGTTGTCGAGGAATTGGAGCGCGTGATCGGTGATGAGTGTGCTCTTGTTTCCCGTCAGTTCCAACGGTTCGCCGTTAAGGTGGTAGGTGTAGGCTCCGTTGTGGGCGCCCTGCCAGCGGGGGAGGCCGAAGGCCCAGTCGAAGCCGGGGGGCGTGCGGTGGGAACGGCCCATGTGCCATTTACCTGAGAGGCCGCAATGGTAGCCGGCGCGGGAGAGGAGCTGCGGTAAAATCTCTTCGCCGGCCAGCCAGTCGTGGTCGCCGATGACCGGTTCGGCCTCCTGAAGCCAGTCGTGGATGCCTACCTGGGAGGGTGTACGCCCGGTCATGAGGCAGGCCCGCGCCGGGGAGCAGACGGGACAGGGGGTGAAGGCGTCTGCGAAGCGGGCGCCCTCGGTTGCGAGGCGGTCCAGATTGGGTGTTTGGAGTTCGCTGTTGCCGTAGCATCCGTTGGCCCACTGGCCATGGTCGTCGGTCAGGAAGAGGAGGATATTAGGACGGGCCATTTAGATGTTCCTGTCGGGTTAGATGGACGAGTTGAGGTCTCATCGGT
>JAPPKG010000581.1:0-2966 GCA_026914085.1 Caldilineaceae bacterium | reverse complement strand
AGCGAGGAGAGAGTAAAGAGGAGTGAGGAGTGAGAAAAACCTGCGCTCGCCTCGTGGGGCGTCGGGCACTGAATGAGGCTTAGTCGTTGCGTTTTTACTGGTTAGTTTTTTTGGTGGCCCATTGCTGTCAGGTGAACACCAGGTGCTGAAGACACCGATCCGAAAGTCAAAATCAACAGGGAACAGGATACACATGAATCGCAAGCTATCACTCGACGGCAGTTGGCGGGTCATCTTCGACGATGACAACAAAGGCCGGACGCTGAACTGGCAGCATCGAGAACGGTTTCACAGCTACCACGCCATCGAGGAGGTTGCGGTTCCCGCCTGCCTGGAGGAGTTCAGGCAGGACTACGAGGGCGTTGCGTGGTATGGCAAGAGCTTCCATCTGCCGGCGGAGTGGGCGGGCAAGACGGTCCGGGTACGGTTCGAGGCGGTCAACTACCGGGCGGAGGTGTGGGTCAACGGCGAGGCGGCGGGCGCGCATGAAGGCGGCTATACCGGCTTTGAGCTGGAGGTCGGTGATCTGTTGGATGCGGGCGCGAAGAATTTTATCGCGGTGCGGGTGATCACGCCGCTGATCACCCGTGATGTCGTGATCGACGGGCTGGGGCGGGACGACATGCCGCACTGGCGCGGCGCCATCGCCGGCGGGATCTGGCAGCCGGTTTCGCTGATCGCCACTGACGCGGTCTACATTGAGAGCGCATTTGTAACGGGCGATGTCGGGTCCGGCGATGTGCGGGTGGAGCTGGCGCTGCGCAATACCAGCCTCACGACACAGAGAGCCGAAATTCAGTGTACGATCACGTCCTGGGCAGACGGCGGGCCCGCAGGCTGGGTCAGTGCAGAACACGACCTGCGGCCGGGCAGAAGCGAGGTAGCGCTGGATCTAAACGTGGCCGGCCACAGGCTGTGGCAGCTGGATGATCCTTTCCTATACCTGGCGACGACCGGCGTGCAGCTGGCGGATGGGCTTTCGGACCGGGTGGAGACGCGGTTCGGCTTTCGCGAGTTCACGGCCGAGGGCAAGAGCTTCTATCTCAACGGCAAGAAGATCGTCCTGAAGACGACCTTCAACGAGGCCTTCTACCCCCATTCGCTGGCCTATCCGCGGGACCTGGAGCTGCTCAGGAAGGAGTTCAGGCTGATCAAAGAGGGCAACATCAACATGGTGCGGCCCTGGCGCAAGCCGCAGCCGCCGGTCGTCTACGATATGGCCGATGAGATGGGCGTTCTGTACGTGGGCGCCCTGCCGGTCGAGTGCATGGACAACTGGCCGCAGATTACGCCCTACACGCGGCAACGGATCGAGAACGAGGTGACGGAGATGGTGCTGCGCGACCGCAACCATCCCTCTATTGTCATCTGGGAGATGTTCAACGAGATCCTGCGGGACGGGCTGAAACGGCTGCGGCACACGACTTCGCTGAAGGCGCGCGAGCTGGATCCCACACGGCTGATTATCGACGAGGCCGGCGGCTTTGCCGGTCTGTGCAGCGTCTATCTGCCCGGTTCGTACGAGCCGACGCTGATCAACGACGTCCACGACTACCCGGGCACGCCGTTCGCGCAGGAGAACTACGACAACCTGATGCTGCTGGGCAAGACGGAAGCGGAGCTGGCGGCGATGGGGCGCACGAGTCTGGGCCGGCACACGCGCAGCCATATCGAGCCCGGCCTGCTGACCAACATTTCCGAATTGGGCTACGGCAGCATCCCCGACCTGGAAGCCAATATGGCCCAATACCGCCGCGAGGGCAACCCCATCACGCCGGACTACCGCATCCATGAGCGCCTGCACGACTCCTACCTGGCGGTCTATGAACGGACGGGGCTGGAGGAGGTCTTCCCGACGTTTCACGACTTCATGCTCGCCTGCCAGGAGGTCCACTACACCGGCAACAAGCTGATGGCCGAGGCCTGCCGCATCAATGGCGACATCGCTGGAATCGGCATCCATTCTCTCAACGACGGCGACTGGATCGTGGGCGCAGGTCTGATCGACAATTTCCGCAACCCCAAGCGCGCCTATTATGCGATCCAGGAGACCTTTGCCGACCGCTATATCGCGATTCGCCCGAGCGCGCAGAATGTTTACGCGGGGCAGGGCGTGCAGATCTTGCTGACGTCGGTCAATGACGAGGAGGCTGTGGCGGGGACGCTCTCGCTTCAGGTCACGGCCGGCGACGGGCGGCGGGTGCTCGACCACAGCGAAGAGACGACGCTGCCGGCGGGCATTGTCGATCTGGGCGAGTATGGTGTCGCCACCGACGGGTTGGCGGGGCGCTGCCTGGTCGAGGTCGCGTTTGGCGCCGGCGCTGAGACGGTTGCGCGTAACTGCTCCAGCTTCTATGTGCTGGAGCAGGCGGGATCGGCGCTTCCCGGGCAGGAGGTTGCGCTGATCGATCTCGACGGCGCGCTGGGCGCGTACCTGGCCGGCTCTGACCTGCGGTCCACGACGTTTTCGGGGGACACGCCGCGCGGTCAACGGACGCTGGTGAATCTGAATGGCTGGGGCGGCGAAGAGCAGCCGGTCTTCGCCGAACTGGCGCAGTGGGTCAGCGGCGGCGGGACGGCCGTTTTCCTCGGCATGCCGCCGGAGAACACGCTGACAACCAAGTATCGTATGGAGAAACTCCTTCCGAAGGATCTTCTGCTGCCATTCACGGTCACCTATTACAGCGGCAAGGGGCTGTGGACGCCGTGCAGCCACGTTGTGCGCGAGCATCCGGTCTACGACGGTCTGCCGTCGGCCTGCCTGATGGGGCAGGAGTACCGCGACGTGGTATCGCGCTGGTCGATCGTGACGCCGGAGACGGACTGGATCAGCGGCAACGTGACTTATGACTGGCACGCCGGCCTGAAGCACAAGCAGAACTACACCGGCGTGACCGCTGCCTTCCACGGCGCCGACCTGACGCAGATCGCGCACGGTGAAGGCAGTTACATCCTGTGTACGCACC
>JAPPKG010000361.1:1840-2969 GCA_026914085.1 Caldilineaceae bacterium | reverse complement strand
GCAGTCCATGCAGAGCCCCACCGGGGTCAACATCTTCGCCTGGGGCAACTACCAGATCGGCGGCGGCCAGTCGAATCAGAGCGCCACGACGCTCGATGGAGCGCCCGTCAACATGGCCTACATCAACCTCACCTCCTTGATCCCCACTCAGGACGCGGTGCAGGAGTTCAAGATCCAGACCAACAACCTCGGCGCGGAGTTCGGCCGCTTCGCAGGCGGCGTCATTAACATGACCACGAAGTCTGGCAGCAACGAATTTCATGGCTCCGCCTACGAGTTTCTGCGGAACAAGGTCCTCAATTCCAACACTTTCTTTAACAACGCCAGCGGCATCGGAACACCGCCGTTCGTCCAGAACCAGTGGGGTGCCAACGTCGGCGGCCCGATTGTTCGGGACCGCGTCTTCTTCTTCTCCTCCTATGAGAGTTATCGCCAGCGACAGGGCCGCTCGCTGCTGCTCGACTCGCCGACCCCGCTGCAGCAGCAGGGCGATTTCTCGGAGGTGGGGCGGGCCGTCCACGATCCGTTCTCGGTATCGAGCGCAGGCGACCTGCCTCGCACGCGATTCCAGAATGATGTAGTTCCGGCTGCGATGCAGGATGCCACGGCAAGGTCTCTGAGCCATCTTTGGGATCAGCCCAACCAGCCCGGATTGAACAACAACTATGCCACCAACGCCAGCGATGGCGGCAACAACACCCAGTTCAACAACCGCGTAGATTGGAGTGCCAGCGACAAGCACCGCTTCATGGGGCGCTGGACATGGTGGGACAACCTCACGTTCGGCGTGGATCCCTACGGCACTGGTGCCCACATTGACGCAGGCCCGGAGACCTTCACCACCAACCAATGGGTGCTCGGAGACACGTGGTTGATTTCTCCGACAACGATACTTGACCTGCGGGCGTCGTGGACGCGCTTCCGTTACGACCGCTCCCCTGCGAGCCAAGGGACGGATCTGACTCAATTCGCGTGGCCTTCGTCACTAGTGGGCCAGATTCCGGAAAATTTCCGTCACATTCCGACACCTTGCGTCGAGAGCTACGGTCTGTTCTGCGCCCAGGGAACTGGCAGTATCATCATTGCCCGCCAAGACAACGTAGCCTTCCTGCCGAGCCTGACCTTGATC
>JAPPKG010000361.1:0-1830 GCA_026914085.1 Caldilineaceae bacterium | reverse complement strand
GACGCACAACTACGCCCAGAGCAACACCCCAAGCGGGATCTTCAGCTTCAACAGTAACTTCACCGCCGATGATCCGTTCAACCCGATGGGTGGTTGGGGCTTCGCTTCGTTCCTGCTCGGTACGGGCACTGGCGGCGGAATCTCGACGCCCAGCCTGGTGGCCGGGCAAATGATCTACCGGGCTGCCTATATCAATGACCAGTGGCAGGTCAATGACAAGCTGACTGTGAACATCGGGTTGCGCTGGGAGCGCTCGGGGAACTTCTCTGAGCGCTTCGATCGCATGACTTCGCTTTCCCTCGACTCGGTCAATCCCTTGTCATCCGAGACAGGCTTGGACTTGCGAGGGCAATTAGCGCTCGTGAACACCGATTTGCGGTCGGCGCGGACGGGTATAGATGATCGGAATTCCTTCGCGCCGCGCCTTGGCATCGCGTACCGCCTAGACGACAAGACTGTGATCCGTACTGGCTACGGCATCTTCTGGCTGCCTAACGACGTTGCGTTCGCGACCGCGCCGAACATCGATTTCATCAATACCATCAACACTCCTTGGGTGACCTCGCTCGATAGCGGCGTCACCCCGTTTCGCCGGTTGGCGGACCCCTTCCCAGATGGTGTCCTGCAGCCGCCTGGGCGGGACACCACGTTCTTCAACACCTTGGTTGGCGGTCTCGGTATCCGTTCGGCGGTGCCCGACCAGCCGCTCGGCTACATGCAGCAGTGGAACTTCAACATCCAGCGGCAGCTCGGCGACGGTACGCTGATTGACCTAGCCTACGCCGGATCGAAGGGAACGAGCTTGCCGGTCAACGCTCAGACCATCAATCAGTTGCCGGACCAGCACCTGAGCCTCGGCCGAGCGCTCAGCGAGCAGGTGCCGAATCCGTTCCACGGCACCTCCATTACCGCCGGGCCGCTCTCGCAGCCGACCGTCTCACGCGGGCAATTGCTGCGGCCCTATCCGCAATTTACCGACGTTTCAATGGCCGGACCGACCAACCGCAGCTCGACCTACCATTCCTTCCAGGCCAAGGTTGAGCGGCGGTTCAGGGGCGGAGCGAGCTTGCTGGCCTCCTATACCGCTGGCAAGCTGATCACGGACGCTGGCACGCTGACCGGATGGCTCGATGGCCTCGAGGGCTTCAGTGCGCAGGGCTGGGCCACTGGCGGCAACAACAACGATCTCCGTTCGCTGAAGTCGCTGGCGGCGTTCGACGTCTCGCAGCGTTTCGTGCTGAGCTATGTCCTCGATCTGCCGTTCGGCAAGGGCAAGCCCTTCCTCGGCGATCTTTCGGGGGCTGCCAACGCCATCCTTGGAGGCTGGGGCATCAACGGTGTGACCACCGTCCAGACCGGATTTCCGCTCGGCGTGTCGCCTTCCCAGAACCTCTCCAACTCTTACGGAGGATCTCAGTTCGTGGACAACAACGGCACCAGCGCGGAACTCTCCGGCGACCCGCAGACGCGACTCAACGAGTACTTCAGGACAGACGTGTTCAGCCAGCCGGCGGCGTTTACCTTCGGCAACACATCCCGAGTCCTGCCGGACGTGCGCGGGCCCGGCATTGCACAGTGGGACTTCGCGCTGTTCAAGCGCACTCAATTGGGCGAGAGCCTCGGCCTGGAGTTCCGCACGGAATTCTTCAACCTGTTCAACACGCCTGTCTTCCGGCATCCGGGCACTGCGTTGGGCACTCCCCAGTTCGGGGTGATCAGCGGCACTCGAGGGGTGCCGCGACTCGTGCAGTTCGGGCTGCGGCTGATCTTCTAGGCGGTTCGCGCAGGCCTGGCGAATCGAACCGGCGGGCGGGGGGGGCGCCCCCCGGG
>JAPPKG010000590.1:0-2982 GCA_026914085.1 Caldilineaceae bacterium | reverse complement strand
ATACTTCCAATTGTCAGTAGCTGCTATGGTCCGCTGGACTGGTTCGACGGCCCCAAGCCTGAAGGCCAGCCAATGCCGCCTCCCATTGTTCCGGCGACACAAACACCAGCGCAAATGTCATACCAAACCAAACAAGACCCCGCAATTCCATTTTTTGAATGGGTAAAACAGTGTCGGTCGCATTCAGTTTCAGGGATAGACCAGGCCCTTCTGCCGTTCGGCAATCGACTAGGCTAAGCAAGCCTACTAATCAGAGAGAGGTCACATGCTGCGACGAAATACAGTAGACGATTGTCGCTATTCCTTTCTTGCAAGAAGGGCTGTAGCCGTCACGATTTCGTGGGTATTGCTCGCATTGGTCGCGGCGTGTGTGCCGATACCGACAGACCCCGCCACGGCCCAAACGGTATCAGCAGACCCCACCACGAACCCTGCGATACATACGGATGCCACCACGGGTGGGGTGACACAGACGGAACCTCCCACGGACCGTGACGTGTTGGTGGCACTCTATCATGCCACCAGCGGCGACAACTGGGTGAAAAACGACAACTGGATGAGCGAGGCGCCGGTTGACAGGTGGTACGGTGTTGTTGCGACCGGCAATGATCGAGTCATGGAGCTAGTTCTCCCTGAGAACGGCTTGAGTGGCTCGATCCCGCCAGAGTTGGGCAACCTCATCAATCTGAGAACTCTGGACTTCCGAGACAACCTATTGCGCGGGCCAATTCCGCCAGAGTTGGGTGGACTTGCCGAATTGAAATGGCTGGAGCTTTCAGACAATTGGTTGCGGGGGACAGTTCCACCTGAGTTGAGCAAGCTCACCGAGTTGGAATGGTTGGGTCTCGCCAATAACATGCTGACCGGGGGGATTCCGCCAGAATTGGGTATGCTCACTGAGCTGGAATGGCTGGAACTTTCCAATAACACGTTGATGGGGACAGTTCCGCCAGAATTGAGCATGCTCACCAGGTTAGAGTGGTTGGGTCTCTCTGGTAACGGGTTGATAGGGACAGTTCCGCCAGAATTGGGCATACTCACCAGGTTGGAGTGGTTGGATCTCTCCGATAATGGGTTGACGGGGGCGATTCCGCCAGAGTTGGGCATGCTCACTGAGCTGGAATGGCTGGAACTCTCCGATAACGGATTGACGGGGGCGATTCCGCCAGAGTTGGGCATGCTCACCAGGTTGGAGTGGTTGGGTCTCTCCGATAATGGGTTGACAGGGACAGTACCGTCGGAGTTGGGCGATCTCATTCAACTGGAAGTATTGTACCTTTCCAGTAACCAGTTGGGTGGTTCGATTCCGTCCGAGTTGGGCAAGCTGATCAACCTGACCATACTGGACCTCTGGGGAAATGAATTGAGCGGGCCGATTCCGTCCGAGTTGGGCAGGCTGATCAACTTGACCAGACTGGATCTCTGGGACAATGAGTTGAGTGGGGCGATTCCGCCAGAGTTGGGCATGCTCACCAAACTGAGCGAGTTGTATCTCTCAGAAAACCGGTTGAAAGGGTGCGTACCCGAAGTATGGCGAAGTGTAGAAGTAAGCGATTTAGAGACACTTGAATTGCCTTTCTGTGACGATGAGTAAGCCATAATCCTCCGCAATCCGGGTTGTTTCATCTTCTGGGTCTGACTAGAGCGTCAAGCCCCTCATGTAGAGTCGCTCTTGTGAAAGGCAAATATCACTTGTCTGGGAACTATGAGTTCTAAGGAATCTCAAGATGGGCACACATCGCAGGAAGAAGAAACAACAGTCCAATAACCGCCAATACCATTAGCGCACCCTTCCAATCCGGGCCTTCAGTCTTTCTACCCATACATGATGACATCCCTTCCTCAACCCCAGATTAAGTCTGATTTTGTCGATTTTAACATTATTGTCCTCGGTGTAGATTTGATGATCAAAAAACCCGCCGGCAAGCCTATCGGCGGGTTTGATGTTACATGAAGCCTTGGGAGCTTACCACTGCGGGTAGGCAGGCCCTCCCGCAATCAAATCCTTGTACCTCAGCTTTTTCCCTGTCTGTGGTGGGCCCCAATCTTTGAACCACAAGGCGGGAAAAATAAGGTGCATCCAGACGGATGCTGCCGTTGCGCCCCAACTTTACCAAATGTGCCGCCAGATTGTGCGACTGCAGGTGCGGCCGGGCAGTGTGCAGGTTGGGCATGTGGCGCTTCGCGCCGGCGCGCGCCGACACCTGCCAGGCGCGACCCCAACGCGCCGCGCCAGCCGTGCCGGACCATGCCCGCCTACCCTGTTTTTATCTGGAGAAATTGTGTCTGTGTGTGGATGCTGCCGAAGGGTGAGATCAAAGAGGCCGACATCCCAAACAGCGAATTCGACAGCTGGAGACTTTCGTGTAGTCAACCAAAACCAGAATTCACATCCCTAACAACAATCACTTCATACCTATATACAAACAACAACATCGAAACTCGGTCTCGATAGCGTTATGCACGGCGCGAACCGCATCGCCAGCCGAACGCGCCGGCCACTTGCCGGGATACCTGGCCTGTACAGCCCACTAGGTCAACTCAGCCAGGTCAACCCGAACCAGCCAACTGTCCAACAACAGATTGCGCAGCGCGTTTCAGACTTGAAAGCGGCCCAATTGTATGCCCGCCGCCCCTACGCCAGCCATTTCGCGGCGCGTCCTGCCTCTTCCGAGCGTGTATAGACCTCGACCATCCTCGCCGTCTTCCATCTTCCCTGCGCCATAATCTCATGCGTGGGCGCGCCGGCCGCGGCCATGCGCCGCGCCATCCCCACGCGCCCCGAATGCCCGGAGAATCCTAACCCCAACCCAGCCATCGCGGCCGCGGCGCGGATGCGCCGCGAGATCGAGGCCGCGGACAGCCCGAACACAGAAGCCGCCCCGTGCGCGCCCGCCGGCCGTATCGCCCCCAGGGCCTCGACCGACGCCGGCGTCAGGTAGACCGTGCGCGCCTCCGCATCCGTCTTCGAGCGGCCCACGG
>JAPPKG010000004.1:0-3013 GCA_026914085.1 Caldilineaceae bacterium | reverse complement strand
CCAAATCCCGGTCCAAAATCAAAAATCCCCCCATTCTCTCACCGATCTCTCGCAAACTCTCGCACCCCACTCACCCACCCGCCTCCACTAACCACTGACCACTGCTCTTCCAGCCACCGCAGTTCGCCAATCCTGTGATAAGATGCCCTCCAATGACTCACCTGTACTGTTCGCCTCATTTCCACCAGCAAAGGTGCAACTATGGAAAGCAAGACACTGCGCTATCTTGACGATGGCAGCATCGAACTTTTCGTTACCGAAGTCGGCGACCCCGCAGAAGGCGAAATCCAGCTCACCGGCGGAGCCTGCGGCATCTGCTCCTGGGACATCGTCACCGCCAAACTCGGTTCAGCCATGATCCCCATGGCCCCCCCCGGCCACGAGGGCGTCGGCTACGTCTCCAAGATCGGCCCCGGCGTGACCGGCTTCAAAGAGGGCGACAGAGTCGCCGGCGGCGGCTTCGCCACTGTGCGCAACCTCTCCAGCCAGAGAGTCTATCCCATCCCCGACTCAGACCTGGCCGACGAACACTGGATCGTCGAACCGGTCGCCTGTATCGTCACCGGTCTCGATCACACCAACCTCAATGCCGGCGAAACCGTTGCCCTTGTCGGTGCCGGTTTCATGGGCCAGCTCCTCCTCCAGGGCCTCCTGCGCATGCCCGTCGGCGAGCTCATCGTCCTTGACATCGTCGACGCCAGGCTGGAACTGGCCCGGCAGCAAGGTGCATCCGAAACAATCGACATCTCCCAACACGACGTAGACGACCTGGCCGCAGACCTGAAGGCTCGCGGCATCGACATCGTAGTCGACGCCTCTGGCAGCCAGGGCGGCCTCGATCTCTCCGCCGACATCGTCAAGAGCGGCGGACGCATCAACCTGTTCGGATGGATCAAGGGACAGAAGGCCTACTTTGACCCGTCCCACTGGCACTTGGGCGGCTTCACAATCGTGAACTCTTCTCCCTCTTCGAAAATCCGCAATACCTTTCCGCCCGCAATCAAGCTCATCGACGCCGGCGTCTTCGACCTCCGGCCCCTCGTGACCCATACCGCCCCCATCGGTGGATACCCGTCGCTGATGGAAGAGATCCTGGCCGGGGACGGCTCCTACGTGAAAGGCGTCATAAACTTGGACTGACCTCTTCACTTACCGCGTCCTGGTTCCCACTTATGAGCCGTTGGTGGATTGCCAAAGCTGCCATCCCTGAATCACTTCCGGATTCCGAACCCCGCTAGCGTAACCGCCCGCCTTGTGCTAATATGCGCCCTGTTAAGTGCCTGTTGCGTACCAGATTTTGAACTGATTGACCTTTGCAAAGGAGATTCCAAGATGAAAGACCAGGCTTCCGTTTCTCGACGTAATTTTCTGAAACTTTCCGCGCTTGGTGTCAGTGCATCGGCGCTGGCAGCATGTATGCCCGTGGCCGCCCCCGCCGGAGGTGATATGGGAGACGACGGCGGTATGGCAGAGCCGACGGCTGTCTCTTTCCTGACGCAAGGTGGAGGCGAAATCTCTTTCCTGCGCTACGAACCTCTGATCGAGGACTTCCAGGCCGCCAACTCCGGCATCACCATCGACCCCATCTGGGAGCCCGGCGGCGCCATCGAGATTCAGACCAAGCTATTGACACTGATCGCCGCCGGCGACGCACCCGACTCCTACTGGGCGCACAGCTACACCAACTCCGGCCAGGCCGTGCGTAACATCCAGCTCGACGTCAACCCCTTCATCGACGCCGACGACGACATCAGCGGCGACGACTTTCTCCTCGCCGCCTACAAGGACTTCCAGTACGAGGGCAGGCAGATCGGCTTCCCGCGCGAGACCACCAGCACGGTCATTATCTACAACGCCGAGCTCTTCGACGCCGCCGGCGCGGCGAGACCCACGGCCGACTGGACGTGGGGCGACTTCATGGAGAGCGCGGCCGCAATGACCCAAGGTGAAGGTACCGAACGAGTCTTCGGCACTGCGGACTGGCACCGCAACCGCAATACATGGATAAAGATGTGGCAGAAGGGCGGCGACGTGCTCAGCGAGGACCGCACCAAATTCACGATGAACCAGGAGCCCGGCCTATCGCAGGTCGTTGAAATCCAGGATTGGCACCAGGACGGCGGCATCCACGTGCCCGCTACAGTAACCGAGGCCGGCGGTTTCAGCACGGGCGACCTGTTCACGACCGGGCGCATCGGCATGTTCCCGCAATTCTCCGTGTTCTCGAACGTAATGAGCTCTGAGTTTGAGTGGGACATTGCCCATTTCCCGGTGGACGAAGGCGATACCCGCACCACGCGTGTGGCCTCCGCCGGGCACAGTCTGTATGGTGGCACAGAAAATCCCGATGAGGCCTGGCAGTGGATGAAGTTCCTCGGCGGCGAGAACGCCTTCCGCCACTGGGTCGAGGCTACTGGGCTGAACGTACCTTCCCTGAAGGTTGTCGCCGAGAGCCTGCTGGAAACCATGGCAGACGTTCTCCCGCCAAGCGCACAGATCATGCTGGATGCGTTTGAGTATGGCAGGCCGGAGCCGGTGGCCGGCGACTGGATCGGCGTCCACCGCGAAGTGCAGCCTGCCCTCAACTCGATATACGGTATCGAGAAAGCAGATGCCCAGGCAACGCTGGATGCAATTGCCAGCCGTGTGGAAGAGTTGGCGGTCTACGTACCGGGTGTATAGTTAAGACAATCTTGATGTTGGCAGTCGCAGCATGACTGCCAACATCCATGACCTCTTGTCCCTGCGATGGGCATCCAAGAAGCTCCCGCTACCAAAGTAATTAAAAGGCGCAGTCTGCTCTGGTCTGAAGCCAGGGACGGCTACCTGTTTATCCTGCCCTGGGTCTTTGGCTTCATCATCTTTACCGCTGGCCCAATGTTGGCGTCCCTCTACATCTCCTTTACGCGCTGGGAGATTGTCACACCGTCGGTTTGGGTCGGCGGCGCGCAATACGTAAAGCTGTTCAACGACGACCGCTTCTGGTTAAGCCTCTACAATACTAGCTACTACG
>JAPPKG010000244.1:0-3013 GCA_026914085.1 Caldilineaceae bacterium | reverse complement strand
AGCTCGTAGAGGAGGGAGAGCATGAGCTCGGAGCAGTGGCGCATGGAGGTACTGATGTCACAGATCACGACCAGTTTGGGCTTGAGGGTGCGATCGCGGTGCTTGATATGAAAAGGGACGCCGCCGTGTTTGAGGTTGGCGCGGATGGTGGCTTTGGCGTCAAGGTGGCCGGACTTGGCCCTCTTCTGGCGGAGGGCGATGCGGCTGCGCAAGAGGGCAGCCAGTCGCCGGACTTCCTGGCGCAGTTTTTGCATGTCGCTGTCGGAGAGGGCCTGAAAGGGTCGGTCCATGAGCCCTTCGAGCTGGTCTTCGGGGCGCTGCTCGGCCATGTTTTCGGCGATGCGCTGGCCGGCGTGCTGGCGCAGCTGCTCGCGCAGGGCGTCCATGTTCTGGGCGATGAGCTGGCGCATCTGGTCCAGGCGTTCCTTGTTCATGCCCATCTGGGCCATGAGCTCCATGATTTCCTGCATGGCTTTGCGCACCTGTTCGAACTGGAGGGCACGCTGCATGCGGCGCGCCATCCATTCACGATAGCGCAGATCATCGGCATGATTGAGGCCCACCATCTGACCGAGGGCGTCTAGCTCTTCTTGAGAGAGTTCCTCGCCGCGCAGCAGCCGTTCCAGCATTTCGCGGAGGCGCTGTCCGAATTCCTGGAGGGCCTGGGCCAGCATGTTGGCCTCTTCTTCGGTCAGGTCTTCCATCAGGTTCATGAGGGGGGGCGGCTCGCCGCTGCCGAAGAATAATGGGAAGAGCTCTTCGAAGGTCGGCAGGCTCTCTGCGTCTTTGACCAGGGTTGCGCGCAGGCTGAGGCGGAAGGCGTCCCGTTCCTGGATGCCGAGGTTGTCGACGGCGGAGAAGGCATCGGCGCTCTCGGCGAGGCTGACGCGCACGCCGCCGGACCGCAAGGCTGAAATGAACTTTACAATTCGCTCTTCCATGGGATACTCCTCTGCAACGGGGAGCTCAGGCGTTGTGCTCTTGGTTTCCCGACATGCCCCCAGATGGCTCTATAACTGAACGGAGATCAGTCGATGCGCCGGCGGCGGGGAAGTTCTTCGTCCCAGTCGGTTTCATCTTCGTCGTCGTCCCGGCCGTCCATCCGTCCCAGCTGGCGCTGTACTTTTCGCAGGTCGGTCTCATGTTTCAGCAGTACGCTGAGCGTTGTTTCGAGCGTCTTGCGATCGAGGTTTTCGGAGTTGAGCGTGACCAAAGCCTGTGCCCAGTCCAAGGTTTCGGAGATGCTGGGGTGTTTGCGCAGGTCGATCTGGCGCAGGCTTTGGACAAGTTCCACGGCCTGGCGAGCCATTTGCGGTGCCAGGTCGGGAACCTTGAGGCGGACGACGCTGAGTTCCTGCTCAAGGGAGGGGTAGTCGATGAAGAGGTAGAGACAGCGCCGTTTGAGGGCTTCACTCAGTTCGCGAGTGTTGTTGCTGGTGAGGACGACGATGGGTACGTGGTTGGCCGCGAGCGTGCCGAGTTCGGGCACGCTGACCTGGAAGTCGCTCAACACTTCCAGGAGGAAGGCCTCGAATTCGGCATCGGCGCGATCGATTTCGTCGATGAGGAGCACAACCGGCTCGTCGCTGAGAATGGCGCGCAGCAGAGGGCGTTGGAGGAGGAAGCGCATGGAGAAGAAGACGTCTTCCTCGTCGGTGAGACGGTCGGCGGCTTCGGCGAGCGAGTTTGCGCCGGCAAGGGTCTGCTGCAGCTGATCGCGGAGCAACTGGGTGTAGAGGAGCTGCTTGGCGTACTCCCATTCATAGAGAGCCTTGGTCTCGTCCAGACCTTCGTAGCATTGCAGGCGGATGAGGGTGCGGTCGAGCGAGCCGGCAACAGCTTTGGCGAGCTCGGTTTTGCCGACACCGGCCGGCCCTTCGGTCAACAGCGGCTTGCCCAACTGCTGCGACAGGAAGACGGTTGTGGCGATTTCGTCATTGGCGATGTATTGCTGGCCGCCAAGAGAGTCTGTCGTTTCTTCGATCGACTTGAATGCGCTGGTTGTATTCATGTGAGGGGGAGTCTCCTTTGACCGGCGGCTGGTGCGGCGCGTGAATGCTGGCAGCTGGCCGCAGCGGTATGTTGTAGTGTATCTGACAGGCAGGTGCTTTGCAAAGCAACGGAATCGACCCGGGTTTCGACGCCCAGTTTGCTTGCGGTTGCGTGCAACTTTGGCGGGGGCCAAAAAATAGCAGTTGCGCGAATTTCGGTATTTCAGCTATATTTCTGTCGCGTGCGCCCGAAACGGGGAACTTTCGAGATCACCGGGCCGTGCGTCGACAAGAAGGAAGCCACGGCATAAGCAGTTCAGATTCTCATATGCAAGGAAATTCGAATGCTTGACAGAGATCGCCTGATCTCGTTTACCCGAGATATCGTGCGCATCCAGAGCCTGAGCGGGGAGGAGGCGCAGGTCTCCCGCCGTATCGAGGAGGAGATGACGGCGCTGGGGTTCGACAGGGTGTGGACGGACAGCGTGGGCAACGTGGTTGGGGTGGTTGAGGGTGCGCAGCCCGGGCCGACGATTGTTTTTGACGCGCATACGGATACGGTCGGTGTTTCGCCGGGGGTGCCTTGGGAGCTGGACCCGTTCAGTGGTGAGATACGGGACGGGGCGCTGCACGGGCGCGGCGCGGCGGACATGAAGGGCGCGCTGGCGGCGATGGTGCACGGAATTGGCGGGCTGGACCGGGCTGAGATGAAGGGCAAGGCCGTGGTGAGCGCGTCGGTGATGGAGGAGGTGCTGGAGGGTGTGGCGCTGGAGAAGGTAATCGAGCAGACGGGCGCGGATTTCGTTGTGATCGGTGAGGCGTCGGATCTGCAGATTGTGCGGGGGGGACGCGGCCGGGCCGAGATCCACCTGACGACGACAGGGCGGCCATCGCATTCGTCGGCGCCGCAGATGGGGCGCAACGCGGTGCTGGACATGATGCGGGTGATCGCGGCGGTGGAGGACCTGGCGCTGGACGAGCATCCGCAGATGGGGCCGGCGATCTTTGCGTTGACGGATATC
>JAPPKG010000568.1:0-3024 GCA_026914085.1 Caldilineaceae bacterium | reverse complement strand
GGAATGTACTGAACAGAGGGAGATTCCTCCTTCTCCTTTTCCATCTCCTCCTTCGCCGGTTTGGGGCCGTACGACCGGATCTCGTTGCCCGCCGCATCCAGAAATGTCAGGCTCACATCCTCCGCGTCGCTCGGAAGCGTGTAGTAGACGATCGCGCCGTGGGGTGGATTCTCGCCCCCGTCGAGGACGCGACGCGTACTCCCGCCGGTGTCGTCTTCTTCGTCCCGGAAGGTAATCAGCTGCCCAAAGGCAAGCGCATAATTGCGTGCGTCACCACGCGCTCCGCTGACCGTCCACGGCAGCCAGCGCCGCAGCGTTTCGCGCGGCGCAAACAGCCGCGCCCCGCCTTCCTCGGATTCCTCCAAAGAGCTTACCTGTCGCAGTGGTGTGAGATCATCCAGGATCCAGAAGGAGCGGCCGTGCGTGGCCACCACCAGGTCCCCGTCCTTGACAATCATGTCGTAGACCGGCGCCACTGGCAGGTTGCCCGGAATCCTCTGCCACGACCCGCCGTCATCGAACGAGACGAAGACGCCCGACTCGGTACCCGCGTACAGCAGCCCTTCCCGCTCCGGGTCCGCCCGCAACATGCGCGTGATCTCATTCTGCGGGAAGCTGCCGTCGAGCCGTTGCCAGCTCTGCCCCAGGTCGGTCGTCTTGAACAGATACGGCCTGTAATCGTCCAGCTTATAGCGCGTCGCCGCTACATAGACCGTCGAAGCGTCATGCACGCTCGGCTCGATGACAGTCACAAAACTCCACTCCGGCAGCTCCGGCGGCGTAACATTGCGCCAGCTCCCTCCGCCGTCCTCGCTGACATGAATCAGGCCGTCGTCACTTCCCGCCCAGAAAAGACCCTTCTGGTGGGCCGATTCAATGAACGTTGAAATCGTGCAGTAATGCTCCGCCCCGCTCGTGTCCAGGGTAAGAGGGCCGCCCGATGCCTCCAGCTTGCTCTCGTCGTTCCGAGTCAAATCCGGGCTGAGTATCTCCCACGAGCTGCCTTCGTCCGTCGTCCGAAACACGTGATTCCCGCACGTATACAGCACATTGGTGTCGTGAGGACTGAAAAGGATCGGGAATGTCCACGGGAAGCGGTACTTCATCTCCTTAGGCCCGAATCCGCTGAACGGCTCCGGCCACACCGTCACCAGGCGAATCTGCTTCGTGCGGTGGTCGTACCGTTGCAGCGCGCCCCCGCCGCCGGGTGACGAGCCGACCGCACCTACGTAAACGATGTTGGAATCGTCCGGCTTCACAGCAATGTACCCGCTCTCGCCCGTGCCCGCCGGGTAGCAGTCACCCCATGGAATCGCCCCCTTCTCCGTTGCGCTCGGCACCGCGATGCTGGAGTTGTCCTGCTGCGTACCGTAAACATGATAGGGCTGCTGGTTGTCCACGTCCAGGTGGTAGTACTGGCCCGTGAGCTGGTTGTAAATCGTGCTCCACGTCTCGCCGCCATTGAAGCTGACACAGGCCCCGCCGTCGTTACCGTTGATCATCCGTTGCGGGTCGGCCGGGTCGATCCACAGGTCGTGGTTGTCCCCGTGCGGCGTCGTGATTTCGCTCCACTCCTTGCCCCCGTCAATGCTCTTCCACATCTTCAGGTTGTTGACGTAGACGGTGTCAGGATCCTGCGGGTCGGCGAAAATGTGCAGGTAGTACCACGGCCGGTTCAACAGGTCCTGGTTGTTCGTCAAATGCTCCCAGGTGGCCCCCCGATCATCGGAGCGGTACACACCCGACTTCTCGCCTTCCGCCTCCACGATCGCCCAGATCCGGCTTGGCTTGGCAGGTGACACCGAGACGCCAATCTTCCCCAATATCCCCTCCTGCGGCAGCCCGGGATTGCGGCTGATATCAGTCCAGCTGTCTCCGCCGTCGGTCGACTTCCACAGCCCGCTGTCCGGCCCGCCGCTGACCAGCTCCCAAAAGTGGCGATGCACCTGCCAGATAGTAGCGTAGATGATCCGGGGGTTGGTGACGTCCAGCGTCAGGTCCACCCCGCCCGCCCTATCGCTCACATGCAGCACCCGCTCCCAGGTCTCGCCCCCGTCGGTGGTCCGGTATACGCCGCGCTCATCATTCGGCCCGAACGCATGGCCCAACGCAGCAACGTAGGCGGTATCGGGGTCCTGCGGGTGAATCCGAATCTCGCCGATATGATGACTGTCGCGCAGCCCTACGTTCTTCCACGTCTCCCCGCCGTCGGTCGACTTGTAAACGCCGTCCCCCCAGCTTACGTCCAGCCGGATCGTCGATTCGCCGGTCCCCGCGTAAATGACATTCGGGTCCGCTTCAGATACGGCAATTGCCCCCACCGAGGAAACATTGAACTGCCCGTCCGTAATGTTTTCCCAATAGGTGCCGCCGTCCACCGTCTTCCACACACCGCCCGCAACCGCGCCGAAATAGAAGACGTTGCTCTGAGTCGGATGTCCTGCAACCGCGACAACGCGTCCGCCCCGCGGCGGACCGATGCAACGAAACTTTAGGGCGTCCCATGCCGAAGGTTCAGTTTTCATCTCTCTTCTCTCTCTGTGAAATTTAAGGCTATATCGAAATCGCACCCTATATCTGCGCGGGTGCGGTTTTGGGCAGGGAAATGAGTAGGTGTCGGGTCAAAGCCGGTCTATCCGCTCACCGAGTGGCTGGCGCTTTCGCTCACTCAGCTGCACGCATTCGACCCCGACCGGCGGGGAAGTGAACACCGGGTCCCCACCTTCCAAGTAAGTCCGGAGCCCGCGTGTTCTGGTACTTCTGTCACGAATACGCAAGTGGGAAACCGGCAAAATCGCAAAGCGCGCATATCCTACCCGATTCCAACGCACAGGTCAAGACCAACCAGCACAGACGTCATCCCAGAACGGGGGCCAGATTTCCTATTCCTAGGGTAGCAGCGAAGCCGCAGCCATTTCGCGACAAACCCTGAGCCAGTGGCGGCCCCGTCTCTGACCACTGACCACTGACCACTGACCACTGCAGTTCTGGGCGGTCGGGCCTAGTCGGCCCTCCCTTGTGCGG
>JAPPKG010000457.1:0-3056 GCA_026914085.1 Caldilineaceae bacterium | reverse complement strand
CGTTGCCCTGGCGATTGGGGGTGGTGGGATCGTGGGAGGTGAAGAAGACTTCGAGAATCTCACGAAAGGAGACCACGGAGGGGTCAAAAGTGACCTGTATCACCTCGGCGTGGCCGGTGGTCTTTGCGCAGACCTTCTCGTAGGTGGGGTTGGGGACGTGGCCGCCGGCATAACCGGATACGACCTGGCCGACACCTTGCAGCTCTTCATAGAGGGGTTCGAGGCACCAGAAGCAACCTCCTCCCAGCGTGGCAGTTTCCTGAGCACTTGCTTTGTTCGTCATTGCATCTTCTCCCAAGCTCGATTGTTCTGCAGCGGGTACACTCGAGGAGGCACGACTGTTGCCTGCGCGCAGAAGCGACTCAGTCGGTTTTCATTCAGAGAATGTCACAGGTTAAGCAACTTGTCCGCCTGGGGATGGCTGATCCGTGTTCACGATCCTGGCGACTGGCGTGGCAAATGAGATTATCTTACCGCAGAAGGAGACCGAGTCCAACCGGGCAGGGGCAGATTTGCCAGACCATTTTATCAGACTGACTTGCGAAGTGGGCAGATTGTGTTATGTTTCTGTCGCAATTGATCCCAAACCGAATTGGGACGCGGGTCGCCCTACTCCAACCAATCCAACCGAATACCTGAACTGAGGAACGAGATAATGATTCGAATCGCTGAGATGCTACCGGCGCAGCCGTCGCCTCTGTGGACACTGGTCAAACAGTGCGGTGTCAACTACGCCGTGGGCTCGATGGATATGTCCACCCTCGACCATCCTGATCCGGACATGAAGCCGTGGGGTTTTATGAGCCTGGTGCGGGTGAAGAGCGCCTACGAGAATGCCGGTTTTCGGTTGGAGGTGCTGGAGAGCCGTCCGCCGTTGAATAAGGCGAAGCTAGGATTGCCCGGGCGCGATGAGGAGATTGAGTCGGTCTGCGAACTGCTGCGAAACATGGGTCGACTGGGCATTCCGGTCTGGTGCAGCGAGTGGATGCCGGTGTTCAACTGGATGCGGACGGCGACCACGATTCCGGAGCGGGGCGGGGCGCTGGTCACGGGATTTGACTACGAGGTGATGCGTAATGCTCCGCTGACTGAATACGGCGAAGTGGGCGAAGAGCAGCTGTGGGACAATCTGAAGTATTTTCTGGAGGCGGTGGTGCCGGTGGCGGAGGAGGCCGGGGTGAAGATGGCGATGCACCCCGACGACCCCCCGCTGTCACCGATCCGGGGACTGGGCCGAATCATGCGCAGTGTCGAGAATTTCCAGCGATTGATCGACCTTGTGCCGAGCCCGGCCAATGGCATCTGCCTGTGCCAGGGCAACTTCACGCTGATGACCGAGGACCTGCCGGAGGTTATCCGACATTTCGGCGCCCAGGACAGAATTTATTTCGTACATTTCCGCGACGTGAAGGGTGTGTCGGAGAAGTTCAACGAGACCTTTCACGACAACGGGAAGACAGATATGCTCGCGTGCATGGAAGCCTATCGCGAGATTGGCTTCAACGGCGTGCTGCGGCCCGACCACGTGCCGACGATGGAGGGCGACAGTAACGAGGACGCAGGCTATTCTTCGATCGGCAGGTTGTACGCTATCGGCTACATACGCGGCCTGCGGCAGGCGGTCTACGCGGCATAGCCTTCTGCCCCTACATTTCCAGCATCCACTGGAAGATCATGTCGTCGAAGTCGGGCAGTTTTTCGTGGCCGAAGTCGGGGTAGATGACGGTCCGTTTGGGTGAGCTGATCTTGTTGAAGGCGGCATACTGGGTTGAGGGCGGGCAGACCTGGTCCATGAGACCGACGCCCATCAGCACTTCGGCCTGGATGCGGGAGGCGAGGTGCTGGACATCGATGTAGCCCAAGCGCGTGAAGACCTCCTCTTCGCGTTCGTGGCGGGGGTCGAAGTTGCGGAACCACTCGCGCAGCTCGGCGTAGGCGTTCTGGTCCATATCGAGGTCCCAGACGCGTTTATAGTCGCAGAGGAAGGGGAAGATGGGAGCGGCGCGCTTTACGCGCGGTTCAAGTGAGACGCAGGCGAGGGTAAGGCCGCCACCCTGGCTGCCGCCGGTTGCGCCGACGCGTTCGGCGTCTACGTCATCCATGTCCATTACGATCTGGGCAAGGCGGGCGGTATCGAGGAAGGTGTGGCGGTAGAGGAGATCCTCGGGTTCGCCGGCGAGGCCGCGTACGATGTGCCCGCGCAGGGTCCAGCCCGGGACGCCGCCGACATCGATCGACTTTCCGCCACCCTGGCCGCGGCAGTCCATGGCGGCGACAGTGAATCCGGCGGCGACAAAGCCAAGCTTGCTCTGCCAGTCGCCGGCGTTGCCGCTATAGCCGTGGAACATGAGCACAGCCGGGTGGGGCTCCTGGGCGTCGCGAGGACGCAGCAGCTTGGCATGGACGCGAGCGCCGCGTGTCCCCGTGAAATAGAGGTGAGAGCATTCGGCGTAGGGGGCCTGAAAGTCGGCTGGAACCAGCTCCACATCGGGATCGGTAGCGGCGAGTTCGGCGAGGCCGGCGTCCCAATATTCGTCGAAGTCGGCGGGGCGCGGGTTGGTGCCCTGATAGGAAGAGAGCTTGTCCAGGGACATATCAAAGAGTAGAGGCATGGTATTTTCCTTCGACTGATGGGTGAGTTGTGGTGTTCACGGCGAATGCCGTCTTTTGGGAACGTGCCGCACCTATTGTCGCGTTAGTCGGACTTCGATTGCAAGTAGCGCGACTCGGCGTGTGCATCCTGGATTTGGGGTGGAGGAAGTCTGGCGTGGGAATCGCGCCGGCGGTGGCTGAAAATGTCTGCCGGCTTGTGGAGAGATGGAGGGCGGCCGCCAAGCCCGGCCGTACAGGGGGAGGGCCGTTGAATGTGGGGGCAGAGGGCAGGCATTAGGCCGGCACCTACGGGAAACAGTTGGGACGGCGGATGGTGGGTTTGCGAAACCCGGTCGAACAGGCACCTGTTGCCAATGTCGACACCAGGTCGATGGGGCACGTGGTGGGAGGGGGGGCGTTGGGGGGGGGGGGCCCCCCCCCCAAGGGGGGGCGCCCAAGGCCCC
>JAPPKG010000106.1:0-3062 GCA_026914085.1 Caldilineaceae bacterium | reverse complement strand
AGTAGTAGTTCTGGCTGTCGCGTTCGCCGTTGCCGTCTCTGACGAAGATCGTGTAGTTGCCGGCAACGTTTCCGCCGGGAACCTGGCTTAGCGGGACCGCTTTCAGATAGTTGTACTTATTGCCCTGGGGCCCCTGGTGGGTTGAGTTTCCACCGCGGGTGGAGTTGTTCACGGCGGCAACGTGGGCGCCATCCTTGTGCAGCTCTACGTAGTAGCTGCCGCCGATGCCCTGGACCTCGTCACCGCGTCCTTCATGGACGAAACCAATAAAGAGCTTCAGCTCGCCACCGCCGTTGTTTCTGAGATCGGTATTTCGCAACCTGAATTTGCAGCCATCACCGCCAATGCCTGCGCACGGGTCGGTCACCGGCTGCGGGACGGGGGTAGGCGGGACCGGGGTAGGCGGAATTGGTGTGGGCGTTGGGATCGGGGTCGGCGGAGGTGTGGGAATGACGGGCGCAACTTGCACAAGCTCCGGATAGGTAGCCGTCACCAAGGGGCTGTAGACCCAGGCATACTGACCGCTGTAGATGATCTGCCACCAGCCACCGGCAGGATTCTTGCCGGAAATTGGGTATTGGTCTCCAGGCGAGGCCTGACCCAGGACGGGGTAGTTGGTGCCAGGGCCTGCGCGAACGTTCATGATGCGGTTGATGCTGACAGTAGGAGACGCGGAGGTCGCCGTTGGCGTAGGCGTGGGCGGTGGCGTAGGCGAAGGCGTAGGTGTTACCGTCGGTGTAGCCGTCGCTTCCAGGGCTGCAAGCCGGTCTTCGTAGGTGGCCAACCGGTCGGACATGGTGGAGACCAGTTCCACCATGGCTTCTACTCTGGCGGCCAAATCTTCGAGGGTCAAGCCGGCTTCCTGCGCGTAGAGCGGCACAGTGATGCCGAGGAGAGCTACCACTAACAGCAATACCAGGCGTGTCTTTTTCATCCTTATTCCCGATCTCTGGACGTCTCAAGTCTGAATATGCGGTGACGGAGCGTTGCTTTGCCGTCATCATTCCGGCTGCGATTGATTCTGCGCTGGTCTCAAAGGATCTGGCTGAGGAAGAGCTTGGTGCGCTCGTGCTGGGCGTTGGTGAAGAAGTGTTCGGGCGTGCCGACTTCCATGATTTCGCCGCCGTCCATGAAGACGATGCGGTCTGCGACCTCGCGAGCGAATCCCATTTCGTGGGTAACGACGAGCATGGTCATGCCGGTCTCGGCCAGCTCCTGCATAACGTCGAGGACTTCCTTGATCATCTCCGGGTCCAGGGCGGAAGTCGGTTCGTCGAAGAGCATGATCTTGGGAGACATGGCGAGCGAGCGGGCGATGGCGACGCGCTGCTGCTGACCGCCGGAGAGCTGGCCGGGATATTTGTCGGCCTGTTCGGGTATACCGACGCGGTTGAGCAGGCCCATGGCGGTGTCCATGGCTTCATCCTTTTTCATCTTCCGAACCTGGATTGGGGCCAACGTGATGTTTTCCAGCACCGTGAGGTGTGGAAAGAGGTTGAACTGTTGGAAGACCATGCCGGTTTCGGAGCGGATCTGTTCGATGTTGCGTACGTCGCGGGTGAGCGGGATACCGTCGACGATGATGTCGCCGGCCTGGTGCTCTTCAAGACGGTTGATGCAGCGAATGAAGGTGGATTTACCGGAACCCGAAGGCCCGATGATGACGACCACTTCCTGGGCCTGAACGCGCAGGGTGCAGTTCTTGAGGGCCTGGAAGTCGCCGAACCATTTGCAGACGTCCTGGCAGATGATGATTTCGTCGGCGGAGGCGTTTTCTGACATTTTTGGCACCTCGTTTGGGCACATGCGAAGGCACAGACTTCGCGGATTGGTTGTAGCGTGCAATGACTAGCGCTGGCCGACTCCCAGGCGCCGTTCGAGGCGGCGACTGGCGAAGGACATGGTGTAGCTGAAAATCCAGAAGAGGACGGCGATGACGGCGAAGACCTCCTGCTGGGTCCCGAGCCAGTCGGGGTTGGCGATGATGGTACGGGCGATTCCGAGCAGGTCGAAGATTCCGACCAGTGCTACCAGGGTAGTGTCTTTGAACAGGCTGATGAACTGCCCCACGAGAACGGGGATTACGGCACGCAGGGCCTGGGGCAGGATGATGTGAATGGTGGACTGGTAGGTGCTGAGGCCGACAGCCTGAGCGGCTTCGTACTGGCCGCGGGGAATCGATTGCAGGCCGCCGCGCACGTTTTCGGCGGTATAGGCGGCGGAAAAGAGCGTTATGGCGACGAGGGCGCGCAGGACGCGATCCACGAGCGGGAAGCCGTCGGGCAGAAAGAGCTGAAGCATGATCTGACCCATGAAGAGCAGGCTGATGAGAGGGACCCCGCGGATGAATTCGATGTAGATGACGCTCATTACGCGGATGGCGGGCAGCTTGGACTGTCGGCCAAGGGCGAGCAAGACGCCGAGCGGGAATGAGAGCGTGATGCCGAAGAAGGCCAGCAGGAGGGAGAGCAGGAGGCCTCCCCAGAGAATTGGCTGGACGGGCGGCATGGGGCCGTCGTCAGCGCCGGCGCCGCGCAAGAGGATCAGCATAACTACGAGGTAGGCCATGACGAAGTAGGAAGCGGCGCGGCCGCGGTGCTGGATGGGCAGGTAGCCAGCGATGAAGTAGCCAGCGAAAGAGGCGACGGCGGTAATCATGAGGTAGAGCCGCGTCCCCATGGAAAAGAAGGGGATGAGCATCAGGACCAAAGGTATGGCGACGAGAATGCGAGCGGTGGTGTTGAACTGGCCTACAATGAGCCGCCACACAAGGCCTACGGTAGTTCCGAGCAGATAGATGACAAGCCAGAGGCGCCAGGCTTCGATGGCAGGATACTGGCCGCGCATTATCAGGTTGAAGTTAGCCGGGATGACACCCCACTCGGCTGTATTAAATGCCCAGCGCAGTATGAGTCGGGCGACGATGAAAATCGAGGCTACGGCGACGATGGTCAGCAGCGAATTGAAGAGGTCGCTGAAGAGGTTGCGCCTCAGCCACCCGAGAAGCGTGTAGCGTTCGGTTACTGGAAGGACAGAGCGGTCCGTTGGGGTCCCAGCCGCTG
>JAPPKG010000447.1:0-3064 GCA_026914085.1 Caldilineaceae bacterium | reverse complement strand
GCAATCTATCGATGACAGTGCTTCCAGCCATGGCGCTGGGGCTGGGTCTTTCGGCGGCGACGGCGCGCATGGCGCGTTCGGCGGCGCTGGAGGTGCTGTTCGAGGACTATATTCGGACGGCGCGGGCCAAGGGGCTGCGGGAGACGCTGGTGGTGTGGCGTCATGTCTTCAAGAACGCGATGCTGCCGGTCGTCACCACGACGGGGCTGGCGCTGGGCGGTTTGCTGGGCGGCGCGGTTTCAGTGGAGACAGCGTTTGCGGTGCCCGGCCTTGGAAAGTTGCTGGTGCAGGGGATGACCGAGCGGGACTGGATGATGATCCAGAACCTCGTTCTACTGTATGGCTTGATATACGTCATTATCAATCTTCTTGTCGATCTCAGTTACGCGTTTTTGGATCCCCGCATTCGCTACGAATAGTGGATAGGGGGCTGCGGCTGGCGGTCCGGTGTACTAAAGCTGCCACCCTCTGAAAGACGGCCACTATCCACACACTGAGGGAGCCTACATGGCTACAACAAGCGCGGCGCCTGCCGATTCCGAAGGTATCGTTCTCGATATAGAGGGCCAGCGCCCGCATTTCTTGCTCCGATTCAGCAGTGCGGTTGGACGCTTTGCGCAGTCCTCGCCGATCGGGATGGTGGCGGTGGGCATCTGGCTGCTGATGTTCGTGATGGCTGTTTTTGCGCCTATTCTCTCACCTTACGATCCGCTGGAGGCCGACTACAGCGCGATACGCGCGGCGCCGACCGCAGAGCACATTCTGGGCACCGATCAGCTGGGGCGGGACCTGTTGAGCCGCATCATTTACGGTGCGCGCATCACGTTGATCGTGAGTATCACGGCGGTATTCGTTGGCGATTTGATCGGTTTTGTGTGGGGCATTGCGAGCGGGTATCTGGGTCAGCGTTTCGATCTGATCAGCCAGCGGGTTGTGGATGTGCTGATGTCCTTTCCCGGTCTGATCCTGGCACTGCTGCTGCTGGTGGTCCTGGGAGCGGGGCTGGTGACAGTTATCGTCGCCATCTCGGTAACGCGGATTCCCTCGGCCACGCGGATTACGCGTGCGGTGGTACTTTCGATCAAGGAGACCTCCTACGTCGAAGCGGCCAAGATGATCGGGGCGTCGAATGTGCGGATCATGGTGCGTCATGTTGCGCCGCAGGCGGTTGCGCCGATATTGGTGGTGGCGACGCTGCATCTGGGCGGCGCGATTTTCGCGGAGTCGGCATTGAGTTTTCTGGGGATGGGGATTCCGCCGCCGGCGCCGAGCTGGGGCAATATGCTGGGCGGTGTGCTGGCTGCGGCGTTTCGGCCGCCATGGTGGCTGGTGATTTTTCCCGGCGTGGCGATTACGATTGCGATTATGGCTGCCAACCTCTTTGGCGACGCGTTCAGGGATTTCCTCGACCCGAAGCTGCGACGGCGGATTGACTGAGGCTGCCCTGTCGTAGCCGGTATCTTCTTCTCAAGAGCCCCCACGATCGACCAGGATTTCACATCCTAAAGTCACAAGCGAATAAGGAGAACGCCGTGCCCTTCCAGGTTCTGGACTTCCAAAAGGACATCCGCAATGTACTGACAACGCCGGAGATCCGCGCCCGTTTTTTGCAGGTGGACGTGGGCCATACGGCGCAGAGCCATACGCATGATTTGGGCCATGAGATCTTTCTGATTCTGCAGGGGCAGGCAGAGTTCACGATTGAGGGTCATGCCGAAGTGCTGGGGCCGGGTCAGCTTTGCATTGCGCTGACGGATGAGATGCACCAGGTGCGCAATGTGGGGGAGGAGCCGGTCATCATGTATCTGTCGGTCACGCCTCACATTCAGCCGACTCATACAATGTGGAATGAGGATGGCACGAAGAAGCCGCCACGCTTCGCGTTGAATACCGCCTACGACGTTGAGCCGGACCGCGAAACGGCGACCGATGAGTTGCTGGAGCAGCAGCTGGCCGCGGCCGAGGCATGGTTGGCCGAGGTCGAGACGAATACGCAGACGCAGAGGGAGCAGATCGGGGCCTACAGAGCGGCGCGGGAGGCAGGGGATGAGGAAGCTGCTCTGGCGGCCCGCGACGCGATGTGGGCGTCTCTTTACCCGGCTTTCCGAAGCGCCTTTGCCCTGGCAGACGTATGGAATAGCTTCACATCGCGCACGGTGGACACGGAATACACTGGTCCGTAGTTAAGTTGTAACGACCTACTCACCTATTTCCACTGATAACCGACCGGAGAAAAGAAAGTGAGACGAGTTAAGATCGGCGTCATCGGATGCGGGGCGATCGCCCAGGTCCATCATATGCCCAATTTGAAGGAGCTGCAGGACGAGTTCGAGGTGACGGCTGTCTGCGACGTGTCGGTCGGTGCGGCCCAGTACGTGGCCAACCGCTTTCACGTGCCCCAGTATTTTACGGACTACCGCGATCTGCTGGCATCTGACGTGGAGGCGGTGATACTGTGTCAGACGGACCCGAAAAAGGGTGTGGCGGTTGACGCTTTTGACGCGGGCAAGCACGCCTTCGTGGAGAAGCCAGTGTGCTTCTCGCTGCAGGAGTGCGACGAGATGATCGAGGCGTGCCAGCGCGCGGGTACGGTGGGGCAGGCGGGTTATATGAAGGTCTATGACCCGGCGTTTGAGCGGGCAAAGCAGGAAGCGGCCGATATGGATGTGCGTTTTGTGCAGATCAATCATCTGCACCCGAACAACGCGTTGCATCTGCAACAGTTCGACGTACGCAGCTTTGGCGATCTGCCGGAGGGGGCGATCGAGAGCGCGGTGGCAGGACGGCAGGCGGCGCGAATGCAGGCGATCGGGGACGTGCCGCCGCACGTAGAGCGGGCGTTTCATCTGCTGTCGGGAAGCATGATTCACGATCTGTACGGATTGCGCGAGATCATGGGCCTGCCGGTTGAGATAACGCACACGGAGATCTGGCAGGAGGGGCGAGCGGTCAGCTTTACTCTGGTATACGAGAACGGTGCCCGCTGCGTGGGTACGTGGATCGATCTGCCGGATCTCTGGGATTTCAAGGAGACGCTAGAGATATACGGCGACGACAAGCGGGT
>JAPPKG010000090.1:0-3078 GCA_026914085.1 Caldilineaceae bacterium | reverse complement strand
TGAACGTAGCGCGTCTTCCTATTCCGCCACTGCGGCTCAGTAAGCTAGATTTATATCATGTGCGTATGTCAACTGTCAAATCGATTTGAGAGAATGTACTGTCTGCGTTGCTGTTTTGGCGTCTCTCCGGCGGGCGAAAGTTGGATAAATGTACGTGTTCACGTGACAGGAGAGAGGCTCAGTTTCCGCTCAACTGTTGATTCGCAGGGACGCGGCGGGTGAGGATATACCAATCGGGGAACGTAGCGAATCGGTCGGCCGGCGTGTTCAACGGCCCAATCTGGACCGCCTTGACGCGCTCGCTGACGCCGTAGGTATAAACAGGGTAGTACAGAGGGATCGCCGGTACGTCGTCGGCAAAGACATGCTGAAACACGGCATAGAGTGACTTGCGCTTCTCCGGGTCCACCGTGCTTCTGGCCTCGATCATCAAGGCATCCGCGTCCGCATTGGACCATCCGCCGTAGTTCTGGCCCGTACCGACCTGGCTGCTGTGATAGAGGGGGAAGGGATCGGGGTCGCCTGAGATATCCCAGCTGAGGAGCGCGGCTTCGAAACGACGCGGCGTCAGGAACTCGTTCACGAATCCGGCGAAGCTGACGCTCTCCACGACAACTTTGACGCCCACTGCCTGCCAGTCCGCCGCGATCTGTTCGATCAACGCGATGCGCGTCGGCCCGTCGTTCGTGAGCAGAATGAGCTGCATGGGCAGCCCGTCTTTGTCGCGCGTGCCGTCGCCGTCCGTGTCGACCCAACCGCTCTCATTCAGAAGACGTTGCGCCTCATCCGGGTCATAATCATATGAGGGTGTATCCGCCGCGTGCCCCCAGTTGTTCGACGGAATGGGAGAGGATGCGAGTACTCCGTGCCCGCCGACCACATCATCGAGAAGTCGCTCGCGATCCAGAGCGTGATAGAGCGCACGGCGCACGTTTGCATCCTGCAAAAAGGGGACATCCGGATTCTGCAGATTAAATATCACACCGACATAGGTCGAAAGCGGCGCGGAAAAGAGCTGCAAATCGGTACGGGCCTGCGCCAGAGCAATATCCGACGGCAAAACCTGGCTCACACCGTCCAATTCGCCGTCTGTATAGGCTGCGTAAATCGAAGGATAATCGGGATAGAAATGGAACTCGAGGGCCGAGACCATGGGAATGTCGCTATTGGAAAACGGACTGCGCTCCAGGCGTATGAACTGCGCCGATGTCAACGTCGCCTGCATCGGGCCGTTGCCAACCGGGCGTGCATTGAGGGGGCTCGCGAGCAGTTCAGACGGGGACACGCCCTGCCAGATATGTTTGGGCAGCAGCCCCACCGTCGTGAAGTCGAGGAACGGGGCAAAGGGCTCGTCCAGCAGAAGGCGCACTGTGTATTCGTCGACCGGCTCCACCGTGACCGAACGCCACAACTCCGCCAGGTCGGGCAGGATCGGTGAATCCGGGCTCTGCAACATCTCGATCGTAAACAGTACATCATCGATAGTCACCGGTTTGCCGTCGTGCCAGTACTGGTTCTCACGCAGGGTAAAGGTGTAAGCCAGTCCGTCCGGCGCCGTCCAGCGCTCGGCCAGATCTGGCACCACCCGCCCCTGCTGGTCGAGGCGGGTCAGGCCGCGAAAGAGGAGGCTGCACAGATCGCGGTCGATATCGTGCGTGTGGCACAACAGTGGATTGATGTACTGGGGATTGCCGGCCACGCCTTCGCGAAAGACGCCGCCCCGCTCCGGGACCAGAACCGTGGAGACGTTGTAGGCGGTGACGCCCATCAGAAGCGTCAGGAGGATGATTCCCATGACGGCCAGCAGCATCTGCCAGCGAATATACCGACCCAGAGGCGCCGGCGTCGCCGGCGGTGCAACCGGCCCCGGCAGATAGCCGGAAGGAGGGGTCGTAGGCAATCGAGGCGTCTGGGACGCTCCGTGGGCCTCAGGATTGGCCGACCTCCCGAATGGCTGTTGTTCCGACATGGGAAAAACACAGTGGCCTGTGATCAGCGGCCACTGCTGTTCTAGCGAAGGGCGACTGTTACGAGACTGAGTAGGAGAAACAAGGACGCCAGTGTAAGCGTCAAATTGAACATGGTTTTTTCCACGCCCCGGCGGGTACGCTGAATGCCGGCATCGCCCCCAAAGGCGGTGCCCAAACCACTACCCTGACCCTGCAACAGGACAATGCCGATCAATGTGAGGGCAATGATAACCGTTGCGATCATGAAGAAAACATCCATCGTTCACCTCGGAAGAATGACGTGCTGTGCTACCCTCGCGTAGACACAAAAATTCCCAAACACTGTGCTTTCTGATCGTCTCACTGTACAACTGTGGTCAGTGACAATCCAACACGTGCCGGGCAACTACGCAGGAAGATTCAGATGCAAGGTACTGACAGAAACGAGAAGGCCGAGCCGGCCTTCTCGTCGATCGCCAGTCTGTCCGTTGCTGCTTGTCGAAGCCCTGGCGCAAGCGGCAATCAAAGCGAACGTCAGACCTTCTCAGGCGGATTCGTCTCAGAGCTCACCGCAGGCGCAGCGCTCTCCGCAGCAGGGGCGCCGTCCGTTGTCTCTGAATCTTCCTCTTCACCCTCGTCCTTGGCTGCTCGGCGGAACTCGCGGATACCGCGGCCCAGCCCACCAAACACTTCCGGCAGCCGTCCAACGCCAAAGAAGATAATGACGATCACCAGAATCAGAATTAACTCGGTCGGACCCAGGGTCGGACCGAGCAGGAAGAACGGCGCTATATTTCCTAGAAAAGGCATTTGCTAAGCTCCTTAGCTCACAGTATGCGGAGCGCATTGGCAATCTTCTGCGTACTTCTTGAATCGCTGCATTATACCATGATTGCGTTAAGCGACAAATACCGATATCGAATAGGATACAGTCCGGAATCGGGGTCATCCAGACTGACCGACCACTCACCCTGGGCTACTGCTCCACCGCAGGTGCCGGTCGGGCCCACCCTGTTGTTACCCTTGCGACCCAGTGCGCGGTCCAACCCAAATGCGGGTTGGACCACTCTGGATGGGTGCATCCCAATTTTGGGGTGAACTATCCCATTCCTCAGGCAGCAACGGACCC
>JAPPKG010000470.1:0-3084 GCA_026914085.1 Caldilineaceae bacterium | reverse complement strand
TCCCGTATACCAGGCTGTTTCGGATCCACCACGGTAGTCCCAGCAGCAATGCAGGAACAACTGTCAGCGCCACCCGCGTAGCCAGCACTCCCGTCGGTGTCCTGCCGTCGGACCCCGGCCTGACTGACCGCGCGATAACCACGATTAACGCGACGGGAAGAAGCACATAAGCGGTCGCCTTCGTGAGAAAGCCAAGCCCAATCAGGATCCCTGCCGCTAGTAGATGGCCCCCCGCTCTATCGCCACCGCTCTCAGCATTCAACCTCTGCCACCGCAACAGCCCCAGCACCGTTCCGGCGATCAACAGTTCCGCCAGGGCATCGTTATTGACCGATGCCATCAGCGCCGCGTGCATAGGCAGAAATGCGCCAAAAGCGGCCGCCCCCAGCGCGATGTGAGGCGACCGGGGAACTACCTCACGCGCACACAGGAAAACCAGCAGCACAACGCCTCCGCCCAGCACGACGCCGAAAAGCCGTAAGGCCAGCAGTTCGCCCTGGCCCAACCAGTAGACCGGGACCGCGAGCAGATAATAAAGTGGTGGCTGATGGGACTCGTAGCGGACCGCTTCTATCGAAAGGTCCGGTGGAAACTTCTCCGCCTTCAGGCGCGCGAGGTACTCTTCGTCATAGTCGCCCATCCGCAGCACCGGCAACCGCCTTTCGGCCGCAAGGTGAGCAATGTAATTGTAGTGGGCCGGCTCGTCCGGGTTCTGCCAGGGCGGAGTCGTGATAGCGTAGAGTGTGCCCAGGGCCGCATAGACGAACAGAATCGAAGCCAGGACATAGGCGGTCGCATCGATCCCTCTGTGCATGGGCCCTGTCACGCGCTACTCGTTCTCCTCACCCAGCACGACAGCAGGATCCAGCTTAGTAAAGAGTGGCGCCGGTTTCCGCAAATGCTGACCGGCCGCCAGCGGCTGCCCCTGCCAGACTCCGCATGCACTCCCATGGTCGTAACGCAGCACCAAATGCGACCCGCGCTTGTCGTCAACTGCCGTCGTATCCAGCTTTCCAAAAAGCGGTTCCGAATAGCCCAGGTATTGGTGCAGCTGTTCGCTGCTGTGGGGCAGAATCGGCGCCCACAGCAGTTTCAGCCAGTCGATGGCCTGCAGCGTCACGTACACTGTCGTCGCCGTTGTCTGTGGATCCGTCCCAAAAGTCCGCCACGGCTCCTTCTCGTTCAAATACTGGTTGACGCGCTGGCTCAACCGCCGCGCCTCCTGCAAGGCCGCCTTCAACCTCACTGCTTCGTATAGCGCTCCCACGCTCTCGAAACCACCGCGTATCTCCGCCAACAACGCTTCGTCCGTCGCGTCCAACTCTCCCGGCTCTGGCACCGCCCCCTCGAAACGCCTGAACGCGAAACCTAATGCCCGGTTGACCAGATTGCCCCAGTTCGCCACCAGTTCGTTGTTCACCAGTTCCACAAAGTCAGGCCACGTGAACTCGGTATCCGCTGTCTCCGGCGCCATGGCCGTCAATGTATAGCGCCAGGCGTCCGCCTCAAACTCCTCCAGGACCGTATTGAAACCGATAACGTTGCCCCGGCTCGTGCTGAATTGGGCCCCGCCAAAGTTGAGATACTCGTTGGCCGGAACGTCATACGGCAGGTGCAGACGCGCCTTTTTCAGCGGCTCCGCCGTTTCCGAAAGACCGGAGATGTTGGCTGCTTCGCCGTCCGCCTCGGCCTCATCGTTATAGGCCATAATCATGCCCGGCCAGATCTGCGTATGGAAAGGGATGTTGTCCTTGCCGATGAAGTAGTAGTGGCGGGCGTCCGGCGAAAGGTCTCGGTCCCACCAGTCCTGCCACTTGCCGCCGCTCAATGCCGCCCATTCGATTGCCGCACTCAGGTAGCCCTGCACCGCGTCATACCAGACGTAAATGCACTTGCTCTCGTATCCTTCCAGAGGTATGTCAATGCCCCAATCGATATCGCGCGTGATCGCCCGCCCCCGCAGCTCCTTCAGGTTAAGCTGCCCCTGCGTAAAGTTCAGAACGTTGTTGCGCCAGTGCTCCTTATCCCTGCCAATCCATTCCAGCAGAGGCTCATTCAGCGCCCCCAAATCGAGAAAGAAATGTTCCGTTTCCCGCACCTCCAGCTCGCTGCTCCCGCTCAACTTCGACCTTGTGTCGGTCAGCTCCAGCGCATCATACAGACGCCCGCAGTTGTCGCACTGATCGCCGCGCGCCTCGCCAAATCCGCAGAATGGGCACGTGCCCTCCACGTAGCGGTCGGCCAGAAAACGCTCTGCCTCGGGGTCGTACCACTGCTCTTGCACTTCCCGGTAGATATATTCGTTCGCCATATGCCGCCGGAACACCTGCTGCGTCACGTCCCAGTGGTTCTGCGTATCCGTGTGTGTGTATAGGTCGAAGGTCAGGCCCATCGCCACGCAGCCCTCAACGAACAGCTCGTGGTACTTGTCCACCACTTCGGCAGCACCCAGGCCTTCCCTCTCCGCCTGCAAAGTGATCGGCGTACCATGCGTATCGGAGCCGCTGACCATCAGTACATCGTTGCCTGCCATGCGCTGGTAACGGGCAAAGATATCGGGCGGCAGATACGCGCCCGCAATCTGTCCGATGTGCTTCTCGCCGTTGGCATAAGGCCAGGCAACGCATACAAGGATTTTCCTGCCATGCTCGGTCATCGGTCATCCTCCGAGTAGCTTGGGGCGAACGCACCCCCTCGGCTCTCTTCGCCTCCAGGTGGACTGCTGCTCAACTCAATCGAGATCTTCCGCAAACGTGAGAGGTTTCGCGCCCTTTGCGTCGGGCAATTGGCGGGGACTCCCCTGCCTGAGGTCAGTTACCCCACCCGCCTCTGCCCCGCAACTCATTATATCTGTCCCAATTCATTAGTAGCAAAAGTATGCGCCATCTCGTCAGCATCCCAAAACGGGAGCAAACATTCCCATGCCCCAGTTCACAGCAGCCCCCCAACCATCTCGCCATCAACTCTGAACCAGGGGAAGCGCAGAAACTGCCACCTAACCACTAAAAACTGAAAACTCAAAACTAAAAACTGCTCTTCTGGGCGGTCGGGCCTATTCGGCCCTCCCTTGTGCGGGGGCTCCGC
>JAPPKG010000117.1:0-3105 GCA_026914085.1 Caldilineaceae bacterium | reverse complement strand
CCGACCCGCCGCGCACCAGTTCGGCCTCCAGACATACATCATTGAAAAAACCGAGCTCGACCGCGTTGTACCACGGCGCACCGCCGTCATTTAGTATCCAGGACATCCCAACCTTTACCTGGTCCATGCTTTCGCAATTCATGGGTTCCCAGGCGGTTTCGATGTCGGGCAGGAGCTCGTTAGTAATATAGTTTTCAGCCGGAAAACTCTCTTCAACACAGGCCAGCAGTCGCTCAAATTCGGCCTCAATATCAGCGGAGTTTCCGGAGACAGCGCCCATCCCTGCCTCCGTCTCGGGAATAAGAACCGGAAAGGTGCAAGCGCTTAGAAGCAGTGCCGGCAATACATACAACAAGAAAAAGAGACTAGAGACGCGCATTCCTTTTTTCCTCCTGGAAAACATATACGTTGGAGGCTCTGTCACTCAAATCTTCTGGATGGTGAAAAAGCACTGGACCCCATAGAAAAGTCCTCAGAGTAGTATGCAAAAAAGACGAGAAGGGCCAAGGACAGGAGCATTGCCCCTACCCTTAGCTTCCCTCTCGAAGGTCATCCTCTAAAGTACGAATTCTGTCGAGTGGCATCCGCTACCGAGAGAGCCTGGGGAAGACACCTCTCTGAGCACACTTTAGCTCTTCGCACTGACTATTCGCAGGCGTCAACCTGAAGCTGGTCATACTGGATCATCGAGGCCACCTGCGTGTTCCATCGCTCCGCCGACATATGGGACACGGGCAGATCGTCGCTCCCGAGCACAAGAGCCTCCTGCAACTCGAACCGGCGCAGGGCCTGCTCCTTGGTAAGCTGCGCGTCAACCCCGTACACCACCGCGATCTCTGCAGACTCATCCGGATTCTCAAGCAGATAGTTCAGTCCCGCCGTCTGAGCGGCCAGGAAGCGGCGCACCAGGTCGGGATTCTCCTCAAAAGTCTCCCGCCGCACAACCGTCACATCACCGTACCCATCCCATCCCCAATCGCTGAACCGGAAAGCCACCCAGTTCATGAAACCCTTCTCCTCCAGCAGCCGCGGCTGGTTCACGATCCAGGCGCCGATGTAGTCCATCGCCCCCATGAGAACCGGATCCGGCGTGAAGCCAGCCTCCATCAGCTCGACCTCATCAGCAGGAATGCCGTGCTTGTTGGACATGAAGTTGAACAGGTAGTCGTCAGCGCCTTGGAGACCTACTCTCTTGCCGATAAAGTCCTGCGGCGTCAATACCTTGTCAGAGCGCTGGTCCTGGGGCGTATCCGGGTCCAGTCCCAACCAGATATACGGACTGTGCTTGAGAAAGGTACCCACCGCAACGACGTCCGCCGGCGTGGGGCTCGATACGATCGAGGGCACGCGGCTGCCACCGGCAACGACCGCAATGTCAACGGCACCGCCCGCAAGCGTCTGCAGATGGTCTACGCCCGGCCCGCCCGCTACCAATTCAACCTCTAGGCAAACATCAGCAAAATAGCCCAGCTCAATGGCGTTGTACCAGGGCGCCTCCTCATCGTTCAGCACCCACGGCATCCCTACTTTGATGCTGTCGACGCTGTCGCACTCCATCGGCTCCCACGTCGCATCGGCCGCCGGCAGAAGCTCATTGGTGAAATAGCCCTCGGCCGGGAAGTGCTCCTCGACGCAGGCCAGTATCTGTTCAAACTCGGCCTCGCTTCCGGCTTCGACCTCCTCTGCCGCCATCGGCTCTTCCTCAGCCTCCATCTGCTCCTCTTCGGCCGCAGGAGCAGCGGGGGCCGGCGCAACACAGGCGCTCACAACGAGTGCCAGCAATGCAATCAGTATCAGTGAAACAATCGAGCGGTTCATAAATGGCGTCTCCTTTGGATGGATTTGAAACAATCGACTATGCATTGGGAAGAGGACAGCTCTTTCGCCATGGTTCCAACCTTCAGGCGAGTCGCCGCCTTACCCGTTTAAGCTAAGCGGGATAGTCATCGCGACGGAAGTAAGCTTTGTCGAGCGTGTTCTTTGTGCACGTTACGTCGGCAGTCACCCAATGAGTAGCATACCCTCGGCGCCACCGGTCCGACTCGTTACGATGCGAAGTATGCAGCGCCTGGCTGTGGTGAAACACCACACCCCCCTTCTTGACCAGGGCCAGCGACTCCTTCTCCAGGTCGATCAAGTCCGGCGGCGGCACCAGGTTGTACGGTTCCCCCGGAACCGCTTCATGCGGCAGGATCGGACCCTTGTGAGAACCGTCAATGTAGCGCAGACAGCCATTCTCCTCTTCGACGTCGTCCAACGCTATCCAGGCCGTAATCACATGGTCGCCGGGATGGCACTGAAAATAGAAGTTGTCCTGGTGGTATGGCTTTGCCGACCCGAAATGGGGCGGTTTCATGAAAATCTGATCGCCCGACAACAGGGGCGTAGAGCCCAGAAGTTTCGCCAGCAATGCCGTAAGCCGCTCATCCAGAATAAACGACTGAAACTCGCCTCTCTTCAAAAACGGCGTGTCGATCTTGCGCGGTGCAATCTCTCCGCCTTCCGACTTGTCGACCACATATCCGTCGCCTTCCCTGCTCAGCTCCTGCTGACTCAATTCAAGTGCAATCTGGGCAATCCTCTCGGCCTCTTCTCGGCTGAACACACCCTCTTCCACCGCCCAGCCCTTCTCCCAATAGTCGCGGTATGTTTCTGGATGCACAGAGACCTCCCTATGGAGTTTGAAGCGCGTTTTGATGGGATTCCGCTCGCGTGTCGTCAATTATGCCATAAAAAAACGGCCTATGCCTGATCAGGATGCCACTGAAATCGACTAACCATCGGCCCGCATCATTTCTGTCCCCAGCCAGCCCGAGCTAGACTCCACAGTCCTCCGACCGCCATCCTCGAGGCTAAACTCGCCCCACATTCCTGCCCCCACAATTCCTCTGAACCGACCTGGCCGCTGCGAAGGGGGATCCCAATTGCAGCTTATATGGGCAAAGTCTCGTGTGCATCCCAAATAAGGGCGAAGTTCCGACTACCTTTGGGCCGCAACCAAGCCGCGCACAGCCCCGTTCCAATCTCCGGCAGAGTAAGCGCCGTCACTGACCACTAACCACTAACTACTGCAGTTCTGGGCGGTCGGGCCTATTCGGCCCTCCC
>JAPPKG010000675.1:0-3114 GCA_026914085.1 Caldilineaceae bacterium | reverse complement strand
CCCCCAACCCCCCCCCCCGCGGGGCCGGCGCCCGCCCCCCCCCGGGGGGGGGGGGCCCCCCCCCCCCCCCCCAACGCCCCCCCTTCTGTCCGCGCCGCAGAGAGTGTGTGGCAAATATGAAGTTGTCGTCCCGCGGCGGCCGGGCTTCCACCCCCCCCACCCCCACCCCGCGTCTTGGCACACTCAGAGTATGTGCCGGCGCAGGCAGGCCAGGCGGGGCAACTCCCATACATACCCAACGTTCACCGCCATGACCCTCGCCAGCCCCCTACAGAAATACTGACGGCACATTCCGCCCAGACAGACCGCACACAGAACACACATAGAACACACACACAGAACATGGCTTAGTAGTTACGAGGAGATTGAGAATGACGACCTACCGCTATGCAGAGATGACCTGGTCTGCCTGTCGCGAGGCGGCCTACTCCGGCAAGGTGGCGGTGCTGCCGGTTGCCACGTACGAGGATCACGGCTACCACCTGCCCATCGATACCGACGTGCGGCTCTGCACGGGAATCTGCGAACGGGCGGTGGCGCGCATTCCGGATGAAGCCGTGCTGATTCCGCCGGTTAGCCACGGGTACAGCCCCCACCACATGGATTTCCCCGGCACGATCACGATTCGCTGGGACACCTTTATCAACTACGTGCGCGATGTCTGCGTCAGCCTCGCCCACCACGGCTTCAAGCGCATACTGATAGTGAACGGGCACGGCAGCAACACCGCGCCGGTGGAGATGGCCGCCCGTCTGACCGTGCTCGAAACCGAAGGCAAGACCCTGTGTGCATCGGTCAACCACTGGGGCGTGCGTAAAGGCAGGCAGGAGGGGAATGCGATCCGCTCTTCGGACTTTGGCGGCACCTCCCACGCCGGAGAGTACGAGACTGCCCTCTATCTGGCGCTGGCCGAAGAGCTGGTGCAGATGGACAAGGCGGTCGATGAGCGTTCGCCGCTGTCGCCGAGCTTCCAGACCGATCTGCTGATGGGCAAACGCGAGGACGGCTCCGTCGCCAACCTGTGGCCCTACTGGAGCTCGTTGACCGACAGCGGCGTGCTGGGAGATGCCACCGCTGCCACACGTGAAAAAGGGGAGCAGTTTCTAGAGGCCGCGGTGGAAGGGCTGATCGAGCTGGTTCGCGAATTCCGCACCGTCGCGATCAATCCCCGCAAGGACCACATCTCACCGGATAGCGATGGCCCCGCCCAATAGCGGCCGGTTAGGGATCTGCGGCAACTCTCACCAGACATGACCGAGCATTACAAGATGCGGCCAGCCGCGCTGGAGGACTGGCCCGCCATCGTGGCGCTGGACCAGGAGATCTTCGGCGCGTACGGCGCGCAGGAGGAGCCGGATATCATCCGCAGCCGCTTGGTGACATTCCCGCAGGGCTGCGCGGTGCTGGAGGGGGAGCGCGGCGGCGAGCACCCGTTCATCGCCGGCTATCTGACCACCGAGAAATGGGCCGAACTGCGCGAACCTGTACTGGATGAGGACCCGCAGGAGAGCCACCGGCCGGACGGGCGCGTGCTGTGTATCACGACGCTTGCGGTCGCTCCCGGCTGCCAGAATCAGGGATTAGGCGTGCGCTTGCTGGACCGTTCCATCAGCATCGCGCGCCAGGAGGGCTGCGGGCAGATCATCCTGGAAACGGCCCACGCCGAACGTTTCTATCTGCGTCACCGCTTTCGACGGACCGGCGCAAGGACCGAGCGAGGAATCGAAATGGCGATCATGGTGCTGGACCTGACAGATCGCGCAGCCTCCTCCATTTGCCCGTAGGGGCACCCCTTGTGGGTGCCCTTGCTCACTCCCACATTGGATTGCCCCCGCCGTAACCGGCCGCCAGCCGCTGCAGGCTATGCAGGCGGAGATATCACAACCCGCTGCGGCTTGATCTTGAAGATCACCCGCTCTTCCGTCCCTTTCATTGAGGCAGGCATCACGCTGCCGTAGTACTCGTCGGCGCCCACGTAGATCTTGGCGTGAGCATTGATGTTGGCGAAGTCCGGGTCGGGGACGATCTCCTCAACGACGCCGCGCACGTCGATCCAGCGGAATGCATCCTCCGGATCCAAGGCCATCAGGGCCACTCTTGGATTGGCGCGGACGTTCTTGGGTTTGCGGCGTCCTTCGGCCGTATTGACGAGGACGTGCGTGCCGTCCCACGAGCACCAGACGATGGTGTTTTCCGGCGCGCCCGACGGGGAGAGGGTCGTCAAGGTGGCGAAAACGGGGCCGGTCAGCAGGTCAACGTGTGTATCGGGAATCTGTGCGGACATTGTAGTGCTCCTCAAATTGGTAGCAGTTTGGGGGTGCGCTATTTCTCATCGTCACGCGGCACAATCTGTTCCACTTGGTCGATCAAAGTGGATAGATCAGTTTGAACAGTATCCCATACTCTCTTTAAATTCACCTCAAAGTATCCGTGCACGAGTCGATTGCGCATCCCGATGATCTCTGACCAGGGAACGTCTGGATGGTTCTTCTTAGTCTCAGCGCTCACGCGTGTCGCAGCTTCGCCAATTACCTCAATTGCCTTCAGAATCGCGTATTGGTGTAGGCGACTCTTTTCGAACTGCGAGAATGTCAACCCGACTGCGAATCTTGCTGCATCCTGCGCAGCCAGTAACATATCCATCAAGTAGGCGTGATCGTCACGTGGCATGAATTGACTCCGCCGATTGCAAAATCGCCTTGCGACGGAAATGGTTTCGACTCTGTTCGATCGCTGAACGCTCCACAAGGTCCACGTCTCGACCGAATATCTGACGCAATTCTGCCTCCATGCGCGCCATATCGAGGAGCGTGTGTCGTGCCTGCGGCTGAAATTGGACCAGCACGTCCACATCGCTGTCGGGGCCGAAGTCCTCACGCACAATGGAGCCAAAGAGAGCCAGTTCAGAGACCTGCCAGCGATGACAGAATCTGTCAATCTGTGATCGTGAAATATGGATGTTGGCGTTCATTTCAGGCCAAATCAGTGCTTGCAACCAGCGGCCATCACCGACGGCGTATGGCCCTCGGCGATCAACGCCTGCTGGCCTTCGGAAAGCTCGATCCAGGGCATCAGCGGATCGTCGGACTGGTGGGCCATCTCGCGGCCATTGAT
>JAPPKG010000608.1:0-3148 GCA_026914085.1 Caldilineaceae bacterium | reverse complement strand
GCGCCAACCACGCTGGCCGTGGCCGAGACCTTGAGAGCCGTGAAGATGTAAGGCAGCGCAGCCGGAACCCGCAACTTCCACAGAATCTCCCAGGGTGTGGCGGCGTAGGAGTGCATCAACTCAATCGCGGTCGGTTCCGGCGAGCGTAGCCCCTGTAATGTGTTGATTGTTACCGGAAAGAAAGTCAGATAGGCCGCGATCACCGCAACCGAGAACCAGCTGCCCCCCAGCCATATGACGACCATCGGCGCTATAGCCAGCAGAGGAACGGTCTGCGACGCCACGACGTACGGCAGCAAGCCCCGCTCCAGCAGCCCTGAGTGCGCGAACGCGACGCCAAGCACGAAGCCGAGACACCCGCCGAAGAGAAAGCCGAAAACGGCCTCCTGTAAGGTGAAGAGCGAAGCACGCAGCAGTATCGTCAGCAGGATTGTGCCGCTGCCCCGCCGCGGCGGCTCGAAGATCGTCTGCAAAATGTCCCACACGTGCGGCATCGCCCTGTCATCGGCCCGCACCGGCAGTTCCACCTCACAAAGGCCGACTGAACCGCACAAAACCCCGACGGGCTCGCTGCCGTCCGCCTCGACCGGAACAGTTCCTCGCAGATACGCACCCCCAGGCGCGCCCAGAAGCTTATAAGCCTCCCAGAACAGCGCCAGCAGCAGGACGATCAGGATGAAATAGCGGACTGCCTTCAGCGACGACACTCTGGCGAACTTCACAGTACCTCCGCAAAGGGCTTTCGCCGCAGAAAGCGCCCCCCGCCTGCAGACCCCATCCAGCTGTCCCCGTCCACAATCACCTGCCCCCGCAGAAGTACCTTCTCGGCCCAGCCCCGCACGCGCATGCCCTCGTAGACGTTGTAGTCCGTGTTCATATGATGCGTGGCCGCCGAAATCGTGTGCTCCTTGTCCGCATCCCAGATGACGATGTCGGCGTCTGACCCGACAGCGATCGTGCCCTTGCGGGGATAAAGCCCAAAAATCTTGGCCGGATTCGTGCTTGTGATCTCAACAAAACGGTTGGCGCTGTAATGACCGCCGCCCACGCCCGCATGCCACATGACCGGCATGCGGTCCTCGATGCCGGGCATGCCGTTCGGGATCTGGTGGAAGCCTTCCTTGCCCAACTCCTTGCCTGCTATGCGTCCATCCACGCCGCCTTCGTACCAGAACGGGCAGTGGTCGGTGGAGACCGCCTGCAAGCCCCCGTCTGCCAGCGCCTTCCACAGAATGACCGCGTCTTTGGGCTGCCGCACCGGCGGCGAACAGACATATTTCGCCCCCTCGTAACCGGGCTTTCCCAGGTCCTCCTCAAAGATAAACAGGTACTGTGTGCAGGTTTCGCCCATCACGGAAAAGCCCTTGGCCCTCCCTAAGTCTAGTTGCTCTACCGCCTCCTCGCAGGTCATGTGCACCACGTACAGCGACGCGCCGCTGATCCCTGCCAATGCAATTGCCCGCCCCGTCGCCTCCGCTTCAGCCATAGCCGGATGGGCCGTAGCATGATACTTCGGCGCCGTCTTACCTTCGTCCAGAAGCCTCTTCGTCAGGTCGGCGATCACATCTCCGTTCTCAGCGTGGACCATGATCAACAGCCCGTGCTCTGCGGCAACCTGCATGGCGCGGAATAGCGTCGTGTCGTCGACCTGAAAGAGCCCTTTGTATGCCATGAACAGCTTCAAACTGGTGATTCCCTCGTCGACAACAGATGGGATTTCAGCCATCACATCGTCGCGCAGGTCTGTGATCGCCACGTGAAAACCGTAGTCGATTGCAGCTTTGCCGGCGGCTTTTGCGTGCCAGGTCTTTATGCCTTCCTTGAGCGTGCCCCCGACCGGCTGAATGACAAAGTCTATGTGCGTCGTCGTGGCGCCGAACGCCGCCGCGCGATGGCCCGTGAAGAAGTCGTCCGAGGAGACCGTGCCGCCAAAAGGCAGTTCCAGATGGGTATGAACGTCAATGCCTCCAGGAAGGAGCAGCTTGCCTTCAGCGTCGATCACGTCAGCGCCTTCGGTGGGCAGATCGAGCCCAATCAACGCAACCCGCTCGTCCTCAATCAGGAGATCGGCTTTCACGCTGTCAGCCGCGGTGACAATAGTTCCGTTCTTGATCAGAGTTGGCATTTTTGAGCTCGGCTCCTCTCAGTTCAGAATTCGTGCTCAGGTTTCGTCTATAAACAAGTGCGAATCGCCCGTTCCCCGCGAACGTCAGTCCGCCACAATCTTGTCGTACATGTCTGGCCGTCTGTCCCGGAGGAACTGCCAGGTGTCCCGCACATCCCGTATCATGTCAAGGTCCAGGTCGCGAATGATCAGCTCCTCCTCAAATGGATCGCCCTGGCCCGGCAGGTCATCGCGCCCACCGAGCGTCGTCACAAACTCGCCGCGCGGCGTGCAAAAATAGCTTTGGCCGTAGAAGTCATTGTCACCCAGTTCCTTTTCGACACCGACCCGGTTGATCGTGCCCACGAAGTACCCGTTGGCAATCGCGTGGCTGGTCTGTTCGATCCGCCAAAGATGCTGTGATAACCCGCGCGAAGTGGCGGACGGGATGAAAACGATCTCGGCGCCGTTCAGTCCCAACATCCGGGCGCCTTCCGGAAAGTGACGGTCGTAACAGATATAAACGCCCACCTTACCTACGGCCGTGTCAAAGACCGGGTAACCGAGATTCCCTGGGCGAAAGTAGAACTTCTCCCAGAAGCCCGGAAGGTGAGGCAAGTGCGTCTTTCGATACTTTCCCAGGTAGCTGCCGTCAGCGTCGATTACCGCGGCTGTGTTGTAGTAGAGCCCGGGCTGCTCCTCCTCATACAGAGGAACAACCAGCACCATCTTCGTCTCGGCGGCCAGTTTCTGCATCCGTTCGGTGGTCGGCCCATCAGGCACCCGTTCGGCAAGACCGTACCAGCTGGGGTCTTGCACTTGGCAAAAATAAGGCCCGTGAAAGAGTTCCTGAAAGCAGAATACCTGCACGCCCTGTTCAGCCGCTTTCCGGGCGTATTGCTCATGCTTCTGGATCATGGATTCATGGTCGCCGCTCCAGGAAGCCTGGAGCAACGCGCCGCGCACAATGCGGGACATACAAGGTTCTCCGTAACTACTAAGCCTATGTAACGAGAAAGAGCTAATGTGCGATTGCACTTGGAT
>JAPPKG010000282.1:0-3160 GCA_026914085.1 Caldilineaceae bacterium | reverse complement strand
CCAAAAGACATAACCACGGAAGAGATGGAGAGTGATGTGCATGCAAAAGCCTAGGTGGAACTATTTACAGGATAGCACATGAGCGGAATCCAACCAACAACTTTATATCCTATGCAGTACCGAAAACTGTGTTAAGTGGCCTATTTTCCAATTATATTGCATATTAAGGCTTGAGCAATCCATAAAACATGGCTAAATCACGCTGTAAGTGGAGCAGTAAGATTGGCAAACGGATCTGCAATAGAGTGGACAGAGGCTACGTGGAACCCCACCACTGGCTGCACCAAGATATCTCAGGGATGTAAAAACTGCTATGCGTCCACACTGTCAAAGAGACTCAAGGCGATGGGGATCAGGAAATACAAAAACAACTTCAAGTTCACACAGCATGACAGTGAGGTGGAGCTGCCATTGAAATGGAAAAAACCAAGGAAGATTTTTGTAAACAGCATGTCGGATCTGTTTCACGAGGATGCCAAGATGGAGTTTGTTGCAAGGTGTTTTGACACAATGACCAGAGCAGATCAGCATGTTTATCAGGTACTTACAAAGCGGCCCACGAGGATGGCCGAATTTTCAAGGCTGTTTTATTCTTACTTTGGATTCCAGATACCAAACAATATTTGGATGGGAACCAGCGTAGAAGATAACCAAACAACCTGGAGAATCAAAGAACTACGAAAAGTGAAATGCTATACGAGATTCATTAGTTTTGAACCGCTTCTGGAGGAGATCGACAGGGTACGCCTGTCTGGAATAGACTGGGTAATAATTGGGGGTGAAAGCGGATACCACTACAGGCCGGTAGAAAAGGAGTGGATTCAGGGTCTAATCGAGCAGTGTAAAGAACAAAATGTCAGAGTGTTCTTCAAGCAGTGGGGCGGACTGAGGCCAAAGTCCAAGGGTCGAACCATTAACGGGAAAACTTATGATGAATACCCAAAAACAAAACAGATTGTCAGCAAAAAACAATCGATAAAAATAGACGCAGTGAGAAATGCAAGCACCACGTTCAAACAGGACGAATTTAAAAAGATGATTCGGCCATTTTTGTCTACGTCATTAAGATAATTGAGAATTTAACAAGATAAAAATAACAGCCATAGTGCCGATCCAAAATTCGTGAGTATTTTGAAGCGTTTCTGTTGAGATACTTGGGGATGTCAAGGTCGAACCGCATCGTCCTAAAGTACGTTGATGCTGCCTTGCGCATGACGCCAAAGGGCTCATAATATTACGAATTCAGCAGCCCCTTTCCCCTGTTTGAGCATTGTTCAGAGACACTGAGATACAGCAAAGCCTTGGGCAGGTAGATGAATTCGACGTCCTTGTTTTTGCCAAATGCATTCATTGCCTGCTTTGAGCGGCGCTATGACACCCGTCCAGTAGCAGCGCCGTCCTTTTGAAGCGGCGCATAAGGGCCTAGCGTACGGTATGAACGTCTCGTCGTTGAAACTCCGGGCGTCCTGAAGAGCTGCCTCCCGTCGTCTGTGATCGCTCCGGGCACGGCTGGCCTCCTGCGTTCTTCCACATGCGAAACCTTCGCCGAGGTTCCCGCGGCGAACCAGTACCTAGCCCCGCCGCATCACTGTAGATGAAGAGTGCATCTCCATCGCCGCAATGGCAAACCCGGTAACTGTTTTGCATTTTGAAGCTCCCCGCCTAGACGCAGTCCAGACTGCGCCACGGCCTTTCTGGTTTTAGCGATCATTTTTCTCACCATTTGGATAAAAAATGTCAACCCCCATGATCCAAATAGTTCGGCTGTTTACCCGTCCCATCTTTGCACAAAAGAGACGGGCAAACAAGCCTGTATGGACACGGGACACGGGGGCATAAAACCCTCCGCAGGGGATGCCGGCGCCACGGCATGGCGGAGGCGGGGGCATAATATGGCTCCTGCCACTCGGGCATCCGGTTCCCGGCCCGGCGGGGCGTGCCTCGAAAAACACTGCGCATGCTGCAGATGGTGGATGGAGAGTACGGGCGTCGGCGAACTGCTGCGCGCGGGACAGTCGGTAGACGGGGCCGTGTCCGAAAGGCGTGCAGAAAATGCACTGGCAGCAGAAAACGAGTCCCTGAAATCCGACATAAGGGAGAAGCAGAGGACGATCGGTGAACTGCGGGCCGCGGCAAACGGCATAAGGACGGGGAAAATAAAATCGGTGACTGCCGCCGGGGACAGGCCGGAAGGCAGGCCCCGGGGCAGGCCCCGGGGGCAGAAACCCACGATAAACAGGCGCCCGGAACACATTGACGGGGAGATGACGGTGGACGGCACGGAATGCCCCGGCTGCGGAGGCCCGCTGTCGGAGAACGTAACCGACGAGTATGACCGCGTGGCCCAGATCGCGTACGTAATCAGGAAGAATATCCTGTGCCACATGAAAAGGCGCTGGTGCAAAAAATGCAAAAAGCAAAAGTCGCAGCCCATTCCGGGGGTCCGGAGGTACGCGCGCAGGTCGGCCAACCACTCCGCCGCCACGGTCCTGCTCAACACGTGCGGCATGTCGCACGCCAGGGCGGCCGAATGCGGCACGGACCTCATGAAGATCGGCGTGTCCCGGTCTGCCGCGTACCGCGACAAGAAGTCACACGCCGCGGACCAGAAGCCGCGCCACGACGCCATACGGGACGGGGTGCTCGGGGAGGAGATGCTCGGGTGCGACGAGTTCCACTGGCCCGTCGCGCCGGGCTGCGGGGACGGGAACGGCGGCGGCAAGAAGGGCAATTCCGGATACGGACTGATCGCGCTCGGAAGGGAGAACTGCCTGATAGAGATAGCCGCGAACAGGCGCATCGACACGCTGAAAAAATTCCTGCCCGGCTACCGCGGACTTGCGCGCCACGACTCCTACTCCGGATGGCTGCACGTCGGCGGAAGACACCAGCTGTGCATGGCGCACCAGCTGCGCCTGCCAAAGGAGGATCTCAAGTACGGGAACCCCGGAGGCGAGGTGCGGGAGTTCCTCGAACAGCTCGTCTGGATGTACAAGAGGTACTACGACGCGCACCGGATAGGGGACGGGCACACCCGGGCGGTGGCGGCACGCTGCCTGGATGCCAGGATGCGGGACGTGATGAACGCCGACTGCGAGGACGACAAGAAGGGGACCATAAACAAGTACAAAAAAAGATGGCGCCGCGAGGGGATCTACAT
>JAPPKG010000072.1:0-3160 GCA_026914085.1 Caldilineaceae bacterium | reverse complement strand
TCCGGACGATGCGCGCCAATTTGCTGGACGAGCTGAACAAGCCGTATGTGGAAACGGCGCGCGCCAAGGGGCTGAAAGAGCAGGTGCTGGTCCGGAAATATCCGGTGCGGGTCGCGCTCAATCCATTCGTAAGCACGGTCGGCTGGACGCTCCCCAATTTGATTTCGGGCGCCACGATCGTCTCGGTTGTGCTGAGTCTGCCGACCACCGGGCCGATGCTGCTGGGGGCGCTTATGACGCAGGACATGTATTTGGCGGCCAGCTTTTTGCTGATGTTGAGCGTGCTGACGGTGGTTGGCACGTTGATATCGGACCTTTTGCTGGCCGTTCTCGACCCTCGAATCCGAATGGAAGCACAGTGAGTTGGTGGTTAACGCCAGAGCCTCTTAGCCGGTACCGGCGCGGGGAGAAGCCATGACGCAGGAAACTGCTGAAAGGCCCGAATTGACTCATCCGGATGACGCGGCGTTCGACGAAGTTCCGAGCGAGCGGGAAAGGGTCTTTGTCGCAACGCCGGGGCAGTTGATGTGGTGGCGGTTTCGCCGGCACAAGATGGCGCTGTTGAGTAGTGTCGTGCTGATTCTGCTCTATCTGGCGGCTCTGACCTGGGAGTTTCTGGCGCCCTACGATCCGTTGCGCCACGACGTGCAGTCGGCGTACGCGCCACCGCAGAGGCTACAGTTCTTCGATGAGGAGGGGTTCCATTTTCCTCCTTTTGTTTACGGCTTGAAAGGTGGACGCGATCCTGAGACTTTCCGCAAGATTTTTGAAGTGGATGAGTCGGTCAAGCATCCGATCAAGTTCATGGTGCATGGCGACCCCTACAAGTTCTGGGGCTTGATGGAGACGGATCTGCATCTGTTCGGGCTGGAAAGCAATGAGGGCACGGTATTCCTTTTGGGTGCGGACCGGTTGGGGCGGGACGTGCTGTCGCGCTTGCTGGCGGCGACGCGGATATCGGTCTCGATTGGGCTGGTTGGCGTGATACTCAGCTTTGTGCTGGGCGTTCTGATCGGTGGAATCTCGGGATACTACGGGGGCACGGCCGACATATTGATCCAGCGTATCATCGAGTTCATTCGTGCGATGCCCAGCATCCCGCTGTGGCTTGCGCTGAGCGCGGCGATTCCCAAGGACTGGCCGGTGACGAGGGTCTATTTTGCCATTACGATCATTCTCTCCTTGATCGGCTGGACCGGGCTGGCGCGAGTGGTGCGCGGGCGCTTTCTGTCGTTGCGGGAGGAGGACTTTGTGCAGGCGGCCCGCTTCGCGGGCGCGTCGGAAGGACGCATCATCATTCGCCACATGACGCCTTCGTTTCTCAGCCATATAATCGCCTCACTGACTCTGGCCGTTCCGGCGATGATTTTGAGCGAGACCAGTCTCAGCTTTTTGGGCTTGGGCATGCGGCCGCCGGCTCTCAGTTGGGGGGTGCTGCTGCGGGAGGCGCAGAACTTGCAGGCGGTGGTGCTGGCGCCGTGGCTGCTCACCCCTGGGTTGCTGGTGGTGATTGCGGTGCTGGCCTTTAATTTTGTGGGTGACGGGCTGCGCGATGCAGCCGATCCTTATGCCCGGTAAGAGACGAGGACCGGGAAGCGGCTCAGGAGAAAGAGATTCCCAACAGGAGATAAACCAGTGAAACAGGACACAGAAGAATGACCGAGATTGTGGTTGACCCTGCCGAGATTGAGTTCTTCCAGAACAATGGCTACATTCAGTATCACGATTTCTTTTCGCCGGAGGAGATGGCCTCGTTGAGGCAGGCGCTGGACAATGCGGTCGCCAGCGAACGCGAGCGAATTCGCGGCGCCGAGATGGGGGGGCGCTTTTCCGAAGACTATGAACGCGTCTTCAATCAGATGATCAACTTATGGACCGACTATTGGCAGGCGAAAGAGATCGCGTTTGACTCGCGTTTGGGTGAGTACGCGCGCCAGTTGAGCCGCTGCCAGCACGTGCGCATCTACCACGACCACGCGATGATCAAGCCGCCGGGCCAGGAGAGCAAGCAGACGAACTGGCACCAGGACGCCCCCTACTGGCCGATGGACCCGGTCGGCGCGCTGTCGGCCTGGATCGCGGTGGACGAAGTGAGCGTCGAGAACGGCTGCCTTCAATTTGTGCCCGGCACGCACAAGCACGGCAGGCTGGACCCGATCAGCCTGACTGACGAGGACGATAGCGTCGTGGACCGGTTCAAGGAGCAGGGCTATGAAGTGCCGGAGCCGGTGGCTATGCCGATGCGCGCAGGGGGCTTAACATTTCACCATGGCTGCACGTTTCACTACGCCGGGCCCAACCGTACGGACAAGCCACGGCGGGCCTTCGCCATCATTTACATTCCGGACTATACGCGTTTTACGGGAAGCCATGACGCGGCGGGGGCCGCGGAGGAGATGGAGGAGGGCGGCCCCTGGGAGCACGCGATTCATCCGATAATCGCCGGACAGTGACGAACAGGATGGATAGAGTGACCGTGCTCAGAACAGGTGGCTCGGGAGATTTCTGCCAGGGAAGGCTTCGAAAGCCACAGATGGCGCGGACCGATGCTTATCCATATCCAGAGGAGAAAAGTGTCGGATGCGTCTACTTGAAGTCATAGTCGAAAAACATGAAGACGGCTATGTCGCCTATGCGGTTGGCTTGAAGGGCACTGTCGTGGGCGAGGGGGATTCTTTCGAAGAGGCAGTGGCCGACATTGCATCTGCGAATCGGTTTCACATTGAGACCTTCGGAGATGAAGAACCCTGGACGGATGAATAGTTCTGAAGGCATACATGCGGGCGTGGCCGATGATCAGGCGACCTATCATAGATGGCTCACGGTAAAGGAAGGAGAGTGGCCAACTGAAGAAGAGAAGTTCGGGCACAGATTCAGCCAATCCAGTGGAATGCGTTACTCCGGCTCTCATACATCATTCTACAGAGGTAACTGCTGAGCCTTGTTTCGTGTGTGTACTGTGTACGGTCTGCCTGGGGTGAATGTACCGTCAGTATTTCTGTAGCCGGCTCTCGATGGTCATGGCGGTGAACGTTGGGGATAAATGGGCGTTGCCTCGCCTGTCTTGCCACCGCTGGCACATACTCGGAATCAGCCTAGATGCGTGGGGGGAGGGGGGTGAAGCCCGGCCGCCGCGAGACGACAACTTCAAATTAGCCAC
>JAPPKG010000704.1:0-3170 GCA_026914085.1 Caldilineaceae bacterium | reverse complement strand
GCAACAGGCCGCGAATGGGGACCTCCTGTTCGATGCCGAAGTCGAGCAGTTTTCCCTGCAGACCGTAGCGCACGGCGCGCCATTTGTTCTCGGCGATGAGGGTGCGGTCGTAAAGGCGGAAGGACATGTTGCGATGGCGCAGGTCCACCATCCAGGCGACGGTTGCCTGGATCAGGGCGGCGACGGCGAGCACGTCGTCGATGTCGGGCAGGGCGTCGCAGACACGAATTTCAAGCGCGGCCTGTTCAGGTGCAGGCCCTTTTGACCGGGAGTTTGGTCCGGCTTCTGCGGCGAGGCGCGACCGGTCCTGCTGTTGGGAGTGGGGTCGGATGTCCCACCAGATGGCTTCGGGATCGGGGATGCTGTTGGTGCGCAGGAGGGTATCGACGTAGCTGAGATAGGCGTTGAGGCTGCGGAATGCGTTGGGGATGCCGGTGCGGGGGAGGGCGTCCAAGAGGACGGAGCGGTAGCTGGCCAGCCCGGTATCGAAGCCCTGCCAGAAGGGAGAGGCGTTGGCGAGGCAGAGGATGTGGGGCAGCAGGTAGCGCATCGCGTTCATGACGTCGATAGCAAGATTTCTGTCGTCGATGCCGACGTGGACGTACATGCCGAAGGCGAGCAGGCGGCGGGCGATGAACTGTGTGTCCTCGATGAGGGCGCGATAGCGGGGCGACTCCTCCTGTTCCCTTTCCCAATAGCTGAAAGGGTGGGCGCCGGCCACCATCATTTTGAGGCCGTGGGTTGCGGCCAGCTCGCGGGTTTGGCGGCGGATGCGCAACAGCTCCTGGCGGGCCTGCTTGATATCGCGGCAGATCGGTGTGCCGGCTACGGCATCGAGGGTTCGGTCCGGCGAACCTGTAGGCGGCTTGACCGGTTGGCTCTCTTCAATGCTCCCGTTGTTTCCTCCCCGCGCCTGGGCGTTCAGGAGCGTGAGCCCCTGGGCGGTAGCAAAGCCGCGCAGTTCCCGGCTGTCCGGGTCGACAAACTGATATTCCTCTTCGATGGAGATATTGAAGGATGGTTGGCTGTACTCGGCCATAGCTTGCTCTCTTATTCCGCGTCCTCGCGGGGGTTTGAACCTGCGGACTCTTCGTGCGTTTCTCGGGGTTGGTCCGGGGTTCGGCGTCGTTGCTCCAGGAGTTTCATGCGGCTTCGGGGTGTGCTATATGTCCTTTTCTTCAATTACAAAGACCGGCACGATTGAGCCGCCGCCGGCGGTTACGTTGAGGAGTGTCTGGCTGCTGAGGCGGCAGAGGCAGCCGTGTACGCGTTCGCCGCGGAACAGGAAGGGATCGGAGTCGACGAGGCGGAGATCGATCGATACGTCTCCATTGGCGTTTATTGCCGGGAACTCCTCGTAGGCGATTTGTACCCGTTCCTGGACGACTGTCGGTTCACCGGAAGCAGCAGCCAGGGCAGCGTCCCATTCGGGCTGTTCGGTTTCCCAGCCGATGAGTACACCTTTGCCGCCGTACTCGTCGTTGGGCTTGAGCACCAGCCCCTCCCGGTTGGCGCTGGCCCAGGGCAGGAGGTCGATTGGGTTGCCGGCCGGGTCGAGAGTGGAGCGTTCCTCGACGGTGCGGGTCCAGGGGATGTGGGCTTTCACGGCTTGCTGCTCGTCTGCGGTGAGGAGGTGGGCATTGCGCTCGTCGCTGGCGACGGCGAGGCTGGCCTTTTTGTGGAGCAGCTTGCAGCTGAACGGATTGACGACGCAGATGGCGCGGGCTTTCAGGGCGTCGATGATTGGATGGTCCAGGCCGTAGCGCTGGAGTAGCTCGCTGATCAGGACTCGCTTGTAGACGAAATCGACTGGTGTGCCGGCGGCATAGAGCCGCCCGTTCGTGAACTCCATCTCTTCAGGGTCGCAGATGACAGCGGTGATGTCGTGTTCGGCAAAGTATTCGACGAAGAGGTCGAATTCGCTGGCGGTGGGAACACCGTGCCAGTCAACGATAGCGATGTCGGGTAGTTTGCTACGGTCGCGGCGCCATTCGTAGTAGACGCGCAGGAACTCGTCAAGGGCCGGTTTTCGGCTTAGCAGCGGGTGCACTACATGGCGTTGACCGAACGCTTGCATGACCGGCATTTCCAAGAACAGTTCGCTGAGGACGCCCGAGTAGGCCATGGAGGCCGGGCTCTCGCCGTTGAACTCGACGAAGCCGAGGCTGCGGCTGCCGTCCTGGTTGCGGGCGAAAAAGCTGTCAAGGCGGGCGGTGGGGATGGTGGAGCGGTAGCCGTGATCGAGAAGAAGAAGATACTCTTCATCGGGTGTGGCGTGGACCTGCGCACGCAGCTTGGCATCGTCGAGCATGAGGCGGGCAAGACGGTCGAAGAGGCGGAGAATCAGCTCGGTGCGATTGACCAGGTAGCTCCACTCTTGCGGCGAATAGAACAGGGGGCGCAGGACGGTGCAGAGAGGACGGTCGCCGAAGACCATGTTGCGTTCCGCCATACGCGCGGTGAGGAGGTCCCAGCTGTCGCTGGCGAGTCCGGGTTGGGAGAGGAGGTCATGGTAACGGGAGATGGCGGTCAGTGAGTTCATTTGGCCATTCGCGGTGCTGCGTATTTCAGCGGCCGTGAGAGTCCTTCAGTATACGTCGCGATTGCGGGTTTGCGCCAAGCGATAAATTCAGGGCGCTATGGGCTGCAGTTGAACCCGTAACCCGGTTCGCCGGCATCGGGGTCGCGGAAGGTCAGAGTCAGGTCGAAGGTTTGACGGTCGACGATCTGAGCGTCCTTGTTCAGGCCGACAGTCAACGTCGCTTCCACGCGGTAGGTTTCGCCGGGGGTGACAGGGTCTTTGAGGTGCAGGGTGTTGTTGAGGCGGGTATCAGTTTGGGCCAGGAGGACGAGGCTGTTGTTCTCGGTTCCATCGGGGTTGTAGACGATCAACTCGACATTGGGGGCGTCATCTTCCAAGCGGGCGGGCAGCCAGATGCGTACCCAGAGGCGTCGGAGGTCGGGGTAGGGATAGATGAGAATTCGCTCAAACTGCAGCGGTGCGTCCTGCTCGAAGAGGTTGATTTCCGTCATATTCTGGTGGCCGGGGGATGCTTGCGCACGCGTCCATGCGAGTTTATGCTTGAATGTACGGGTGCCGTTCAACTACGTGAATGCCGCTATGCAATAAGTATAGCAGGATCCTTTTTGATGAGATACCTGAAAATTCT
>JAPPKG010000342.1:0-3173 GCA_026914085.1 Caldilineaceae bacterium | reverse complement strand
GTGTGATCGCGCCCATGCCTGTGATCACAATCCGTTTCATACTTACCTTCCTTCTGCATCCAAGTTGCGCCATGTGGGAATCAGGGCGCATCCGACCCAGTCAGGCGGAATTGGTACTCCGCTTTTTTCAACTGGTGAATCCTTTGTTGACTCCAGAAGCCGAGGAATTCGACGTTGAACGGCTACCTAATCCTTCAAGCAAAGGGCAGCACTATTACATGCTCCACGGGACGGGCTAGAGGAAATTATAGAGGAGAGCAGTCATGACGTCAAAATCATAGTGAATTTTTGGTAAGCAATCGAAGCCGGTGGTCGACAGAAATAGAATTGGTCCTGTCAACGCAGGAGGGGGAGCTGAACGGAATCGCGGGAGAATTCAAGTCCGGCATTCGCGGTTACGCCTTGCCCAGAAGCGCGGCCAGCAGCGCCATCCGGATGTACATGCCGTTGCGCATCTGGCGGAAGTAGGCGGCCCGGGGGTCGTCGTCCAGGGCGTAGCTGATTTCGCCGACACGAGGCAGCGGGTGCATCACGATCATATTCTTGCCGGCCTTGGCCATCAGGTCCTGGTCGACAACGTAAAAGTCCTTGACCCTATCGTATTCGGCGAGATCGGTAAACCGCTCTCTTTGCACACGGGTCATGTAGAGCACGTCGGCTTCACCGATCACCGAGTGCAGATCGTCGACCTGGCTAAAGGAATGACCTGAAGTTTGAACAGCTTCCATGACATCGGCGGGCAGGCGCAAAATATCCGGGCTGACGAATATGAAGGATACGTCGTAGTTCAGCAGCAGTTTGGTCAGGCTGTGGACAGTGCGCCCGTAGCGCAGGTCGCCCACCATCGCGACGGTGAGTCCGTCTATCTGCTGCAGCTCTTCCTGCACAGTAAAGAGATCGAGCAGGGCCTGGGTCGGGTGTTCCCCGACGCCGTCGCCGGCGTTGATTACCGGCTTTTCGGCATAGTAGGCGGCGGTTGCGGCGGCGCCCACCTCCGGATGGCGGATCACGATTACGTCGGCGTAACACTCGAGTGTGCGTATGGTATCAGGCAGGCTTTCGCCTTTGCTGACTGAACTGTATTGGACGTTGTTAATGGGAATTACCTGGCCGCCGAGGCGCTGCATTGCCGCTGTAAAGCTGGAACTGGTGCGTGTGGAAGGTTCATAGAAGAGATTGGCCAGGATTTTGCCCTGTAGCAGCTCGGCGCCGCCGAAACGCTCGACCAGCACGCGCATTTCGTGGGCAATCCCGAAGATGGCATTGAGCGAGGCGCGATCGAACTGATTGACGCTGAGAATGTCTTCGCCAGCAAAGCTCTCTATTGTGATTGTCATATCTTCCTTACCTGTGCTCTCCAATTAAAGCTCACGCCAAGAGTGCGCTCAAGCCGACACATCGCAGTCTAAAGACCGGCATTGTCCATGCCTGATTCGTTGTATGTAAGGTGGGAATCGGAGTCAGGCCGGCATTCCATTTTCATTGCGCACGCTCTTGGAAAAGTACGCGCCCAGTGCCGGGAGTTGCCAGGACCCGTTCGCCGTCAAAGACAGTTTCACCCCTCAACACGACTTTGTCGACGCGGCCTTTCACCGGCCGGCCGGCAAAGGGCGTCCAGCCGCAACGTGTGCGCATGCCCGCGTCTTCCAGTTCATACGACTTGTCCAAGTCCACTTCGACCCAGGTCTGCGGCTGCTCCGTGAGACCATAGATGCGGCGTGGATTGTCGACGCAGCGCAGGAGCAGGTCGTCCAGTTCAAGCCGGCCGGCGTCGACAGCTGTTAGCAGGAGGGGGAGCATGGTTTCGACGCCCGGCACTCCGGGCATCGGAGTGTGCGTACTGCCACCAGATTCGTCCTCTCTGTCGACTTCTACTGGTGACTGCATGCCTTTTTCTGAAAATGTATGCGGCGCGTGGTCGGTGGCGAAAATATCAATTGCTTCGAGGTTTTCCCACAGGGCCGCCACATCGTCCTGAGCGGCCAGTTTGGGCCGCATGTCGAAACGGTTGCCGCCGCGGTCATAGTCCTCTTCGGTCAGAAAGAGGTGGTGGGGGGTGGCCTCGCAGGTGACCGGGATGCCCTTCTCTTTGGCGGCGCGGATGAGCTCGATCTCGCTGCGGCGGCTGACGTGTACGATATGCAGGGGGACCTGGTATAGATGGCTGAGAGTCAGACAGACGGGCACCATCAGCTCTTCGGCGTGAACGGCGACAGGGCCCAGTGTGGACGCGGCTGCCTGCACTGGGCTGTTGCGCCGGTTCCTGGTGTTCGTTGCGGCCCGTCTCCAGCCGTCTATTTCATCGGCGCGCTGCGCCCACGTGCGGAAGAGGCGATGGAGTAGGCCCAGCTCTTCGATCCGCAGGCTGCCGAATGTTTCGTTTACGTAGATTTTAAGGCCGCAAGCCTGCGACGCAACCGGGAGGTAGGCATCGACATCGGCTACGGTTGCGCCGACAAACAGCCCCACATCACAAACTGCCTTTTCTTCCGCCAGCCGCGCCTTTTCCTGGAAATTGGCCGGAGTGGAGGTGGGTGGAACGGTGTTGGGCATGTCGAGAACGGTGGTCACGCCGCCGGCCAAGGCAGCGCAAGTGCCGGAATGGAGATCTTCTTTCTGTGTGTAGCCCGGTTCGCGGAGATGGACGTGTGCATCAACGAGGCCGGGCAGGCGCAGAGTCGTCATAGGTTCCCAAGCGAGTTCAGAATAAACTGCCCCATTTTACTTGAATGTCGCGGATGCGACAATAGACAATGCCGCAGTTACCTACGTCAAATTCTATCGCAGGAATGTGGAGAACCGGTAACTGCTAGACCTTTTTTGTGTACGCTCTGTGTGCCTTCTGCCTGGGTCCGAAATGACATACCACACCGTCATGATATCTGTGGCGGGCTCTTGATGGCCATAGCCCCGTAGGTCAGGCCAGATTGGGCGTTGCTTCGCCCGCCTTGCCCGCGCTGGGTCACAGTTGGAACCCGCCACGACGCGGGATGGGGGAAGCACTGGCCGCCGCGGGCCGCAAAGGTCGAATTGCCGCGCACCCGCTGCGGCGCGAATAGGACCGGGGGCGTTGGGGGGGGGGGGCCCCCCCCCAAAGGGGGGGGGGGTGGGCCGCCCCCCCAAAGAGGGGGGGGGGGGGGGGGGGGGGGGGGGGAAAAAAAGGGGGGGGGGGG
>JAPPKG010000475.1:0-3188 GCA_026914085.1 Caldilineaceae bacterium | reverse complement strand
TATCTCAACTACCCTTGACCAATACTCTTGGTCTCAATTGGGATTTACATTAGAACTTCCTGAAATCCAAACACTGGCTATCTAACCCTTTCGATGTACACGTCGGCGAGATTGCGTTCGAGATCTCACTTGGCTGCCAAAGTTTATTGGCCCCAATTTCAGGTCATCCCGAGACAGGGCGCGATGCCGTGGGCTCGTGTACCTGGCCAGCCAGTGCCGGGCATGCTATCCCCCGCGAGAACGGGGATTTAAGATGCCCAGGTAATTATCACTGCCGACACAATCATTTATTGTCGCGTGTCTGAAAAACCAGCTATGTGAGTGAATGACACTTACGGAGTCAAGACAGTATATGCAGAAAAGTCCACCCGGATTCGGATCATCCCTGACGGGAATGATCGTGTCCGCCACAACATGTGCGTTAAGCACATTTGCATCTCCGTCCAGTATCGCCTGAGCGATCGCCTGTCGGTCGGCCAGCGCAGCGCCTTGGCCGTTCAGCGCAAAGATCATCAAGAAAGCTCCTTTGCAGGGTTTTGAATCGCTGCCTGCTTACCAGCAGGCAGCGAATTTGGCGCAGTGTATCGCATACAAACAGCACTATCGCAGTTACGACATCAGCCAGCGGCAGCCCTGATCCCTACTCCATGGAACGTCTCACCGTCCTCCTCAATTCCGTGGCTCTCGAGAAGATACAGATAGAGATTGTGCATATCTCTCATGTCCACATTCATATCCGGATCCCCAAAGGGTGTCGGGTTGGCGAGCATCCACTCCTTGTAAATGTCACGCAACTCTTTCTTCGTTACTGTTAATCCCTCTGCAATTCGCAAATGCTTGCTGACAAAGGCCGGGTGGAGGGCGCTGTATCTATTCAGCCACTCCCCTTCCTGATACACCCAGATCTTTTTCCGGCTTGAATTGAGTACTCTTCCTCGTGGTTCCATGGGGCGCCTCCTCGGCAATGTTGGGAGCGGGCATCGCCACGCTCATTTTAGAAAGCATGAATGGCACAATTGCATGGTGCTGCTCTGGGCGATGGTGTGCGCGGGCGCGGCGGTGGCGGCTGCTGGGCTAGCCGGGGCTGAGCAGCCCGACACGGCGCACCACCGCTCAGAATAGCAGATAGGATTGTAGATCAGGGTTTGGTACAATCGAAGCATCCATAAGCTTGCCCTCGTGGATCACGCCGGTGCGGTTCGCCCCGCGACCGGCTTTTTCGCGCAATACATTATGCCACAGATTTCGCAGACCGCGAAAATTTCCGAGCGTTGTGCCGTAAGCCGTTCCTCTAGGAACGGGCCGCAAACGATGTCCGTGGCGGAGGACTCATCGATAAAGTACTACCACCTTCTAGCCGCCCATGCTGGCGTCACTCGTAAGGAATTCCGGCCTTCTTCTTATTTGACAATATGGAACTTTTGTGCATAATAGTACGTAGGAGGGGGGCTGGTTTAATGAAGCGAGGATGCAAGGTTCTTGGATGTGAAAGGGAGCACGCATGCAAGGGGTATTGCAATCTGCATTATCTGCGGTGGCGGAAGTACGGCGATCCTGATTTTGCGGTGCGTGTTCGGGACCCGAATCCACCTGAAGTGTGTACAGTTCCCGATTGCCACGGAAAGCACGTTGCGAAAGGGTATTGCTGGCGACACTATAAGCAGGTGGAGCGGTACGGAGAGGTAGACGAAGAGAAGGGTAACGGCGGTCGGCGTAACCGGCCAACGGTTCACAGTGGTGTCGTATCATGGCCCACTACCAACAGAACAAGGATAACCAAAATGAATGAGATTTATCAACGAACGAATATTGAAGAGGAGCAACACATGGCAGATGAAAATAGCCATCCGAGTATGCCTCTTACATATCGGCCTCTCGTCGACGAAGTCAGAGAACTCCTCCGAGAGGATCCGTCCATGGGAAGAGCAGAGGTAAAGCGAAGGATTATGGAAGATCGTAACCTTCCAACGGATATGAGCGACCCCTACTGGGATGTACTGGGCCCTTCGTATCGGGGAAGACGTACTCTGCGGAGAACCATGTTCACGGGCCGGTTTAACAGCGCATACCGCATCGTCCGACCAAGCAATTGAGTTGGTCTTTTGAATTGCTGTCTGCTCTTATAATCCTCTAATTCCAAGAATTCTCGCCTTGTCGCCCGGCCCCCCTCCTCCTACTCACACCACCCCATCTCCGTCCGGATTCCGCATATACTGATAAGCCGGATGATCACTCTGCACAGGCGCGATACCATGCCGCCGCGCCTCGGCGCAGGTGATACGCCCGATGTCGCTGTACAATTTCAGCGGATCGCCCTCCACCTGCGGCCCTGACTGCTGCTCGGTTTCTGAACTGGGCGTGGGCGTGACCTCTTCAGCGGCCGTCGGCTCAGCTTCCTCCGCGGCAACGATCTCCATGACGAAGGAAGGGAAGGACTCAAGCACCGCCAGTGCCGCCGCCTCCTTGCGGGCATCCATCAAGACCCCGTAGCGCCGCATGACGGATACGACCCGGCTGACAAACCAGCGCTTGTTTAGCTCCGGAAGCCATTCAGCGACATCTTTGTCCACCTTCTGGTCCCTGTTCAGTTCCGGCGAGGCAGAGGTCAGGTTGAGCGGGTCGCTGGCGAACGCTAGGCGCGTGAAAGTGTCGGCTGCGCACAGGCCGCTGTCGTGCGCTTCACTACGGGCGACGATATGTTCGATGTCGACATCCTCCGCCCAGGAGAACGTCTCGCCGGTGTACGGGCTGTAGAAGCTGCCCTCCATCTCCGCCATGATCTGCACTTCCAAACTCTGCGGATAGCAGTAATCGTCCAACTCGTACGGAATACAGCCTTTTTCCGCGCGGATGAAGATGCCCGTCTGCCAGTTCGCCGACGCGGCCACGCGCTCCGTCAGCTGTTCCCGAGCGGTCGTGAGCAGGTTGAACTTCTCAGGCAGTCCCTCGAGGGTCAGCCCCTCTTGGCCCGCAGCTGCAACGCGCCGAGAACGACCACGATCGTCAACACCACTGTGATTCCGAAACCCATCTTGCGATTCATGCTCTGTCCTTGGGCCAAGTGTGGTGGGTCCCAATGTTTGGACCACGAAACGGGTAAAATAAGGTGCATCCAGATGGATGCGGCCGGCTTTGAACAGAGCACGAAGTGCTCTTCTGCCGGCGTGCGGTAGTCGAGACTTTGGTGT